>NZ_VFVB01000011.1:0-205273 GCF_006658535.1 Mesorhizobium sp. B2-4-13 | reverse complement strand
GAAGTCCATAAAGCACGCCCATGAATCCAAGTTGCTCAAGCCCGCAAGCGGGCTTGAGTGGCGGCATGGACTTCTAATCCACGCTTCCATCTGCATTCAGCTACCGAAGGGCGGCCCTCGAGGTCGCCCTTTTCTTTTCGTCTTGAGGCTGGTGTTCCACCGCAGTCAGTTGGGACTAGCGGTCAGACAGCGGTAGTCTCCGCCCGCTGTGCCACCTTGCCGGCGAGCACGGCCTGCTCGATAAGGATGGCCACCTCATCGGCCACTGCGTTGAGCGATGAGCGGTCGCGGGTGGCGCGGGCAATCACCATCAAGCCCTCCAGCGAAGACTCGACCAGCAGCGCCAGCGCCTGCGCGCGACGCTCGGGCACCCCTGCCCTGACGAAAGCCTCACGCAGCAAGCCGATCCACTGTTCGAAGGCAGAGCGGCACAGTTCGACAAGGTCGGGCACGTCGCCTGGCGAGTCCAGCACGACCGGCGCGACCGGGCAGCCGAGTGAGAACTCATTGTCTTCCAGCATGCGTCCCACCGACTGATAGATGTGATGGACGGCGACCGCAGGGTCGCGTTCGGCGGCCAAAGCCTCACCCAGCCGCTCGCTTACCTCGGCGACGCTGGCGCTCGTCACCTCGACGACCAGCTGATCCTTGCCACCTGGGAAGTGGAAATAGAGCGAGCCGCGGGGTGCGCCGCTGGCGCTCAGAATGTCGTTGAGCGAAGTGCCGTGATAGCCGCGCCGCCGCAAAAGCAGTGCCGTCGCCTCGATCATCCGCGTGCGTGTGTCCGTCGCCATGTCAACCTCTGTCAGGAGTGCGCACTATAAGGCTTGCCCGAAATATGACAATCGGTCTACATAGTATGTAAATCGGTCTACATATTTCGGGGCAGATTTGGAGGAGTATCGGCTGGAAGGACGCGACGGCGGCCTCGCTCGAGGATGCGCGCGGAAGCGGTCGCGGTGCTTGCGCCTTCATTTCATCAACCAGAGGAGAGACAGCAATGACAATTCGCGAAGCATCGGCCGAATGGCACGGCCCGCTCAAGGAAGGTTCCGGACGGCTCAGGCTGGGCAGCGGCGTGTTCGAGGGCGCCTACTCGTTCCCGTCCCGCTTCGAAAACGGCCCCGGCACCAATCCGGAGGAACTGATCGCGGCCGCCCATGCCGGCTGCTTCTCGATGGCGCTCACCGCCGTCCTCGGCAGTGAAGGTCATATCGCGAGCGACATCCATACGACCGCCAAGGTGCATCTGGGCGCCACCGCGGCCGGGCCGACGATTACCCGCATTGAATTGGAGACGGAGGCGACCGTCCCCGGGCTCGCCGCCGCCGACTTCGAGCGGCTGGCGCAGTCGGCCAAGGCGGGATGCCTCGTGTCGCGGGCGCTGGCCGGCGTCGCCACGATCACGCTGAAAGCGAACCTCATAAGTCACTGAACGGAAGGAGAAATCGCATGACCCAGGAATTGATCATCGACATCACCACGGCCAGCCGCTCCGGCGAAACGGCTGAAATCATGCGGCGCTACAACGATGTGTTTCAGGGTCACGATCCCTCGGCTCTCGACGATCTGGTGGCGCAGGACTGCGTGATCGAGAACACCACGCCGGCGCCGGACGGCGCGCGCCGCGCCGGCAAGGCAGCCTGCGTCGAGCTGTGGTCGGCGATCGCCACCGCACCCGGTACGCGCTTCGACCTCGAAGAGACTTTCGTGGCCGGCGACCGCGCCACGATCCGCTGGCGCTACTGGATGGCCGACGGCAATTCGCTGCGCGGCGTCAACCTGATGCGCGTCGCGGACGGGCGGATCGTCGAGGCGATGGGTTATGTCAAGGGCTAGACTAAGCGCCTCGATCACCTATCCGCCAGCGCCAGCTTGGCGCCGAGCATGACGAAGGCGCCGGCAAAAGTCCGGCGCATCCAGGTCAGCACCATTGGCCGCGACACGACATGGCTGCGGATCGACGCCGCGAAGATGCCGTAGCCGACAAAAACCACGAAGGTCAAAAACATGAAGACCGAGCTGAGCTCCAGCATCTTCGACAGTGCGTTGGGTTCGGTGGTGCTGACGAATTGCGGCAGGAAGGCGAAGAAGAAGATCGACAGTTTCGGATTGAGCACGTTGACGAGGATGCCGGTGGCGATCACCTTGCCAGCCGAGCGCGGCGCGACATTGTCCTCGACGCTCAGGCCGCCTTTTTCCTTCAGCGTGTTCCAGGCCATGTAGAGCAGATAGGCGACGCCCAGATATTTCAGCGTCTCGAAGGCGACAGCACTGGTGTGCAGCAGCGCCGCCAGACCGGTGATGGCGGCCGCCATATGCGGGATGATGCCGAGCGTGCAGCCAAAGGCGGCAATGATCGAGGCCCGCGCACCACGCGAAAGTCCGGCGCTTAGCGTATAGAGTACGCCGGTGCCCGGCGAAGCCACGACGATCAGCGACGTCAACAGAAATTCGATGCTCACGATGATTTCCTCCGGCGCCCTACCCTGACGCAGCCTAGCCAGCAAGCGGGGTGCGCACAAGCGACAGTCATTACAGCATGTCGCGGCGATAGGATTCGCCGACCCGCTGTAAGCTTCTGATTTTATGCTTGTCGTCGTCCCGGAACCGAGGACGCTTCCGGGCGACATGCATTCGCCGCCAGCAAAGCCGCCGCTAAGAGGTGGAAAATCCGAGCGCCCGGCGCGCCATCAGGCACTCGTCGTCGCCAGGCATGCAGGCGCGGCAGACATCCGGGCGCAGGTCATAGATGGTGCAGGCGGTCGACTTGCCGACCTCGCCAGACAGGGCCGAACAGCGCACGCCGTCACAGCGCATGCCCGACAGGTCTGCCGCCACGTATTTTTCCGGGATGCGGTCGAGCTGCGCATCGTCCTCTGTCGAAAAGCGCGGCCACTCGGCTGAATAGGAACAGCACGCGCCGCAGCTCTGGCAATCGAACATAGGAGCGATGCCTGGTTGTGCCGACGGCAGGCTGGTCGTGGCTGCCTGGGCAAACGGCCCCGGCGCGGCGAGATTGCGATCGGCGTCCCGCGGCAAGGCGCTACTTCTTCTTGCCGGTCTTGCCCTTCGGTGCGTCCGCTGGCGACTTGAACAGATCGGTCGCTGCCTGGTCGGCGGCGGCGGCCTTCGGCGCGGCAACCGGCTTGGCCGGCTTTGCGGCGGGAGCCGGCGCTGCCGGCTGATCCTTGGCGGAGAATTTTATGGCCATTTCAATCCTCGTCGGCGAAACGCGATGATGGTGCGCGCGGATTGCGCAAGCGGCCGATCAACGCGGAAACCGCCGTGATGTTCATTTCCTCGGGCGACCAGTTCCTGGCTTCCGCGATGTGGTGCGCGGCCAGCTCACGATGCGTGCTGCCGCTATAGGCGGCATCCTGATAGGTGACACGCTCATGGGTCTTGGCGTCTTCGCGGACATACTCGATGAGGTAGTTCGGGCACTCGGCCCGGCCGCGCACGCCGACGCGCACCTGGGCATCGCCATGGGCGCGCTTGCAGCGTTCGAGCTTTTCCAGCACGCGCCGGACATATTCGACCGGCCTGTCCAGGGTCTCGACCATGTCGGCGATGGTCGCATCGGCCGCGATTGGCGTTTGCGGTACGCGCTTGGTGGCCATCAGCGTTTTCCGGCTCGTTTCGGCAGCGCCGCGAGTGCCGCGGCCGCCGCCATCTCGTCGGCCTCTTTCTCCAGCCGCAGCTCGCGCAGGCGCGCGGTCTTGGCTTCCCGCGCTTCGCTGACGGCATCGCGCTCGGAAATGATGCGGTTAAGCGACATCGACTGGGTTTGCGTCTTGCTGAACAGCGACACGGCCGGATCGACGGCTGTCTTCGAATGGGCGGTCAAAATCTTTCTCCTGTCAGGAGCCTGGTGCCGATAGGACGAGACCGGTCTTCGGTCGGGACCATGCACAAAGCGATGCGGCAGCGGATTCAAGATGCTGGAGCGTCCCTTAGCACGTTCAGCCCAATGCGCAGCGCATTTTCGGCGGCAACAAGCGTAAAATGAAAAAGGCCAGGCACCGCCTGACCTTCCCTGGGAGCGCCGCGCATCCAACTGGATGCACAAGGCAGCTCCTGATGGGCAGCAGAAGCCGTGGAAACTCAAGTTCCCGTAGCCATGCGCCCGAATTCGCCGTTCACCGGTGCCAGTACATCCGTGGTCACCGGGACGGCTGAATTCTTTCTTCAGGCCGCCTTCAACTGGTCGGCGGACATCTTGCCCGACTTGTTGTCGCGGACCATCTCGTAGCCGAGCTTCTGGCCCTCGACGATGTCGCGCATACCGGCGCGTTCCACGGCCGAGATGTGGACAAAAACGTCGGCGGAGCCGTCGTCAGGTTGAATAAAACCAAAACCCTTGGTGGCGTTGAACCACTTGACTGTGCCGGTGCTCATGACGAACCCTTTCCATGGCAAATATTCGTTCGCCGTCATGCGGATGCACAACGCCGTTTGTCTCGATTTTTGATGTGGGAAGTTCGTCAAAGGCGCGCTCGGAAGCGCGGATAACAAAAGTCAGTCAAACAAATATCGACGACTTTCTTCTACGCGTGTTTCAGACGCCTGTCAAATGTTGCGTCATCGATGCGAGAATTCGACGGCTGGAAGCGCGTCATCTGGCCAACATCCATGGTGAACAAGCGCCCGCACCTGAGCGTTGCCGGCGGCCGCTCAGCGTTCCTGGTCGGTCGGTCTGATGACGATCTCGTTGACGTTGACGCGCGCCGGCTGGCCGATGGCATAGAGGATGGCGGCGGCGACATCCTCGGCGGTCAGCGCTTCCATCGTGGCGAGGCGCTGGTCCAGCCCCGCCTTCGAGGCAGCGTTGGTGATATGGTCGCCAAGCTCTGTGCGCACCAGGCCGGGCTCGATCACGGTGACGCGAACCCTGTCGGCATAGACTTCGCGCCGCAGTGATTCCGAAAAACCGACGACACCAAATTTGGTCGCCGCGTAACCGCTGGCGCCGGGATTGGCGACGCGGCCGGCGACCGACGAGACATTGACGATATGGCCCTTGGCAGCCTTGAGATGCGGCAGCGCCGCCTTGGTGACGCCCATCAGCGCCAACAGGTTGAGTTCCACCATATGGCGCCAGTCATCGAGCGTTGCCTCCGCTGCCGGCGAGAGCAGCATCACGCCGGCATTGTTGACGAGGATGTCTAGCCGACCCCATTCGGCCACCACCTTCCCGACCATGGCCGCGACATCGTCATTGCTGGTGACGTCGGCCTCGATGCGCAAAGCCGTTCCGCCGATTTTTTCGATGCGGGCGGCCAGAGCTTCGAGCCTATCGACCCGACGGGCGGCGACCGCCACCCTTGCCCCGGCAGCAGCCAGTGCCGCAGCCGTCGCCTCGCCAATGCCCGAGGAAGCGCCGGTGACGAGAGCAACCTTGCCGGCAAGCATGGAAGAAACGGTCATTGCAACATCTCCAAAGGGCGCCGCGCCAATGCTCCTAGATAGGCCGTCCTGGTCAACGGGGAAGGCCACTTCGCAGATGGGTCCTATTCATCCGGCCCCGGCTCCGGCCACGGCTCCTTCGCCGCTTCCGCATACCATTGGCGCATGGCCGGCAGCGCGAGGATGGCGTCGACATAGGCCCTGGTATCGGGCGCCAGATCCCCGCCATAGGTGTCGAAGCGGGTGACGACAGGCGCATACATGGCGTCGGCCGCGGTGAAATGGCCGAACAGAAACGGGCCGCCCTTGCCGTGTTTCTCGCGACACTCGCGCCACAGCGCCTCGATGCGGGCGCGTTGCGCCTCGCCCTCGGCGTCGAGTGGCTTGTGGCCCTTTGGCCGCCGCAAATTCATCGGCCAGCCATAGCGGACTTCGCGAAAACCGGAATGCATCTCGGTCGCCGCCGAACGCGCCAGCGCCCGGGCGCCGATATCGGCCGGCCAGAGCTTTTTCTCCGGAAAGAGATCGGCGAGGTATTCAAGGATGGCAAGGGTTTCCCAGACCATTCCGCCAGTGTGGTTCAAGGGCTTGTGAACCAAGACAGGGACTTGACCTGTCGGCGACACGTTCGCCAGGTTGGCGGCGGTTTCGGGGGTGCGCAGCCGCACCAAGACCTCTTCGAACGGTATCTCCAGGTGCCGCATCGCCACCCAGGGCCTGAGCGACCAGGACGAGAAGCACTTGTTGCCGATATAGAGCGTGAATTCCGACATTTGTCCCCCTTGGCGGTTTGCTCCTTGCGGAGTGCGCTGGCCGGCACCCTAGCCTGCCGGCGCGGCGCCCGAAAGACACCCTGTTTCGCCGACATAAGCGGCGGCTGGCGGAACCGAAACCGTGCCGGCTCGTTTGCCAAGGCGAACCAAACCCGGGAGATGCGAAAATGGTGAACAAGGATCAGGTCGCCGGTGCGGCCAAGCAGGTAAAAGGCTCGGTCAAGCAAGCCGCCGGCAAAGTGACCGGCGATAGGCAGACGCAGGCAGAAGGCATGGCCGACAAGGCCACCGGCAAGGTGCAGAAGGCCTATGGCGACGCGAAGGACAAGGTCAAGAAATCGCTTGACCGCTGAGGAAAGGGCCGCGTCGAGCGGCCCTTTTCACGTCTTCAGCGATTTGCTGAAAGCGGTGGTGAAAACCACGGCGCCATGATCGTCGCCGGCTTCGCCCAGCACGACGTCCAGGCTGTCGCTGGTGACACGTGCCAAGGCGAAGCCGCCCATATAGGCGGCTTTCGGCTTGAAGAGATCGAGGCCGTCGCGTTGATAGATCATCGGCACCTCGTGCTGGTGACCGTGGAAGACGGCAACGACGTTGTAACCCTTCAGGGCGGCCAGCAAGGCCTGGCGGTCCGCATCGCTCCACCAATGCGGCGCGCCCTTGCCGTCATCGTCGAATGCTCTCTTGGCGGGGTCCCACCGTTCTATCGAAAAAGTATCCCAGCCATAGTGCTGGAACAGGATGACCGGGCGCCCATCCGCCGCATAAGTTGCGAGGTCCTGCTTGAGCCAAGGCAGGCTGCTGTCGGCGCCATGGCCGGTGTCGCCGGCGAAGCGATGGGTCTGCACCAGATGCAGGCCACCCCAGTCCCAGGAATAGCAGTCAGTGTCGACGTCGTAGCTGGTGGCCGGCACCGGCGGCTTGAAGAACACGCCGGCGCGATGATTGACCTCGACATAGTCGCGCATTTCACGCCGGTACCAGTCGACATGGTGCGGCGGGCCGTTCTGATCGAGGTCGTGATTGCCGAGCCCGACATAAACCGGAATGTGTACACGGTCGGGGCCCATGCCTTGCTGATAGCGCTGGCTGAACTGCAGAAGCTGGGTGCCTTCGCTGGGCTCGGTGATTTGGCCGCCGCCATCGTCGGTGATGTCACCGCCAACGACAAGGCCGAGCGGCGTGCCGATGCGGCTGCCGGCCGGCCGCAGGCCCGTGGCGATGCCGTTGATCCGCGCCGGCCAATCCTTGTCACCGATGGCGTTCAACGCCGCGACGTTGCGCAGCAGCGCCGCGTCCGTCTTGCCTTCCAACTTGCAATTAGGGCTCAAGCCGCTCGCCATGCGGCAGGCATGGACGTCGGCGACGAACAGGAAGGTGGCGTCGACGGGCTGGATGCGCTGTCCGGTCTGGCCGAGCGCCGGACGCGAAAGCGTACCGGCAGCCGCAAGACCGGCGGCCTGCACCAGAAAGCCGCGTCGTGAGAACAATAGGGGCGGAAGGCGATTCATCATCGGCGGAATTCAGCACAAGCGGCGTCTGTCCGTCCAGTTGGTTGAGACATCGGCCGGCTGTGGCCTGCCTGCCTCAAATGCCGCCGTACCGGCGCAGCACCCTGCGACGTCGCCGCGCCACCGGCTCGCCCTGCGATGATGCCGCTTGCGAGGCGCTCCGCTCCAGCGCCGCTAGGCAATCGCGCAACGGGCCGGCGTCCTGCGCCGTCTTGGCCATCGACATGGCGCCGGAATAGGCGGCGACCGCAAACACCGCAAAATGCTCGGGATCCGTGCCTTGCTCCCTGCCCTCCCGCTGGTCGGCCCTGATCTTGTCGGCGATCGCTTGGCGCCATGCCGAAAAGACGCCGGCAAGGGCATTCCGAAATTCGGGATCGGCGAGCGACAGTTCATGGGCCAGATTGTTGAGGGGGCAGCCGCGCACGAAACCTTGCCGTTCCAGTTCCGCCGCCACGGCGTCGAACACTTGACGCACGCCCTCGCGGGCCGAAGCCGCCTGCCGCACCGGCGCGATCCACGTCTCCTCGACCGCCGCCGCCACGCGCTCGTCGATGACCGCCAGCGCCAGCGCCTTCTTGGTCGGGAAGTGATGATGCAACGCGCCACCGCTGACGCCTGCCGCCGCCATCAGGTCGCCGAGGCTGGAAGCATGATAGCCGCGTGCCTGAAACGCTGCCTCGGCGACATCGAGCACTTTGCGGCGCATGCCTTCGGGGTCGTTGATGCGTTTGCCTCGGACTCGCCCTGGCCGGGTGTTGAGCTCTGCTGACATTGTAAAAGGATAGCATGTTGACAAAACAGGGCAACCGGTCTGTTTATAAACAGGACGATCAACCTGTTTTGGAGAACCCGCGGATGAGCCCGATCCCGAATGCCACGCCTAAGCCGGCGGTACTCGCCTCGCCGATCGTCGAATTGCGGCAGTACACGTTGAAGCCTGGCCGGCGCGAAACGTTGATCGATATCTTCGACACGCAGTTCATCGAAAGCCAGGAAGACGCGGGGATGACCATCATCGGCCAGTTCCGCGACCTGGACCGCCCCGATATGTTCGTCTGGATGCGCGGTTTCGAGAGCATGGATGCGCGCAAGGATGCTCTGAGCGCGTTCTATGACGGCCCGGTATGGGCGGCGCACCGCGACGCGGCCAACGCGACGATGATCGATTCCGACGATGTGCTGCTGCTGCGGCCGGCGTGGCCGGATGCCGGCTTCGATCTGTCGGGATTGCGCCGGCCAATGGCCGACATGGCCAAAAGCACAAGCGAACGAAGCGGGTTGCCCGGCCTGGTTGAGATTTCGATTCATCATTTGCGGCCGGGCATCGGCGCCGACTTCGCCGGGCGCATCCGGGCGGAGATGATTGCGCGGCTTGCCCAGACCGGCGCGCGTCTGCTTGGCGCCTTCCTGACGGAGCCGGCCGCAAACACCTTCCCGCGGCTACCCGTGCGCGCCGGCGAAAACGTCTTTATCACCGTTGCCGGCTTCCCCGACGGCGATGCCCACGCCAGCCATCACCTCGCCGCTTCGCCGGCGTGGCAGGCACTTGGCCAGAACATGCAGGGCATTAGCACTAAGCCGGCCGAAACGTTGCGGCTGGTGCCCACGGCCCGATCGCTGTTGCGGTGATCAGCGGCCGGACAGCAGTCCCGCCATCGCGGAGGCGATGAAGGCCGGGTCCTCCCAATGGGGATTGTGACCGCAATTTTGCGCCCAGACGAGACGGGATCCGGTCAGCGCGTCGGCCAAGGCCTGCTGGTGCGGCTCGTCGAATAGCGGATCGCAGGCGCCGGCGATGATCAGTGCCTTGGCCCGCACGGCCCGTGCCTCGGCGGTCAGGTCGGTGATGCGGACTTCCTCCAGAATGGCACGCCAGCGGGCCGCAGGCATGGCGGAAGCTTCCGTCGCCAGGCCCGCGAGGAACGTCCGCGGCACCGAGGTTTGGCACGCATGCCACCAGGCAAAGAACGGGTCGGCCGGCGATATCGGATCGTGCAAGGCCAGGATGCCGACCGGCAACGCATGGTCCGGCGTGAAGCCGGGCTTCAGCGTGCTGGCCAGCACGACCAGGCCTCCGATCAAGTCCGGCTGCCGGGCGGCCAATGCAATTGCCACCATGCCGCCCAGCGAATGACCGACGACGATAGGCCGGTCCACCCGCAGATGCCGGATCAACCCGGCAATATCCTCGGCGAAATCAGCGACGCGGTAGCCGCCGCCCGCCTGCGAGGCACCATGGCCGCGCAGATCGGGCATGATCAGCCGGCGGCCAGCCAGATGCGGCGCCAGCAGCGAAAAGCTGCGGCTGGTGTCGGTGAAACCATGGATCAGCAACAGCGGCGGCCCGGCACCGGCGATCTCGACATAGGCGATGTCGAGATCGCCGATATTGACCCATTGCTTGCGACCAGCCCAGGCGTTCTGTTCCACACAGGTGATGGACAAAGCGTCCGGCGGTCTCACAGGCCGAGCTTCTCCTTGACGGCGGCAAGACCAGGCTTGCCATCGAAAGTCGTGACACCGGCGAGCCAGGCATCGAGACGGTTCTTGTTCAGCGTGATCGCCTTCAGCGCCCCGTCCTCTGGCTTCATGCCGTCATTGATGAGGTAGCCCATGCCGACATTCTCGAAATCGATGTCGAAGACGAGATTCCCGAGGAACTGCGCCACGTTAGGACATTCCTGCAGGTAGCCCTTGCGGACCTGCGTCGTCACCGTCGCGGCGCCGAAATTCGGGCCAAAGAACTTGTCGCCGCCGGTCAGATACTTGAAGTCGTACATGGTGTTCATCGGATGCGGCGCCCAGCCCTGGAAGACGATGAACTGCTTCTCCTTGATCTCGTAGCCGACCTCCGACAGCATGCCGGCTTCGCTGGACTCGACCACGTGCCAGCCATCGAGGCCGAAGGCCGGATCGGCGATGGCGTCCATCATCAGCTGGTTGGAGCCGGGCTCGATGCCATACATCTTCTTGCCGAACTTGTCGGCGAACTTGCGCAGGTCGGAGACGTCCTTGACCCCTGCCTCCCAGACATAGGTCGGGACTGCGAACGTGTATTTGGCGCCGACGAGATTGACACGCACATTCTCGATCGAGCCGTCCTTCTTGTAGGGTTCGTAATAGGTGACCATCGCCGGGTCCCAGTAACCCAGGAACAGGTCGAGATCCCGGTTCTTCATGCCTTCGTAGATGACGTTGATGCCCAGCACCTCGCTCTGTGGCTGATAGCCGAGCGCTTGCAGAAGCACATTGCCCACACCCGTGGTGAAAGCGAGATCGTTCCAGCCGGGCTCGGCCATGCGGACCACACGGCATTGCTCGGCGTCGGCCGCCAGGGCAGCCTGCGAGGCCAACGCCAGCGCGGCCAGACAGCTTGCAAGGATACGCACCATTTCCGTTCTCCTTATTGTGTTGACCCATCGGTCTTTTTATTGTCCCATGGGTCAATGATTGATCTCGCGGGGCGAAAATGTCAACATGGATTCGTGAGGCATGGAACAATCTCGTGAAACTGAAACGCCTTGGCGACATACGCCGAAAGGAATTGCGCCAGGCGGCCTTCGCGGTTCTGGAGCGCGAAGGCATTGCGGGGGCGACGCTGGAAAAAGTCGCCGCCCATGCAGGCGCCTCCAAAGGCATCGTGCTGCACTATTTCCGCAACAAGCAGGAATTGTTCGAGCACGCCATGCGCGAGGCCAACGCAGTCCTATGCAACGCGGTGGTCGCAAGGCTTCGCCGGGCGCGGACTTCGATGGAACGCCTGGACGCGGTGATCGAGGGCAATTTCGAGGAGCATCTCTTCCTGCCGCCTCTATGCCATGCCTGGCTTTCGCTCTGCGCCGAGGTGCCGCGCGATGAAAAGCTGGCGCGCATCCAGAAGGTGATCCATGGGCGCATGCGCTCGAATCTGTTGTCCGGCCTGCGCGGCCTCGCCTCACCCAACGAGGCCGACGACATCGCGCTTGGCGTCACGGCCTTGATCGACGGACTCTGGCTTCGGCTCGGCCTGCAGCCGGGCAGCGTCTCGCGCGAACAGGCGATCCGGCAGGTCAAGGGCTATGTCGCCGCGCGGCTGGCTACTCAGGAGCGCTCCACCGCCAGCGCGTGAAACCGACCCGCACGTCATCCGGTTTTCGCGCTGCGACGGGTCTCAGGCCAGCCGTCGGGCGCTCGCGCCGGACGCCGGCCGAAGTTCATACCCTGGGATAGCCTGATGACTTGACCCCGTCACGGACATGCGGTGCGATCCCTCTGTTTGATGGCAAACGCATGGTGATGTGCGTGATGAGGCTTCAGGGCAAGCGGACGTTGATCACCGGCGGATCGGACGGCATCGGCCTGGCGATCGCCGAGGCATTCCTGAACGAGGGTGCCGATGTCCTGATCGTCGGCCGCGACGCGGGCAAACTCGACACCGCTCGCCAGAAGCTGACGGCCCTCGGCTCGACAGGCATGGTGGCGACATTGTCGGCCGACCTCGCCACCAGCCCCGGCCTCGCAGCGGTCGTCGAGCAGGCGAAAGAATCCGGCCGGCCACTCGACGTTCTCGTCAACAATGCCGGTGTCGCCTATCTCGTGCCGTTCGAGAGTGTCAGCGAGGCACAGTTCCAGCAATCTTTCGCGCTCAATGTGACGGCGGCGTTCTTCCTCACCCAGGGGCTGCTGCCGCATCTCGGTGCAGATGCATCCGTCATCAACATCTCCTCCTATTTCGCCAACAAGATGATCCCGAAACGGCCATCAAGCCTCTACTCCCTGTCCAAAGGCGCGTTGAACTCGCTGACCAAATCGCTGGCCTTCGAACTCGGTCCGCGCGGCATCCGCGTCAACGCAATCGCACCCGGTACGGTGGATACGGCAATGCGGCGCAAGACCGTCGACAACCTGCCGGCCGAGGCACAGGCGGAACTGAAAGCCTATGTCGAGCGCAGCTATCCTCTCGGCCGCATCGGCCGGCCTGACGACCTCGCCGGGATGGCGGTCTATCTCGCCAGCGACGAGGCTGGCTGGACCAGTGGCGGCATCTTTGCCGTCGACGGCGGCTACACGGCGGGGTGAACTGCCTGGCCGCTATGGCGCGGCAACTTCACCAGCGGCGCTTTCCACAAATCCAAGAGCGCCCACAACGTCCAGGATCTGAAGGCGAATCCAGCGATGAGGGGGCTCGTCGTCTCGGCGTGCGTGCCAGTACATCCTGATTTCAGGAACGGCAATGGGAAGTGGCGGCTCGAAGATGGCGAGAGGCAGGGTCTTGGCTGCCCAAACCGCGAACTGCCTGGGAACCGCGGAAAGGTAGTTTCCGTTTGCGACGGCCAACGCGACAGCCTGAAAGTGAGGCAGTGCCAAGCTCACACGGCGGCTTCGCCCGATTTTGCGGAGCGCCTCGTCGGTGGAGCCCGACATCGAGCCGTCAATAGAGCGAAGAACGTGCGGCAGTTCGCAAAAAAGCTCAAGCGGAATAGGCTCGCCCCCTGCGATCCCCGCCAGTCTGATCGCAGCATTGTTTTGCGCCGCAATGATTGCGAATGGCGAATGGAACAGCGGTACGCTGGAGACCCAATCCAAGACCTCCAGCGGACGTTCGAGAGCCACATCGATTTCATCGTCCTGGAGCAGACGCGAAACATCGCCTCGCGCGCTATCGAGAAACCGTAACGACGCATGCGGCGCGATAGCCGCGACGCGCACCGCCAGTGTCGGCATCAGTAGCATGGAAAAGAAGTCCGCCCCCATGAGCGTGAAGGTTCGCTCAAGTTCCGCCGGATTGAACGAATGCGCCGAATGAAAGGCGCGTTCGATCTCGCGCAGTGCGGCGCGCACCGGCTCCGTCAGGCTTTCGGCGCGCGGGGTCGGCACCATGTCGTTGCCGCGCCGCACGAACAACTGGTCGTTGAGGACATGACGCAGGCGATTGAGCGCGGCGCTCACGGCGGGCTGGCTCAGCCCGATCTGCTCGCCGGCGCGCGTCACGCTTCGTTCGCGCAAAAGCGCGTCGAGCACCCTGACCAGATTGAGGTCGAGCGCATTTAAATTCATGGCATCAATCCGCCCCATACGATCATTGGATTTCCATCGGCGGCATGCACCTGATCAGATCCTTCCGACCGCGACCCGTCCGAAGGCAACAAAGGAGGAAGAACCATGACAATGACCGTCGGGACCATTACAGGCAAGGAACTCTTCTGGTTCAACAACACACTGGTTGCCATTCGGATATCGTCGGCGGAGGGCGAGGACGGCATCTGTGTCGTCGAGCACCGCATGCCCCATGGCGATTCTCCGCCGCTGCATGTGCATCAGCACGAAGACGAGGTGTTTCATATCCTAGAAGGACAGCTGCGCGTTCGGATCGACGGACAGGAGCGGGTCGCTGGTACCGGCGAGACCCTCATTGCGCCGAAAGGCCTGCCGCACACATACAGGGTCGAATCTCCAGAAGGTGCGCGCGCTCTGACCGTCACGCGCGGCCGCGGGTTCGAGACGATGCTGCGTCAGGCGAGCCGCCCCGCCGGACAGCCGGAATTGCCGCCGCTGTCCGAGCCGACGCCCGAGATGATCGAGGCTCTGGTGCGGATCTGCGCGGAAAATGGCATCGATATTGTCGGTTCGCCCTTGAGTTGAGAACGCGAAGCCGCCGATCTCTCCTCCAAGGGTTCCTGTCGGGAGATCGGAAGCATCTTCAACCGATTTGCATCCGCAGCCGCGTTATTCTCCGCTTGAAGCCATTTGTGCAACGCGATACGCCGTTGCCCAAATCGACAGACCGGAGCCTTGCCGTGAGCACGCCAAAGACGAGAACCGAAACCGACACGTTCGGCCCCATCGAGGTCGCCGCCGACCGTTATTGGGGCGCCCAGGCGCAGCGTTCCCTCGGCAATTTCAAGATCGGCTGGGAAAAGCAGCCGGTTTCGATCGTGCGCGCGCTGGGCATCGTCAAGCGGGCGGCGGCGGAAGCCAACATGGAGCTCAAACGGCTCGATCCGGCCATCGGCAAGGCGATCATCGAGGCCTCGCAAGAGGTCATCGACGGCAAGCTCAACGACCACTTTCCGCTGGTGGTCTGGCAGACCGGCTCGGGCACGCAGTCCAACATGAACGCCAACGAGGTGATCTCGAACCGCGCGATCGAGATGCTGGGCGGCGTCATGGGCTCGAAGAAGCCGGTGCACCCCAACGACCACGTCAATATGAGCCAGTCCTCGAACGACACCTATCCGACGGCCATGCACATCGCCTGCGCCGAGCGGATCGAGCATGACCTGATCCCCGCGCTGCACCACCTGTACAAGGCGCTCGCCGCCAAGAGCCGGGACTTCAACCACATCATCAAGATCGGCCGTACCCACACGCAGGACGCCACGCCGCTGACGCTGGGCCAGGAATTCTCCGGCTATGCCGCGCAGGTCGCCTCCTCGATCAAGCGCATCGAGCAGACGCTGCCCGGCCTGCAGGAATTGGCGCAGGGCGGCACCGCCGTCGGCACCGGCCTCAATGCGCCGGTCGGTTTCGCCGAGCGGGTGGCCGATCGCATCGCCGCCATTACCGGCATCGCTTTCGTCACCGCGCCGAACAAGTTCGAGGCGCTCGCCGCACATGATTCCATGGTGTTCTCGCACGGTGCCATCAATGCCGCGGCCGCGGCACTGTTCAAGATCGCCAACGACATCCGTTTCCTTGGCTCCGGCCCGCGCTCGGGCCTCGGCGAATTGTCGCTGCCGGAAAACGAACCCGGCTCCTCGATCATGCCGGGCAAGGTCAACCCTACCCAGTGCGAGGCGATGACGCAGGTCTGCGTGCAGGTGTTCGGCAACAATGCGGCGCTGACCTTCGCCGGCAGCCAGGGCCATTTCGAGCTCAACGTCTACAATCCGCTGATGGCGTACAATTTCCTGCAGTCGGTGCAGTTGCTCGCCGACGCTTCGGTCTCCTTCACCGACAATTGCGTCGTCGGCATCGAGGCGCGAGAGGACAACATCAAGGCGGCACTCGACCGTTCGCTGATGCTGGTGACCGCGCTTGCGCCAACCATTGGCTACGACAACGCCGCCAAGATCGCCAAGACCGCGCACAAGAAAGGCACGACGTTGCGCGAGGAAACGTTGGCAACCGGACTGGTCAGCGAGGCCGACTATGACCGCCTGGTGCGGCCGCAGGACATGACGCATCCGGGGTGAAGGCAATTGTCGACGGGAGAATATCCTCACGCCAGCACATCGACACGAATTTCCGTTTTTCACCGGTTCACAGAAACGTATGCTCTGTGAACAATGTGTCGCCGGATAGGCGGCTTTGGTGAACAGTTGGCATGCTCTATCTGACGGGGCATCAACCCCATTCGGAGAGCCACCATGTCCACAAACACTTCCTTCGCCGGCAGCGGCACCGCGTCCAACAGCTCTGTCACCATCCTCATCGGCCGCATCCTGCTCGCGGTCATTTTCCTGCTTTCTGGATTCGGCAAGCTCACAGCCATTTCCGGCACCGCCGCCTATTTCGGCGGCCTCGGCCTGCCGGCGCCGACGGCGACGGCCGTCATCGTCGGACTGATCGAGCTGCTTGGCGGCCTTGCCGTCCTCGTCGGTTTCCAGACCAGGATCGCCGCCTGGGTGCTCGCGATCTTTACGATCGCGACCGGGCTGGTCGCCCACACCGGCTGGGCCGACCAGATGCAGATGATCCAGTTCCTCAAGAACGTCGCCATCACCGGCGGTTTCCTGCTGCTGGCCTCCTCGGGTCCCGGCGCGTATTCGATCGACGCCAAGCGCGGCTGAGGTTTTTTCCTCCCAAGGATCTGAAACGAGCGGCGCGGAATTTTCCGCGCCGCTTTTTTCGTTATGTGATCACAGGGGTACAGCACGTCGCGGCAAATAGATTCGTCCGAGCTGCTGTAAGCTTCTGGTTTTATGCATGTCGTTGTCCCGGAACCAAGGACACTCCCGGGCGACATGCATTAGACTGCAATGGTCGCCGGCGACCGTGCCGGCAAGGGAGGGAGCCATGGGTCGCAGTGCATTGCTTCTGGTTTCGCGGCTGCTGTTTGCCGTGCTGTTCGTGCCGTCCGGCTTCCAGGCGCTCGCCAACATCGCCGGCACCACCAGCTATTTCGCCGGCCTCGGCCTGCCGCTGCCGGCGCTCGCCGCCTGGGGCACCGGCCTTTTCGAGCTGATCGCGGGACTGCTGATCCTCGTTGGTTTGCAGACGCGGATCGTCGCACTGCTGCTGGCCGGCTTCTGCATCGCGGCCGGCTATATCGGCCATTATGGCCAAGGCGCCGGTGACGCGACGCTCGCCTTCCTGCACCAGCAGATGCTGATGAAGGACATCGCGATATCGGGCGGTTTCCTGGCGCTTGCCATGGCCGGCGCCGGCGCATGGTCGGCCGATGGGCGCGGCTTCGGCATAGGCGCCGACGCGACTTGACTACTTCGCCGACACGCTCTGCCCGCCCTCGACCGCCAGCACCAGGCGGCGGTTGGTGATGCGCGCCAGTTGCGCCAGCCGGCCGGCCGGGCGCTCGCCGTATAGGTCGGAGAGCGAGGCCGGCAGCACCAGCGCCAGCGCGCCGTTGGGGCGGCTTTCCCATTTCAGCCTCGGCATGATGCCAGGCATCGCGGCCGTCAGCAGATAGACGACGCGCATCATCGCTGCCAGTACGCGGGCGCGCTCCAGCAGGCGCGGCGGCGCCAGCGCCCTGATTTCGGGCGCCACCAATTCATTGAAAACGCCATCATGACGGTAGGCGTTGGTCAGCGCCAGGTAGGCGCGGCCGGGATGATCGACACCGATGAACGAGGCATGCGCAATGATGTTGAGCGACTGCTTGCCGCGATATTCCGGATGAGCGCGCCAGCCGATATCGGCGAGCAGGCAGGCGGCGTGGCGATAGCGCGCTTCGTCTTCCGTCTCGTCGATGCCGAACGCCTTGAAGGCCTTGCCGGTCCATTCGACAAGGTCATGCGCGTGATGGACCGAACGCGAGCGCAGAAGCGCAAGCTCCTCGGCGGCCGAGATCAGCGGATCGGCCTTCTGCTCGGCCGCGTCGAGCAGCGAATAGAGGAAACCCTCACGCACGCCTTGCGCCGAAACGACGATCCTGGACGGCTGCATCGCCGTCATGATCTCCTGCAGCACGAGAGCGCCATAGGGCAGCAGCGAGCGGCGGTTCTTGGAGACACCCTCGATGCCCCTCACCTTTTCGACTTCGCCCCTGGCCACCTGCTTGAGGAAGTTCTGCGCGCTTTCGGCCGATATTTCGTAGTGATGCATGACGCCGAGCGGGTAGTTGTTCATCTCCATATGCAGCCTGGCGAGGTTTCGCCAGGTGCCGCCAACAGCGTAGAAAGTCCTGCCTTGTCCGCCCTTCAAAAGCTTGGCCCGGGCCAGTTCCTGGCGCGCGATCTTCTGCGCCTGGACGAGCGAGTTCTTCGCCATGTCCTGCAGGCGCAGGCCGCCGAGCGGCAGCGTGATGCCGTCGCCGATCGCCTCGCCATCAATGTCTATAAGCTCCAGGCTGCCGCCGCCAAGGTCGCCGGCAATGCCGTTGGCCGGGTGGAAGCCTGAGATGACGCCGAGCGCGGAATAATGCGCTTCCTGGCGGCCGGAGAGCACACGGATTTCGGTCTTGAGCACATCCTCGGCACGATGGATGAAATCGGGACCGTTGATCGCCTCGCGGGCGGCGGCGGTTGCCAGCACGTACATGTGTTCGGCGCCTGCCTGGTCGGAGAGCGCGCGGAAACGGCGAAACTCCTCCATCGAGCGCGCCACCCCCTCGGGGTCCAGCTTCCCCGTCGACACGATGCCGCGGCCGAGGCCGGCCAGCATCTTTTCGTTGAACAGCATGGTCGGCGAGCGCGCCAGCCCCTCATAGACGACGAGACGGATCGAATTGGAGCCGATGTCGATGATGGACAGCGGTCGGCGGTCCTGCAGCCGGCCCTGGGAATTGGACAGCATCAGGTGGCGGCGTTCTTCTTGCGGCGCTTGAACTGGGCGATTCGCTTGGGCGCATGCGATTTCAGCGCGTCACCCCGTCCCGACAGGCTCGGATTGGTCATGAAATATTCCTGCGCGTTGAACGGTTCCTCACCCTCCTCCAGCACCACGCGCCGGGAGGTTCCATCTGCCAATACGTCGAAACTTTGCTGATTGTCCATGATGTTGCCCAGCATGATCTGGCCCAGAATCTGTTCATGCACAGTTGGATTGGTGATCGGCACCATGGTCTCGACGCGGCGGTCGAGATTGCGCGGCATGAGGTCGGCCGAGGAGATGTAGACGATCGCCTCGTCCGAAGGAAGGCCATGACCGTTGCCGAAGCAATAGATGCGGCTGTGCTCCAGGAACCGGCCGACGATCGACTTGACCCTGATGTTTTCCGACAGGCCCGGCACCTGCGGCCGCAGGCAGCATATGCCGCGCACGACGAGGTCGATCTCCACTCCGGCGCGGCTGGCATCGTAGAGCGCGTCGATGATGATGGGATCGACGAGCGCGTTCATCTTCATCCAGATACGCGCCGGCCGTCCCTCCAACGCATGGGTGACCTCGTCCGAAATGTGCTGAAGGATGCGGTTCCTCAGCGTGAACGGCGAGATCGCCAGCCGCATCTCCGCGGTCGGCTCGGCATAGCCGGTGATGAAATTGAACAATTGGGCGACGTCGCGGGCGATCGTCGGATCGGTGGTGAAGAAGGACAGGTCGGTGTAGATGCGCGCGGTGACCGGGTGGTAGTTGCCGGTGCCGAGATGGACGTAATTGCGCAGCTTGCCGTCCTCGCGCCGCACCACCAGCGACATCTTGGCGTGGGTCTTGAGTTCCAGGAACCCGAACACGACCTGCACGCCGGCGCGTTCGAGATCGCGCGCCCAGCGAATGTTGGCCTCCTCATCGAAACGCGCCTTGAGCTCGACCAGCGCCGTTACCGACTTGCCGGCTTCGGCCGCGTCGACCAGAGCACGCACGATCGGGCTGTCGTTGGAGGTGCGATAGAGCGTCTGCTTGATCGCCACCACTTCGGGGTCGGCCATCGCCTGGCGCAGGAACTGCACCACCACGTCGAACGACTCATAGGGGTGATGGACGACGATGTCCTTCTCGCGAATGGCGGCGAAACAGTCGCCGCCATGCTCACGGATGCGCTCGGGAAAGCGTGGGTTGTAGGGGATGAATTTCAGGTCGTCGCGGGGAACGGAGACGATCTCGGAGATCTGGCTGAGTGCCAGCGGCCCGGTGAGCACGCTGATGCGGCTCGACGAGACGCCAAGCTCGCCGGCGACGAAATCGCGCAATTCCCCAGGCATCAGCTTGTCGAATTCGATGCGGATGACGGAGCCGCGGCGGCGGCGCTTCAGCGCCGTTTCGAACAGGCGCACGAGATCTTCCGATTCCTCTTCGACCTCGATGTCGCTGTCACGAATGATGCGGAACGTGCCGGAGCCCTTGACCTCGTAGCCGGGGAAGAGCTTGCCGATGTAGAGGCCGACCGCCTCCTCCAGCGGAATGAAGCGGACATGGTGCTTGCGGTCCGGCAGGCGGATGAAGCGCTTCAGCGCCACCGGCAGGCGCAAGAGCGCGCTCATCTCCTCGCCATTCTTGCGATGGCGAAGTTGCAGCGCCATCGAGAAGCCGAGATTGGGAATGAACGGGAACGGATGCGCCGGGTCGATCGACAGCGGGGTCAGCACGGGAAACACCTGCTCCTGGAAATGGTCTTCCAGCCAGACCTTCTCGTCCTTGGTCAGCGCGTCGCGGGTGATGGTTTCGATGCCTTCCTTGTTGAGCAGCACCGTGAGGGCCGACAGGCTCTTCTGCTGGTCCTCCTGCAGCCGCTCGACCTCACGCAGCAATTGTTCGAGCTGCTGTTCGGGAGTGCGTCCGTCCGGGCTCTTCAGCACGATCCCCTCGCGCACCTGGCCGGCAAGACCGGCGACGCGCACCATGAAGAACTCGTCGAGATTGGCGGCCGAGATCGACAGGAAGCGGACGCGCTCCAGCAGCGGGTGATGGGTGTTCAGCGATTCCTCGAGAACGCGGCGATTGAACTGCAGCCAGGAGAATTCGCGGTTGACGAAGCGGTCCGGATTGCCTTCCGGGCTCGCTGCCGCGACATTGTTGAATTCGCTCTGTACCGGCTTCAGTTCGTTCATGATTCCTGCTCTTCCGCGCGCCTCAGCCGGTTAACCGGCTTAACTTATCCTGTGGCAGGCTTTTGCGACAGTTCTCTGACAGGCTTTTGCGACAGTTTGATTTCATCGAACTTGCAAACAGACTTGATATGATCCAGATGCAGAGAGACTGCGTTAAGGAGACGACGATGGCAGGCGGTTCCATTCCCCATTTCCAGAACGATGCGGGCCACCCGGCGATCGACATCGGAGTCAAGGAATTCATGTGCACGGGCGCCAACCCGCCTTTCGACCATCCGCATGTTTTTCTCGACATGGGCGACGACAATGAGAAAGTCTGCCCCTACTGCTCGACCCTCTATCGCTATTCGCCGAAGCTGAAGGCGACCGAAACGCTGCCGGCGGGCTGCCTCTACATCGACCAGGCCGCCTGACCTTCCGATCATGAGCTCGACGCGGTCCCGGCAGGTCATGATCGCCGGGGCTGGCATCGCCGGGCTGACAGCGGCGATTGCCTTTGCCGAACGCGGCTATTCCGTGAGGGTGTTCGAACAGGCGCAGCGTCTCGAAGCGGCGGGCGCCGGCATCCAGCTCTCTCCTAACGCGACCCGCATCCTTCGCCAGCTTGGCGTGCTCGACACGCTTCTTGCCAATGCCGTCCAGCCGGAAGCCGTGGTGCTGAAGGACGCCGCGAGCCTGCGCCAACTGGCACGCGTGCCGCTTGGCGGAGCCGGCGAGGAACGCTGGGGGGCGCCCTATCTCGTGGCGCACCGGGCGGATCTGCAAGACGCCCTGATGGCGCGCGTTGCGCAACTGCCCGACATCCATCTCACCACCGGCGCGCAGATCAGCAGCGTGGCCTCCGGTTCATTCGTTATCACCACGACAGACGGGGTCGGCCGCAAGGTCATCGATACCCAAGGATCTCTGCTGGTCGGCGCCGATGGCGTCTGGTCAGCGGTGCGGAGGTTTGCCAGTCCAGGCAGCGGAGCCGGCTTGGCGAACAGCCATTTCTCCGGCGAACTGGCCTGGCGGGCGACGGTGAGCGCAGACAACGAGGCGGGGCGAGCCTTCACCGCGATCGGCTCCCCTGACTGCGTCACCACCTTCCTGCATCCCGGCTTTCATTTGGTCGCCTACCCCGTGAGCAGGGGTAGCGCCTTCAACCTTGCCGCCTTCACCCGGGGCGAGCGCATCGCCGACGGGTGGTCACGCCACGCCGATCCCGCCATCCTTTCAGGCGCCATGCGCCGCTCCGCGCCGGCGCTGGCGCGTTTGGTGGAACTCGCTGGCCCGTGGACCGCCTTTCCTATCCACACGGTCGAACAGCGACGCTGGACCATGCCCGAAGGCATCGCGCTAATCGGCGACGCCGCGCATGCCATGACGCCGTTCGCGGCGCAAGGTGCTGCCATGGCGATCGAGGACGCGGCTACGCTTGCCGATTTGATCGCCGACTTCCCTGGCGACCTGACGCAAAGCCTCGTCATCTGGGAGAACCTGCGGCGGTCGCGCATCGCCAAGGTCATCCGTCGCGGCGCGCTCAACCGGCTTGCCTGGCATGCCCGAGGCCCGGTGGCGTTGGCCCGCAATCTGTTTCTGGCGGCACGACCGGGAGAGAAGCTCGCAGCCGATCTGGACTGGCTTTACGGGTGGGAGCAGCAGCGGATCACCCGTCGCTGAAAGGAGCCAGCGGCAAAGCTAATTATACAGCCGCATCGACAGCCCAAGCGAAACCGGCAGCGGGTTCCACCAACCGGTGCGCAGGCCGGCGGTGCGCAGTGCCGCCGCCGTCCAGGTATTGCAGCCGATCAGCGCATTGAAATGGCCATTGGCCTCATAAAAGCGATCGAAATTGGAGTAGGCGGCATCATCGATGACGATCGGACCGTTCGGCCCCTCCTGAAAGCTCGCTTCGACGAAATCGAGCAATGCGGCAAAACGGTCTTCGCCCACGTCGAAGCCCGCGACATCGGGGTGCGGCTCGGGAATGTTGCCGGCGACGTCGACATGCATCACGGACGCATCGAGCGTCAAAGCCTTGATTGCGGGCAGCGCCTTCAATTGCGACCATGTCGGCGTTTCCAGGTAGAAGGCGCGCCCACCCCAGCCGAAGACGAGGTAGCGCACTTCGGGCGCGTCCGAAGGCAGGCCGGCATCGGCAAGAAAACGAAAGCGCCGGCGCACCTCGTCGTCCACGGGAATGGCGATGCCGGTGTGGATCGGATTTTTCAGCACCAATATGTGCCTGATGCCCTCGCCCGCCGCCGCTGCCGGCCAGAGCGGGCGCGGCACCAGCGTGCCGAGCACCACGGCGAGCACCAGTGCTGCAACCAGCATGGCCAGGAAACGCAGGAGTTTTCTCATCGGTGCGGCTTCGCGATTCCGTCGCGGCTCAATGAAGAAGATCATTCTCCGATCGGCCAGACACTAAAAAGCCCGGCCGTGGCGCGACCGGGCTTTCTCGACTTGGCGTCAGTTCGCTCAGTGCAGGATCTGCGACAGGAACAGCTTCGTGCGTTCGTGGCGGGGATGGTCGAAGAACTCGGCCGGCGTGTTCTGCTCGACGATCTGGCCCTGATCCATGAAGATCACCCGGTTGGCGACTTTCCTGGCAAAGCCCATCTCGTGGGTGACGCACAGCATGGTCATGCCTTCCTCGGCCAGCCCCACCATCGTCTCCAGGACTTCCTTGATCATTTCCGGGTCGAGCGCCGAGGTCGGCTCGTCGAACAGCATGATACGCGGGTTCATGCACAGCGAGCGGGCGATCGCCACGCGCTGCTGCTGGCCGCCGGAAAGCTGGCCCGGATATTTGTTGGCCTGCTCGGGGATTTTCACGCGCTTGAGGAAATGCATGGCGATTTCCTCGGCCTGCTTCTTCGGTGTCTTGCGCACCCAGATCGGCGCCAGCGTGCAATTCTCGAGGATGGTCAGATGCGGGAACAGGTTGAAGTGCTGGAACACCATGCCGACCTCGCGGCGCACCTCGTCGATCTTCTTCAGATCGTTGGTGAGTTCCTTGCCGTCGACGATGATCTTGCCCTTCTGGTGCTCTTCCAGCCGGTTGATGCAGCGGATCATGGTCGACTTGCCCGACCCGGACGGTCCGCAAATGACGATGCGCTCGCCGCGCATCACCTTGAGGTTGATGTCCTTCAGCACATGGAACTCGCCGTACCATTTATGCATGGCGATGATGTCGATGGCGACATCGGTGGTCGAGATATGCATCTTGGCGGCGTTGACCTTGATCTCTTCCGCGCTGACGGCATTTTCGGTGGCCATGGCTGGGGTCCCCTTGTTCTTTTGTTAGCGTTTGTAGCCGGTGTCGAGCCGGCGTTCCGTGTACATTGAATAGCGCGACATGCCGAAGCAGAACAGCCAGAAGACGAAGGCGGCGAACACAAGACCGGATTTCGCGGTCTGCGCCGTGGCCCAGTTGGCGTCGGAGAAGTTCTGCTTGACGATGCCGAGCAGGTCGAACATCGAAATGATGAGGACCAGGCTGGTGTCCTTGAACATGCCGATGAAGGTGTTGACGATACCGGGTATGACCAGCTTCAGCGCCTGCGGCAACACGATCAAGCTCATCTTCTGCCAGTAGCCGAGGCCGAGCGAATCGGCGCCTTCATACTGGCCCTTGGGGATCGCCTGCAGGCCGCCGCGCACCACTTCGGCCATATAGGCCGCCGCAAACAGCGACACGCCGATCAGCGCCCTCAGATACTTGTCGAAAGTGACGCCGGCCGGCAGGAACAGCGGCAGCATGACGCTGACGAAAAACAGGACGGTGATCAGCGGTATTCCGCGCACGGCTTCGATGAAGATAATGCACAGCATCTTGATTATCGGCATCTTCGAGCGCCGCCCGAGCGCAAGCACGGTGCCCAGCGGCAGCGATACGGCGATGCCGACGAAGGACAGGCTCAGCGTGATCAGCAGCCCGCCCCAGCGCGAGGTTTCGACATGCGGCAGGCCGAATACGCCGCCGACCAGCAGGAAGAAGGAAACGATCGGCAGCACCAGGAAAAGCAGGATTGCGTTCAACCCCTTGCGCGGCACACGCGGCATCAGCATCGGCACCAGCAGCGCCACGAACAGGATGGCGACCAGAATCGGCCGCCAGCGCTCCTCGACCGGATAGGTGCCGAACATGAACTGGCCGAACTTGGCGTTGACGAAAGCCCAGCAGGCTCCGCTCCAGCCATCGGGCTGAATGCCGCCTTGCGCGACGGTGGCGCAGACCGTGCGGTCCGGTCCGGTCCACTGTGCGTTAATGAACGCCCAGTTGATGACCTGCGGCAGGATCCAGGCGACGATGACGATGCCGAGGATGGTGAGGATGGTGTCGCCGACCGAGCCGATCAGGTTCTTGCGCACCCAGGCGACGGGGCCGCTGACGCTCGCCGGCGCGGGCTGCGCCAGCGCCATTTCGGTGCGCACCCAGGACAGATCGTGTTCCTGCATGGTCCTACCTCTCCACCAGCGCCATCCTGGCGTTGACCACGTTCATGACGGCCGAGGTCACCAGGCTGAGTATGAGATAGGCGATCATCATGATCAGCACGCCCTCGACCGCTTGTCCGGTCTGATTCAGAACCGTGCCGGCGGTCGCCGTCAGGTCGGGATAACCGATGGCGATCGCCAGCGAGGAGTTCTTGGTCAGGTTGAGATACTGGCTGGTCAGCGGCGGGATGACGATGCGCATGGCCTGCGGCACCACGACCAGCCGCAGGATCGAACCGGATCGCAGCCCAAGTGCGGCCGCCGCCTCGGTCTGGCCCTTGCTAACGCCCCTGATGCCGGCGCGCACGATTTCGGCGATGAAGGCCGCCGTGTAGCAGGACAGCGCCAGATAGAGCGAAAGGAACTCCGGTTTGACCTGAAAGCCGCCGGTCAGGTTGAAGGTCGATTGTTTGGGCAAGTCAAAGCTCAGGGGAAAGCCGCTCAGCACGTAAGCCAGCAGCGGCAGGCCGATGATCAGCGCGGCGGAGGTCCAAAACACCGGAAATTGCTGGCCCGTCGCCATCTGCCGCTGACGCGCCCTGCGGGCAACGAACCATGACATTGCGACGCCCACGACAAGGGCGACCAGGATCAGCCAGGAGCCGTCGCCCCAGACCGGGCGCGGAAAATAGAAGCCGCGCTGGTTGAGGAAGGAGCCGAAGGGCAGATGATAGGAATCTCGCGGCGCCGGCAGCACGGCGAGCACGCCGGAATACCAGAAGAAGATGACCAGCAGCGGTGGGATGTTGCGGAAGATCTCGACGTAAACCGTGCAGATCTTCTGGATCAGCCAGTTCTGCGACAGGCGGCCGATGCCGATGACGAAGCCGATGATGGTGGCGGTGATGATGCCGGCGACGGCAACGATGATGGTGTTGATCAGGCCGACGACGATGGCGCGGCCATAGGTCGAGTCCGACGTATAGGCGATCGGCGTGTCCGAGATATCGAAGCCGGCGCGCCCCTTGAGGAAGCCGAAGCCGGAGGCGATGTGCAGGCGCTGCAGATTGTCGATGACGTTCTGCACGATCCACCAGACGGACCCGAACAGAACGATGACGACCAGCGTCTGAAAGAAGAGACTGCGAATTCTCGGGTCATTGACGAAGGAGCCGCGGCTCGGCTCCTCGCGTAGGATTTCCTGCGATGCCATGTCACGTCCCCTGTGAAAGAGAAACCGGAAGGCAGGAGCCTGCCTTCCGGATCACATTTCGATCAGCGGATCGGCGGCGCGTATTGCAGGCCGCCCTTGGTCCATAGCGCATTGATGCCACGCGCAATCTTGAGCGGGCTGCCGGAGCCGACATTGCGGTCGAACATTTCGCCGTAGTTGCCGGTGGCCTTGACGATGTTGACGACCCAGTCGTTGGAGACGCCGAGGTCGGTGCCGATCTTGGTGTCTGCTTCCTGGCCGAGCACACGCTTGATCTCCGGGCTGGCGGAGTTTTTCATCTCGTCGACATTGGCCTTGGTGATGCCGAGCTCCTCGGCGTCGAGCAGAGCGAAATAGGTCCACTTGACGATGTGGTACCACTGGTCGTCGCCCTGGCGAACGGCAGGTCCGAGCGGCTCTTTCGAGATGATCTCGGGCAGCACGACGTGATCGGCCGGCGAGCCGAGCGTCAAGCGAATGCCGTAAAGGCCCGACTGGTCGGTTGTGTAGACGTCGCAACGGCCGGCATCATAAGCGGCATTGACCTCTTCGAGCTTCTCGAAGACGACGGGATTGTACTCCATCTTGTTCGCCTTGAAGTAGTCGGCGAGGTTGAGCTCGGTGGTCGTGCCGCTCTGCACGCAGACGGCGGCGCCCGAAAGCTGCAGCGCCGAATTGACGCCCGGCAGCTTCTTGGCGTTGATCATGAAGCCCTGGCCGTCATAGTAGGTCGTGCCGATGAAATTCAGGCCGAGCGCGGTATCGCGGTTGATCGTCCAGGTGGTGTTGCGCGAGAGGATGTCGACCTCGCCGGACTGCAGCGCGGTAAACCGTTCCTTGGCGCTGAGCGGCGTGAACTTGACCTTGGTGCCATCACCGAAGACGGCGGCGGCAACCGCGCGACAGAAATCGGCGTCGATGCCTTGCCAGTCGCCCTTGTCGTCCGGCGCGGAGAAGCCGGCCAGACCGGTCGAGACGCCGCACTGGATGAAGCCCTTCGCCTTGACGGTGTCAAGCGTGCCGGCCGACGCGGCCGACGCCATCAGTCCGAGCGTGGCGGCGCCAAGAATGCCGATAGCAATGTGTTTCATAACCCACAGACCCTTTTCTGTTTTTTCAGGCAAACCCTGATCTTTTTTCCCTTGTGAACGCAGCTCCCATCCCGGCCCATTCCCGAAACCCCGCATCGCAAACCGACGCGCCGCCTCCCATTCACGAACAGCATCGAAGGCGATAATTCCCGTGAGGTCAAGGAAAATGACCGAATCCGACCGGGTTTGAAAATCGATTGCCTGAAATGCCTGAATTGCAGACAAACGTGCACGCGATCTCGTCAGAAGCGCGACTTGAATCGGCAAAGCTCATTTGACGCAGATGTGAGCCGGCGCTGTAAAATCCGTTCCGGGCAATAGCTCGGCGTTACTGCCCCCGGGCACGAAATGCATTGACGTTACGGAACACCTTCGGCCAACGATTACCCATGATTGGCGGTCGATATTGCTTGTGGACAAAATCGGCGCGCGGTCTCAAAGCGCGGAAAGGCCCAGCCTGAGGCCGACCGCGACCATCAATGCACCGGAGATGCGCGGGATCAATTGCCCGGCCGGGACCACCTTCTCCAGGAGAACAAGGATGGCGATGCCGGCGATCCACAGCACGTTCATGACACCACCGACGAACAGCAGGGCCATCAGTGCCCAGCAGCAGCCGAGACAATAGGCGCCATGATCCATGCCAAGCCGAAATGCGCCGAGCGCGGTGGTGCGGAACCCGCCATGGCTGGCCAGGAACGCGATCGGCGCCTGGCATTGGCGCAGGCAGACGCCCTTGATCGGTGTCCATTGGTAGAGGCCGGCGGCGATCAGAACGACACCGCCGAGCACCGCGCTGTGCGCCGCCATCGCGGGATCAAGCAAGGCGAAACGAGTGAGCAGCCATTGCGCACCCGTCGCCACGATGCTGAAGACGACCCAGACGACGAGATAGCCGGTAAAAAACCATGCCGTCGAAGCGATAGGCCGGCTGTCCGCCAGCGCCTTGCGGCCAACGCCGGCATAGAGCAGCAACATCGGCGCGACCGACGGCGTCATCATGCCGACCATCATCACGGCCCACATCGTGAAGGTGAAGACGAAATCGGCCGATGCCCAGGCCCGGAAACCCGGCACCACGGCGGCGCCCATATCCATGCCGCCCATATTCATGCTCGCCATGTCCATCCCGGCCATGTCGCCTGCCTCGCCGCCCGACACCGGGCTACCCATGTCGGCGGCTAGCCAAAGAACATAGGCCCAGGCGAACACGGCAATGACGGCGAGCGCGGCCGTCACGACCGCGCGGTCGCGCCGCAGCACCGCCTCGAGAGCCGTGTCGCCCATTGGATCAGATCAATGCACGATGCCGCTCTGCGTGAGATGCAGGTTGGCGAAATGGCTATGCGTGTCCGCCACCTCGAACTTGATCGGGCTCGTCGTCTTGGTCCAGCCGCGCCCGACCTCGGCGATGGCGTATTCGAAGCCGTGCGGCAGGTCGATGCGCGCCCGGTGCTCGGCGCCGGTGACCGGGTTCTTGATCGGCTCACCACGGCCGTCGGTTACGCCCTTGACGTGCAGCCGGCCGGTTCGCCCATCGACGTCGACCTCGAAATCGATCGCGGCGAAAATCGGATCGTGGAACTTCTCCAAGGTGGTCGAAAAGACCTGGAATATTGTCGCGCCTGGTTCGGTGTCCTGACCGCCCAGTATGCGGAGCAGGGCCTCGCGCTGGGCTTCGCTGGCTCTCTCGTCGATAACCACCGCGGCCTCGCCCCTGCCCTGGTGTATCGCGCCGGGCCAGCTGAAGATGCCGACGAAGCGCAGCCCGTCGAGCTTGGTGTCGCCGTGGTGCCCGGTCTCAATCTCCATGCCGGCGACGGCTTGGCAGAATCCGTATGTCGGCATGGCATTGAACTGGCACGGGCAGCCATAGGCGCAATTGCAGTTGATGAATTCGCGCGCCTTCATCGTCCATTTGACGTCAGGCATGACATTCCTCCCCTTTCCGCTCGCTGAGCGGGATACCCGGATCGGGATCAGGAGATAGCCGGCAAGAACCATCCGGCAGCATCTGATCGAAGCATCCGGCGATTAACATTAGAAATTTATCATATACCTTTCGCAGCCGGCTACAATAGGTAGGACCAAGCTTCCGACAGGCCACTGCCGCTCGTGGTTGGTCCGATTCCGGATCAGATCGCGGGCTGTCTTCCGGACCAGGAATTGGCATATTCGAAGTCCATTCCTGGCGAACGGTGGGCTGTTGCACGGTCCACCACGCCGCATTATGGCTAGCGCCTTGTCAAAACAAGGCGACCAAGAATGGCGAAAGACGGCAGCGAGCAGGGTTCCGGCACGATGGGCATCAACACGCGGCTCGCCCATTCGGGCAACAAGCCGCATGACTATTTCGGCTTCGTCAACCCGCCGGTCGTGCATGCCTCGACCGTGCTGTTCCCAAATGCCGCCGCGATGGCCGCACGCAGCCAGAAGTACACTTACGGCACGCGCGGCACACCGACGACGGACGCTCTTGCGCATGCCATTGACGCGCTGGAAGGCTCGGCCGGCACGATCGCGGTGCCGTCGGGCCTGGCGGCGGTGACCGTGCCGCTGCTCGCCTTCGTATCGGCGGGCGACCATCTGCTGATCGTCGATTCCGTCTATCATCCCACGAGAAACTTCGCCGACACGATGCTGAAGCGGCTCGGCGTCGAGGTCGAATATTATGCTCCCAATATCGGCGCGGGCATCGCGGCGTTGATCAAGCCGAACACCAGAGTGGTGTTCACCGAATCGCCGGCCTCCAACACGTTCGAGGTGCAGGACATCCCGGCGATCGCCAAGGCGGCGCACGCGGCCGGCGCCATCGTGATGATGGACAACACATGGGCGACGCCGCTCTATTTCCGGCCACTCGACCATGGCGTCGACATCTCGATCCATGCGGCGACGAAATATCCGGCGGGCCATTCCGACGTGCTGCTCGGCACTGTCTCAGCCAATGAGGCCTGCTGGACGCAACTCTACGAGAGCTTTTGCACGCTTGGCTGCTGTGCTGGACCCGACGACGTCTACCAGGTGCTGCGCGGCCTGCGCACGATGGGTGTGCGGCTGGACCGTCACCAGCGCAGCGCACTTGCCATCGCCTCGTGGCTCGAAGGCGAAAAAGGCGTGGCGCGCGTGCTCCACCCTGCCCTTCCCAGCCATCCGGACCACGACCTTTGGAAGCGCGACTTCCGCGGTTCGAGCGGCATCTTTTCGATCGTGCTGGCCGGTGGTGGCCAGCAGGAGCAGCACGCTTTCCTCGACGCACTGCGGATCTTCGGTCTCGGCTACTCCTGGGGAGGCTATGAGAGCCTCGCGGTGCCGGTCTGGCTTGGCGACCGCGTCGTTGCGAAAGGCACTTATGAAGGTCCGCTGATACGACTGCAGATCGGCCTCGAGGATGTCGACGACTTGAAAACCGACATCCGGGGCGGGCTTGCGGCAGCGGCGCGCGCAGGCTGACCTCAAACAGAGTCAGCAAAGGGCCGCAAGCCCTTGACGCTGATGACAAAGCGCGAGGCGCTGCCAGCACTCCGGCGAAGATCGGTGCGCAATATTATTCTCCTACGTCATGACTTTACGGATTTGTTTGACTTTCAAATCGGCGAATTCGGCTGCATTGCGTGCCGCACGCATCCTCGACAGATTCAGTCCTCGCAAAGTTTTCCAATGGCCTTTCGTCTTTTTGTCCCCATCCTCGCCGGCGCCACGCTGCGCGAACGCATCCTGGCGTGTATCGGCGCCACGATCGGCATCGCGCTGACGGGCGTGATCAGCGGGCTGGCGATGGGCGGCGGCCCGCATGTGGCCCTGCTGGTCGCGCCGATGGGCGCATCCGCCGTGCTTCTGTTCGCCGTACCGGCCAGCCCGTTGGCGCAACCCTGGTCGATCATCGGCGGAAATTCCATATCGGCGCTGGTCGGCGTGACCGTGGCGCATTTCATCCATGATCCGGTGATTGCCTCAGGGCTCGCGGTGGCGCTCGCCATCGCCGCGATGTCGTTCACGCGCTGTCTTCATCCGCCAGGCGGCGCCGCCGCGCTGACGGCGGTGCTCGGCGGCCCGGCCGTCATCAGCGCGGGCTTCCTGTTCCCGTTCGTGCCGGTGGCCTTGAATTCGACCATACTGGTGGCGCTGGGCTTCCTTTTCCACAAGCTGGCGCGGCGCAACTACCCGCATGTCGCGGCACCAACCGCCAACAGCCACGGCACCGCCGATCCGCCGGCTCAGCAGCGCGTCGGCTTCCGGCCCGAGGATATCGACGCGGCGCTGACCACACTGGACGAGACCTTCGACATCGACCGCGCCGACCTCGAACGGTTGCTGAGACAAGTCGAACTGCAGGCCATGGTGCGCTCGCACCGCACGCTGCTGTGCGAGGACATCATGTCGCGCGACGTGGTTTCCGTGTTCGAGCAAGCCACCGCCGACGAGGCGCGCCAGCAGCTGCTCGATCACAATATCCGTACCTTGCCGGTGGTCGACGCGGATGCCCGGCTGGTTGGCGCCGTTGGCCTGCGCGAGCTGACGAAAGCCACCGGCACGGTGAAGAGCGTCATGGCAAACGCCGGCACCGCCTCGCCCGAGACGCCGGCGATGAGCCTGCTTCCGGCGCTGACCGACGGCCGCAGCCATGCCGTGGTCATCGTCGATGGCGAGCGGCGCATTCTCGGCCTGATCACGCAGACCGACCTCTTGGCGGCCGCCGCACGCGTGCAGAGGGCAGACAAGGGATTGGCGGCAGCCTAGAATACCGGTCCCGGATCCCTCTGGTCCGGGAACCTTTTGCCGGCAGGCGCATCCAATGTGCAGCATTTGCACGAGGAGATCCGGTCGCGATGAGCAAGCAGCCAATGCCCGCCACGGTGCCCACGGTTGCCGAAAGCCCTTCCGGCGACATGCAGCTCGTCCACCGCGCGCTGACCCGCGACCCGGATGCTTTTCGCGCCATCATGAAGGTACACAACCAGCGGCTCTACCGCATCGCGCGCGGCATTCTGCGCAACGACGCCGAAGCCGAGGACGTCGTCCAGGAGGCCTATGTCAGCGCCTTCGCCAGCCTGGCGGCGTTTCGCGGCCAATCCACGCTCGCCACCTGGCTGTCACGCATCGTCATCAACGAAGCGCTCGGCCGCCTGCGCAAGAGACGTCGCACGGTGGAGATGCCTGCCGATCCGGAAGCGCGGATAATCAGGTTTCCCCTCAAATCCAACGACGATCCGGAGCGGACGATGGCGCAGCGGCAGATTCTCGCACTTGTCGAACGGGCGACCGACAGCCTGCCCGACATCTACCGCATGGTCTTCGTCGCCCGCGTCATCGAGGGCCTGAGCATGGAGGAAACCGCCGATTTGCTTGGCGTGCGGCCAGAGACCGTCAAGACGAGGCTGCACCGGGCGCGCGCCCTGTTGCGCAAGGCGCTGGACGATGAAATCGGCCCTGTGCTGCTCGATGCCTTCCCCTTCGCGGGTCGGCGCTGCGAGCGACTGACCCAGGCGGTAATGGGACGGCTGGGTTTTGAATGATGCCGTCCTGATTTTCCGGGAACGTTTCTCCCCGCCCCGCATCCAATGAGCGTCAACTGCAAATTCGAGCCCGGCGCCTCCGCGCGGCCGGGCCAAGGAGGATGCCATGTTCACCCGATATACCGTCGCCCTTGCCGCCCTGCTTCTCGTCGGCGCTGCCCCGGTCTCGCAAGCCGCCGACAAGCCGACCGACCCGCAGATCGCCCATATCGCCTATACAGCAGGCGTCCTCGACATCGAGGCGGCCAAGCAGGCGATCAAGAAGTCAAAGAGCAAGGAGGTCGTCGATTTCGCCAAGGACATGGAGCGCGACCACGAAGCGGTGAACAAGCAGGCGCTCGATCTCGTCAAGAAGCTCAAGGTGAAGCCCGAGGACAACGCTACCAGCCAGGCGCTGACGAAGGCGGCGAAGGAGGAACGTGCCAAGCTCGCCAAGCTGAAAGGGGCGGCCTTCGACAAGGCTTATATCGAAAACGAGGTCGCCTATCACAAGCAGGTCAATGGCGCGCTCGAAACCCTGCTCATACCGTCGGCCAGCAATGCCGAGTTGAAGAGCCTGCTCGAGACCGGCCTCAAGATCTTCCAGGGCCATGAGCAGCATGCCGAACACGTCGCCGGCATGCTGAAATGAAAACGGGCGCCTTGGATCATCTGGCGCTGCTGGTCGTGCTGGCGTTGGTATTCACAGCGCCGGCAGCGGCGGCAACCATCCAGGTCACCGTCGACAAGCTCGTCTTTTCGCCGGCCAGCGTCGATGCCAAGGTCGGCGACACAATCGAGTGGGTGAACAAGGATGTGATCGCCCACACGGCCACCGTGAAGGGCGGCTGGGAGGTGATAATCCCGCCGAAGAAGTCGGCAAGCATGACGCTGAAGACGGCGCAAACGGTCGACTATTTCTGCCGCTTCCACCCCAACATGAAAGGACGCTTGCTGGTGGCGCCGTGATCCAGGGCCGCGGAGGCTCGCCTTGCCTCCTCGGGCCGCGCGACATGCGTCCAGGACCCGTCGTGTCCAGGCCTGTGCCTGCTGATCCAGGCATCTAGCGCCTCGCGCAAATCGGCTGTCGGGGCCATACGGGCGAACTGCTCGGCCTCGACCAGCAAGCCTTCGGCGATGCTCAGATTGAGCCCTCGCGTCACCGCCGTAAGGATGCCCGCGGCTGCCAGTCCGGAGTGTCGAAGGATACGCCTGGCCAGATTGAACGCAGCCGGCATCAGATCGTCATGCGGAACCACCTGATTGACGAGGCCAAGGTCAAGAGCCCGCTGTGGCGGGAACCAGTCGCCGGTCAAAAGCAGTTCGAGCGCGCGCTTGCGCCCGGCGAGCCTGGGCAGGCGCTGCGTTCCGCCGAAAGTCGGCGGCATTGCCAGAGTGATCTCCGGCTTGGCGAACAGCGCGCGGTCGCTGGCAATTGCTAGCGGCACGGCCTCCGTGATTTCGCAGCCGCCGCCGAAGGCGAGGCCGTTGACGGCTGCGATGACAGGCTTGCGAAAGGCTTCCAGCCTTGCCGTCAGCCGCTGTCCCCGCATGACGAAGTCTCGCAGCGCCGTCTCGGCGCCCAGCGCCACGCTGGCCGAGAACTCCTCTATGTCGGCGCCCGCCGAGAAGGCCCGCTCGCCGGCCCCCGTCAGAATGACCGCGCGGATGCGGTCGTCGACTTCAATGTCGTCGAGTGTCGCGAGCAGGCGATCGATCAGCGCATAGTTCAACGCGTTCAGCTTTTCCGGGCGGTTGAGAGAAAGGACGGCAATGCCTTCCCTGTTTTCGTTCAGGACAAGATCGGTCATCTGGCTTCCTCCAGCATGGTGACGAGATGGAAGGTTACGCCATTCGCGCCTTGTGTATATTCACTAGTCGGTATACTTAGACCCATGCCCGAAGCACAAAGTCCTACCCGCAAGCGCATTGTCGACGCAGCAACCAGATTGTTTTACGCGGAGGGGATCGGCCGTGTCAGCGTCGATGCCGTCGCCGAGGAAGCAGGTCTCACGAAGCGGACGCTCTATTACCACTTCAAGAGCAAGGACGACCTCATCGCAGCCTATCTCGACGGCCGCGATCAGCCCAATCTGAAACGGATGGCCGGCTGGTTCGAGGCTGAACAAGGTGGTGTGGACAGCAAGGTCGAAGCCATCTTCGCCAACCTGGCCCGGGCCACGCGCCATCCGAAATGGAAGGGATGCGGCTTCCTGCGCACCGCCGCGGAGCTTGCCTCGATGCCAGGGCACCCGGCGGTCAAGGTCGGGGCGCGGCACAAAAGCAATTTCGAGACATGGCTGGCGGCAGAATTGTCCGGCCACCATATCGAGGGGCCGCAGGCGCTGGCGCGCGAGATCGTGCTGCTGATCGACGGCTGCTTTTCGATCATGCTCATCCATCGCAACCCCGACTACGTCGAAGCAGCCGGACGAGCCGCGGCCACGCTTGTCAGGGCGCGAATGTCGGGCAGCCAGGCCTAGGGGCTACCCCCCGAGCGCCAGCCACCCCGTACCGGCCAAGAGCGTAACCAACGTCAGCGGCAGGCCGACCTTGAAGAAGGCGCCGAAAGACAACGGCGTGCCTGCGGCCTTGGACTGCTCGGCGACGATCAGATTGGCGACCGAGCCGAGCAACGTGAAGTTACCGGCGAGCGTCGAGCTCATGGCCACGACCAGCCAGGCGCGCTCGGGGTTTTCCAGGCCGGGTATGAAAGGCCTGAGCGCCAGCACGGCCGGAACATTGCTCATGACGTTGGACAACACCGCGGTGAAACCCGAAAGCCTCCAGACATCGTCGAGCCCGATGTTCTTGGCCGAGGCGATCATCTCAGGTGTCAGCAGCGTCTTTTCCGCGCCGGCAACCACCACGAACAGTCCCGCGAACATGAACAGCAGCGGTCCGTCGATCTCGCGGTAGATGCGCGATGGCTTGATGGCGCGGGTCAGCAGCAGAATGGCGCCGCCGATGAGCGCCGCCTTGGCTACGGGAACACCAGCGAAGAAGGCGATCGCCAGCCCGACGCAGACGACCACCGCCTTCAGCACCTGGCCGCGATGCATGCGGCCGCGCGAGATGTGTGGCGTCAGTTCGCCGTTGCGGGTGAATTCGGCGCGGTAGACGATGCGCACGATGACGATGACCGCGACAAGGCCGAACAAGGCGACCGGGGCGAGTGCCGCCGAAAAGGCCGGATAGGAAATGCCCGACAGCGCGCCGATGACCATGTTCTGCGGATTGCCCGTGATGGTGGCGACGCTGCCGCAGTTCGAAGCGGTGGCGGTGGCGATCAGATAGGGGATCGGATTGCGGTTGATAACGCGGGTAACGTGGACGACGATCGGCGCCATGACCAGGCAGATGGCATCATTGACCAGGAAGGCCGACAGCACGCCGGTGAGGAGCGTCACCATCACCAGCAGCATGAACGGTGCATGCGCGTGCTCGATGGCGATGGCGCCAAGACCGCGAAAGGCACCCGACACCTTCAGATGAGCCACGACGATCATCATGCCGAGCAGAAGGGTGATGGTGTCGAAATTTATGGCCGGGTAGGCATCCTCCATGCTGAGCGCGCCGATGGCGATCATGGCCGCGCCGCCAAGCAGCGCGATGCCTGCCCGGTCGAGCCGCAAGCCAGGTATCCGGCCGATTGCGACGCCGGCATAGGTCAAGATCAGGATCAGCAGTGCCGCGGCGCCCGTCAATGTCATCGGTAGAAGCCCTGCTCGATCTGTCTGCGCGCCGATGCCGGCCGCCCCGCGATTCACGTGATGCCAGCTTTAGCGCGATGTCGGGATCGATGCCAAACGGGGTACGTGGATTGCTGGCCGAGGGTGTCTGGAAAGCCGGACGGCGTGGCGCCGCTAACGCCGATAGAAGTCCAACCGCTGTTGCACCGCCCGCGGCGAAAACAGCTGCTCGACGGTTCGCCGCGCCTTCTGACCCACGGCCAACCGCAGTGCCGGGTCGGCTTTAAGCTCGGCCAGGATCCGTGCTGCCTGTTGCGTCGTTTCGAACAGGAAACCGTTTTCGCCATGCCTGATATGATCGGCGTAGCCGCCATGCGAATGGCAAACGACCGGCAGGCCGCAGGCCATCGCCTCGAACACCACACGGCCGAACGTCTCCACATGCGAGCCGGTGCGATAATAGAAGACGTCGAGCGTCGGCAGAAACTGTTCGGCGGCAAATTCACCCTGCGGCAGGAGCTCGAGTTGCGAATGCGGCGCAAGCCTGTCCTTGAGCGGCATGCCGCCCTGAATCCGCACCGCGTCGCCGTCGGCCAGCAATGCCTTATAGAGCGCCACATCGTCGGCATGATGCTTGTCCGCCATATCGCGGCTCAGTCGCCCCACCGTGAACGGACCGTTTGGCCTTGCCTGCCGTGGCGAGAAGCGCTCGATGTCGATGGGTGACGGATGCACGACGCCCTCGACCCGCAGCATGCGTTTCTGAAAGTCGGAGATCAGCACCAGTTCGGCACCGGGCCAACCCAGCAGGCGCGGCCTGTGGGTCGTCAGGGCGATGATCTTGGGATGAAAGGTGTTGAAGACATAGATCAGCCGGCGCGGTCGCGGGATCAGATAAGGCCACATCTTGTTGCGCCAATGCGCGCCAAGAAAGACATAGGTGCCGCCAGCCGGCACATTGCGTGTTGCAGGCGAGACGCGGCGTATCGGAAATTCCTGCATCAGGTCCTCGGATACGCGCGACGAGGTTGCCCAGAGGCGCACCTGCGAGTCGGCGCTCAACAGCCGATACAACTCCAGGGTTTCGCGCTCACTGCCGCCAAACGGGTTCTGAAAGCCGTTGAATAAGTGGATCATGATCGCGGTGCTTACCGGGCCCGGGGCGTTTGGCCATTCAATTCCCTGCATCCCCGGGCCGTGCCGTACCCGCGAACCGCACGATCGAGGGACTCAAGAAGCAGGATTGTTTCTGGCGATGTTCCATACATCACTTGCGCGGAGGAAGCACACAGACAGGGATGCGTCAAGGAAGCGGTCGGTGCCAGCCGGCTGTAAGGCTGCCCTCAGTGGACGGTGGCGGCGCTGAGCGGAGACACTAGAGCGGCTTCCGCCGGATCGAAGCTGACCTGATCGCGTCCATTCGACTTGGCGGCATAAAGCCGTCTGTCGGCGGCGGAGAATATTGCCTCGTAGGTCGTCGGCCCGCTGAAGCTGGTGCCGCCGATGCTGACGGAAAGCGGACAGGACCGGCCATCCGGCGAAAAGTCCATTTCGCGTATCCGTCGGCGGATGCCTTCGGCAACCAGCCAGGATTGCGAGGGGTCGACGCCGGGAAGGAATACCCCGAACTCCTCACCGCCGATCCGGCCGACGATATCGGTGCCACGCAGCTGGCCTTTGATCGCCTGCGCGATCAGTTTGAGCGCCTGGTCGCCGCAATCGTGGCCGAGGCGGTCGTTGATCGACTTGAAGTGGTCGGCATCGATGATCAGCAGCGCGCCGGTACGGGTCTCTTCCTGCTTGCGGGTCTGTTCGAGATAGGCCTCGACCAGCATCGAGAAGGCGCCGCGGTTCAGCACCGCCGTCAGGCTATCCGTCGCGGCAATGACGCTGAGGTCGCGCTGGGCTATCGCCAGTTGGCGGATCTTCCACATCAGGAAAAACAGAAACGAGCCGCCGAGCATCAAGGGCAGCAGAAGGTCGGTCAGCTTAGCGCGCCAGACAGACTCGGGCGAAAGATACGGGAAATTGAACGAATCGACGAAAAACGCCACGGCAATGAAGAACGCCGTGCCGGCGGCGGTGACGGCCATCACCCTGCCCCAGCTGGTGGGCGACAGGTCCAGCTTCATCCCTTTTCACTCCGTTAGCCGTCCCTACTATGACGTGCCAACGCAAACAAAATGATAAGACTTTCCTTTCAATTCGAGATCAGGTGGCGACGAGACGAGATCAGGGGCCGGGCGCTGGAGCACGATCGCCCAATAGGCGGCCGTGCCCCAATGGAGGACGCGATTTGCTCACCGGATTTCGGACAAGGGAAATTCCGAAGTCAGCGGCTGGGCGCCGGCCCAACCGCTTCGGCGACGAAGGATGCCGCGATCAGGTCGTCGGCATCCAGTTGCAAGGAACCGTCGCCAGATCCCATGATGGCGGCCACCTTGTGAAAGGTTTTCATTTCATGGCCGGAAATTTCGGCGTCTTGCATTCGGGCCCTGAGATCGGCGATACGCCGCCCCAAGGCAGGGGACGTTCCAATTTCACGTTTCGACATAGCCTTGTTTCTCCTCCCCCAACCCGCGCTTGTTTTGCCCACCCGTTCGCTTGCCCGCATAGTGCCTTTATGAGGCTCCACGAATACAAGGCCCCGAACGCGTAGTTTTGGCCAAGGTTCCAACAGGGCCAGATCACGAAATAATTCCAGAGCCCTGCGCGGGCCGAACTCTGTTCCGGCTTCCGGTAAGCGGCGTGGCAGCACTGGCAGGCAGGGGTAGGATCGCGCGACCGCGTGAGGTCATGCAACATAAGCCATTGAAATTATTGGCGATCCCGACAGGATTCGAACCTGTGACCATCGGCTTAGAAGGCCGGTGCTCTATCCAGCTGAGCTACGGGACCGTCGGCCGGCCAACGGCCGGCTGGATGCTTGGGCCTGCCGCCTTTCAGTGCGTCCAGGGCGTCCTGCGGTCATAGCGGAAATTCTCCGCATAGGAAATCTGGCGGCGCTTGGTCTCTTTCGGTTCCTCGACACGGAAGGCAAGCCCTTCCTTTTCCGCGTAGGCCACCGCTTCTTCGCGGGTGTCGAAGGTGAGCCGGATCTGGCTTCTCATGTCACCCGACGTGGTGTAGCCCATCAAGGGATCGATCTTCTTGCGCATCTCGGGGTCGAATTCCAGCACCCAATGGCCGGTCTTGGCCTTGCCGGACTGCATCGCGGTTTTGGCTGGGCTGAAAATGCGCGCGGACATGGCCACCTCTTTGTTGGCAAGGCGGCATCGCCGCCTCTTCGCCCGTCATTACTGCGCATTGGCAGCGGCGGCAAGGTTTTTGCACTTGCCATGTACCACCGAAATGAATAGGCAACAGACCGTTCGGAGTGTAGCGCAGGCTGGTAGCGCATCTGGTTTGGGACCAGAGGGTCGGGAGTTCGAATCTCTCCACTCCGACCATTTCTCATTTAAAATGCGACACCGATGACACCGAAGGGGTTTTGGCCCTTATCCGCGTGTCATTATTTCAGGCTCGCTTCCATCGCCATTGCCGGCTTAAGCTGGGGCAAACGGGGGGTGGCGGTGCTTGGGATAGATGCTTGGGTGTCGCTGTTCGGGCCGGCCTATTTCGCCTATGCGGGCGTGACGGTTCCGTTCATGGTGGCATGGGCGATCGCCTGTGCCGCCTTGGCGACGTGGAACAATCGCGAGAGCCGCAGGCACGGCAGGCTCGCACCTGGCATCGTCGCCTCCCGTTCGTGGGCAGCCAGCATCGGGATTTTTGTGCTGGTCGCGGCCTGCTATATTGCCGCGCACTCGGCCGTCTATCTGTTGGTCCGGCATTTCGTCAGAATGTGGCTGTGATTGGCCGCAAGCTCACCGGCCGGCAGTGTTACGTTGAGAGCACACCCTCTATATCGGTTTTCGAAAAATCGGCTCCGACATACAACAGCCGGCAAGCGTGCTCCTTCGCCACCTCGTAGGAGAAACAATCGCCGAAATTGAGCGCGGCCGGATGGCTGCCCTTGCCCCATCGCGCATAGGCTTCGGCGATACGCCGGGCCGAGGCCGGCGTTACCACCACCACCTCGAAACCAAGCCCGTCAATCAGGCTGGACAGCTCGGCGGCGACGCCACGATGGGCCGCGACGATCAGCGCCTCGGCAACGGTGCCGGCGGAGATCAGGAGGTCGTTCTCGGCTGCGAGCGCGGCCATGCAGGCGTCGGCCTGAAGTTCATTCAGGACGATCGCCATAAGCGCCGACGTATCGACCGCGATCATTCTGGCATGCCGTCATCGCCATAAAGGAAGTCCTGGCTGCGGGCAGCGGATGGTCCGGCCTTCATCTTGGCCGCCCCTGCCGCACGCGCCGCTTCCATGAGCGTCCGGCGACCTTCCTTGCCGGGCATTGCCTTGATGGGAACCAGCCGCACGGCCGCATGGCCGTGACGGGTCAGAATGACCTCGTCGCCCGCCTCAGCGCGGCGCACCAGCTCGGTCAGCTGTCCCTTGGCGTCGGTAACGGATACCTGCATCGAATACTCCGCATGGACCATTCTCCGGTCCAAATCTTTCAATCGAGAAATAGACCATCGAGTGGTCTATTTCAAGAGTTTCGACAATGCGGGGGTGGTCCGTGTCGTTGGGATGGATGTCCGCTGCGGCGGCACCCGCTCGACGCATTTTGAACGCAAGCTCGCCGGGCGAGAACCCCAAGCGCCTCATTCCCGGCGAGCCTACAACCTGATTTGGAACGCAATCAGGACCGGGGTCAGCCGGCAAGCTCACGCAGCAAGATGGATGCCAGTCTTGTTTCCCAAAATGGGACTCAGGTCGAGACGGAGGACCGCCGGAACCGTGAGGTCATCAAATCTCGAACTCGCCCTGCCCTTCGTCCATGGCATTGACGGTTTCGGCGGCCAGCGTCCTTGTAATCGGCATCTTGCGCTCCAGGGCGGTACGATCCAGGCGCTCCACCACACGCATCGCGGTTGCCAGAGAACGCTCGATGCGCCGCACCAAATACTGCACGACATGCGGCTCGACCTCGACCTGGCGGTCGGCGAACAGCTTGGTGATGACACCGGCGAGCAGGAGATCATCGGGCTCATGGATCTCGACGGTCGCCGCAGCCTTGAGCCGCGATGCAAGATCGGGCAGCGATACACCCCAGGCCGAGGGAAAGCGGCGTGCGGTCAAAAGCAGCGTCGAGCCGGCGCCACGCACCGCATTGATGAGATGGAACAGGCCCAGTTCGTCGACCGCGCGTGCGTCGACATCATCGATCAGGGCCGGGCGGGCACCAAGATTTGCGATGCTGTCGCCAATGCGCCTGGCGTCGACAGTCACCGCCTTGGCGCGCGCACCCCAGATCGAGGCCAGATGCGTCTTGCCGGAGCCGGCTGGGCCCGCCAGCACCACCACCGGTGCTGGCCAATCCGGCCAGCGGTCGACCAGTGCGGCCGCCTGGTTGTTGGTACCGGAGACGACCAGCTCGTCACGCGAGTAACCGGTGCCATGGCCGAGATCGAGCGGCAACTGGCGTGGCGGGTCGGTTCGCTGCGCGGTCACTTCAGCGACGCGGTTGCGAGCGGTGGCCGCCGCCGCGATCGGCTGGCAATGCCGGCGCGGGTTCTGTCGCATGGCCTTTGTAGAGCGGCGATTCGAGATAACGGGCGATGGCAAATCGCACCAGCACCGCAACCGCCGCCGAAGCCGGCACGGCAATCAAAAGGCCGACGAAGCCGAACAGCGCGCCGAAGGCGAACAGCGCGAACATCAGCCATACAGGATGCAGGCCGACGCTTTTGCCGACCAGCCTGGGCTGCAGGATGTTGCCTTCGATGAACTGGCCGATGAAGAAGACCACCGCAACCGCGACGATCATCGTCCAGTCCGGCCAGAACTGAACGAAGGCGACGCCGACGGCCAGCACCAGCCCGGTCAATGAGCCGACATAGGGGATGAAGGAGATCAGCCCGGCGAACAGGCCGATGAGGATGGCGAAGTTCAGCCCGGTCAGCGTAAGGCCGGTGGCGTACATGGCGCCCAGCACCAGGCAGAGCGTACCCTGGCCGCGCACGAAGCCGGCAGTGGCGGTGTTGACGTCGCGCGCGATGGCGCGGACCGTGGCGACGTTGTCGCGCGGCACCCAGCTGTCGATGACCGCCACCATGCGGTCCCAGTCGAGCAGCATGTAGAAGGCCACGACCGGCGTCACCACGAACAGGCTGACCACCGAGACCAGCGCCACGCCCGAACTCCAGATCGAAGTGAAAACCGTCGTGAGCAGGCCGAAACCGGAGGTCAGCAGTGAGTTCAACCCATCGCGCAAGCCATTGGCGTTGACGCCGAATTTCTGTTCCAGCCACTTCGGATCAAAGGAGGTGATCAGGCTCTGCAGCCGGGTCAGGTACTCCGGCAGCTTGCCGGCGAAATCGGCCATCTGTGTCGCCAGCACCGGAATGAGGATGACCAAGGCCAGCACCAGCACGATCAGGAATGTGATGAGGATGACCACCGTCGCCATGAAGCGGCTGAGGCCGAGCCGCTGCAGACGGTCGGCGACCGGATCGAGGAAATAGGCAAGCACCATGCCGGCGACGAAGGGCAGCAGGATGTCGCTGAAGACATAAAGGAAGAGCGCCAGGATCGCGGCACCCGCCAGCCAGAAGAATATCTGGCGCCGGAACGTGGCCGACGCCTCGGCCTCTGCCGCCGTCTCGCCTTCCGGCACGACGACAACCATCTGGCCGTCGTCGGTCTTGCCCAGCGCCGCCTTGCGGGCGGCCGGCTTGCGGGCAGGCCTGCCGTCGATGGGCTTGTCAGCCTGATTTACCGCCTTCGCCATAGCCGCTCATATGCCTCAGCCAAGCCACGAGATAGGCCGCGGCCGAAGCCACGGTCAAGACCCCGGACAGCAATATGAGGCCTGGCCGCAGAGGGTCGAGGTGCACGGCAAAGGCGAGTTCGCCCAGCACAACCGCCGCCAGCACGATCTGGACGGCGGTATTCGCCTTCGAGACCAGGAACGGTTTGATCTCGACCGGATGGGCCATCGCCGTGGACAACAGGACCGCGCAGACGATCAAGGCGTCACGCGACACCATGGTGACGACCAGCCACAGCGGCAACTGCCCGATGATGCCCATGACGACGAACACCGAAACCAGCAGCAGCTTGTCGGCGATCGGATCGAGATAGGCGCCGAACCTGGACTGCTGGTTGAAGCGGCGGGCGATGAAGCCGTCGACGCCGTCGGAAATGCCGGCAACGACGAAGCCGGCAAAGGCCCAGTCCCAACGCGCCTGCAGCATGGCCAACACCACGGCAGGCACCAGGACAACGCGCAGCATGGTGATCAGGTTGGGGATGGTCAACGCATTGTCCCGCCGTATTATGCGTTGAGATAGATGAGGGAGATGGAGGGCCGAGGCAAGGGAGAGCCGGCTGGGGCCAGCCGCAAGCACTGAGTGCGATGCCCCCGGCTATCCACGCTTTTGTCGGCCAAACGAAGCCCGGTTCGGCCGTTATCCTTGCGGACCGAAACCGTTCATGCGAAGAGCCCGCAAACGAGCAGGAACATTGCGATGAGCAAGCGCGAAACCGGCCAGCATAAAACGGGCCAGAACAAAACGGCCAAGCGCGGAAACGGGCTCACCTATGCGCAGGCGGGCGTCGATATCGATGCCGGCAACCTCATGGTCGAGAAGATCAAGCCGCTGGTGCGCGCGACGCGCAGGCCGGGCGCCGATGGCGAGATCGGCGGCTTCGGCGGCCTGTTCGATCTGAAAGCGGCCGGTTTCACCGATCCGGTGCTGGTAGCAGCCAATGACGGCGTCGGCACCAAGCTCAAGATCGCCATCGAGGCGGGAAAACACGACACGATCGGCATCGACCTTGTCGCCATGTGCGTCAACGACATCGTCGTGCAGGGCGCCGAACCGCTGTTCTTCCTCGACTATTTCGCCACCGGCAAACTCGATCCCGATCAGGGTGCCGCGATCGTCGGCGGCATCGCACAGGGCTGCCGTCAGGCCGGCTGCGCGCTGATCGGCGGCGAGACGGCGGAAATGCCGGGCATGTATCACGGCAAGGACTATGACCTTGCTGGCTTTGCCGTGGGTGCGGCCGAACGCGGCCAGCTCCTGCCCACCGACGACATCGTCGAGGGCGACGTGCTGCTCGGGCTGGCCTCTTTTGGCCTGCATTCGAATGGTTTCTCGCTGGTGCGCCGCATCGTCGCCGCCAGCGGTCTGGCGTGGAACGATCCAGCACCGTTCAACGACGAGGCGACGCTTGCCGAGGCACTGCTCGAACCCACCCGCATCTACGTCAAGTCGATCCTCAAGGCGATCCGCAACACGCATGGCATCAAGGCGCTGGCGCACATCACCGGCGGCGGTTTTCCGGAAAACATTCCGCGCGTGCTGCCCAAGGACTTTTCCGCCGAACTTGACCTCAATGCCATCGACGTGCCGCCGGTGTTTTCCTGGCTGGCCAAGACAGGCGGCGTGGCGCCGGAGGAGATGATGCGCACCTTCAATTGCGGCATCGGCATGATTTTGGCTGTCGCTTCCGGTCAGGCGGCGCAGGTCGCTGCCGTGCTGCAGGAAGCCGGCGAGACGGTGACGCCGATCGGCCGCATCGTGCCGCGTCGCGACGCCGGCGTCATCTATCGAGGTTCGATCGGCCTATGAGCACGCAGAGAAAACGCACCGTTGTCCTGATTTCGGGGCGCGGCTCCAACATGACCGCGCTGATCGCGGCGGCCAGCGATCCGGCCTTCCCGGCCGAGATTGCCGGCGTCATTTCCGACAAGGCGGACGCCGCCGGCCTCGGCATCGCCAGGGCACGCGGCATCGCCACCCAGGTCATTTCCCGCGCCGACCATGGCAGCAAGCAGGCGCATGACGCGGCGATCGACGCGGCACTTGCGGCCTTCAACGCCGACATCGTGGCGCTGGCCGGCTATATGCGCATCCTGACCCCCGGCTTTGTCCAGAAATGGCAGGGCCGCATGATCAACATCCACCCTGCCCTGCTGCCGGCCTTCAAGGGGCTCGACACCCATGCCCGCGCATTGGCCGCCGGCATCCGCATCCACGGCTGCACGGTGCATTTCGTCACGTCCGAGATGGACGATGGCCCGATCATCGCGCAAGCGGCCGTGCCGGTGATGGTCGGCGACAATGCCGATACGCTGGCCGCGCGCGTGCTCAAGGCCGAGCACCGGCTCTACCCGCTGGCGCTTGGACTGGTCACCGAAGGCAAGGCACGCATGGAGGACGGGCATACGGTTCTTGCCCACTTCGCCGACGATGCCGACAACGGCACCTCGGTGGTGATGGCGCCCGATCCGCTGCGCGAGGAAGCCGACCTCGAGCACCTGGCGCGGATCACGCCCTGAGCGAGAGCGCAGCGATGAAACAGCTGCTCCTGCTGCGTCACGCCAAATCGAGTTGGGACGACCCTGACCTCAACGGTTTCGACCGACCGCTGGCGGAACGTGGGTTGAAGGCGGCCCGGCTGATCGGCCGCGAGCTTGGAGCGCGCAACTGGCTGCCGGATCAGGCGCTGGTGTCGCCGGCGCTGCGCACCCGCGATACCTGGCGGCTGGTGGCGGCGGAACTGCCAGTGCATCCCCGGGTCGCGTTTGCCGAGGCGCTCTACGATGCCGCAGCGGCGGATATTCTGGGTCAGCTACGCAAAGCGGACCCTTCGACCAGCTGCCTGCTGGTTCTCGGCCACAATCCGGGCCTTGAGGAGCTGGCAAAACAGCTTGCCGGACCGGGATCGGAGGCGAAGGCGCGCAAGAGGCTCGAGGAAAAGTTTCCGACAGCAGCCCTCGCGCGCTTCGTCCTTGAAGACGATTGGTCCGGGGTGTCGGCCGCCAGGCTGACACATTGCCTGCGGCCGAAGGATCTGAGCTAGAAGTCTAATGTCCGCGGGTGCGGCAGATCAGACCCGCCGCAGCCGCGACATCAGTTGCCCCAGATGCCCTGGCCAGGCTCGGGCCAGTCGGTGGCTGGCTTCATCTTGGTGTCGGCGGTCTTGTGTTTGATCATATCCGTATCGTTGACGGCGCCCGCGGCGGCGTGATCCACGCCGGCGACCGGGGCGACGACCGGCTGGTTGGCATTGTCGGAGCCATAGTGGTCGCTGCCGGCGAATGCACCCCCGGCTGCGACAAGGATAGCGGCGGTAGCGAGAGCAAGTCTGTTCATTTCAATCTCCTGTTCATCCGTTGGGCGGCGTCTTGGGAGGACGGTTCCGCTGAGGAGAAGACCAGAAGCAGCCTGGTTTTATTCCTGGACGTGAGATGTTTTGCCGACTGAGAAGATCGGCGGCCTTCGGTCTGACCTCATTCAAAACAAGAGCGGCGGGCCAGACCAACCGCTCTTTGTCGTCAAGCCAGGCGAGGCCGGCGTGGATCAGTTGCCCCAGTTGCCCTGGCCGGGATCAGGCTGATTGGAATCGGGCGTCAGCTTGAAACCGCGGTGTTCGACCGGCTTGCGGATCGAAGCCGTGTAGCTGTGGTCAATTTTACCCACGGGCGCGGTGACCGCCGGCTGATTGACATTGTCAGAGCCATAATTGTCGCTGCCGGCGAACGCGCTGCCCGTGGCAACGAGAATGGCAGCGGCGGTAAGTGCGATCCTGTTCATTTCTCTACTCCGATAGGTCTGGTCTGTCCGTCAAGTGGCGTGCCTTTGGGAGGAATTTCGCGTCGCTCGGACCAGCTGAACGTGGGTTTTTCGTTCGTCGGCTTCCAATCACGAAGATGTTCCTTCACGGCCCGATTTCGCACCTCAAGGCTGGATAACGGATTTCGGCAGAAGTGTTTTCATCAACATTATCAGCCGCTTGTTGCGCAACTCACGGAGCATTACGCTTTGTTTCGCCGAGGCGGCGTTCGCCGGGCGCTCACGGCGCGTCAACATTAATTGAACCAATTGGTTCGATCCGTGACCGGCGCGCTGGCCGGCACTTGTTCGACGGCTATCCGGCACGACTGAACCCGACTGGCTCGCCTGATTCCATTTGTCACAAAAAACAAGAGCGGCGGGCCAGGCCCACCGCTCTTTGTAGTCACGCGATGCAAGAAGGGATTAGCGGCCCCAGATGCCCTGGCCCGACTGGGCCGGAACGTTGGCATTGGCATCGGCCTGCGCCTTGTCCGCCTTCAGGATCGAACCGGTGTGGAAGGTGTCGACGTTGGAGGTCGACTGGCTGGCAACCGGCTGGTTGGCGTTGTCGGAACCGTAGTTGTCGCTGCCGGCAAAAGCGGTGCCAGTGGCAACGAGGATGGCAGCGGCGGTGAGTGCGATTTTGGTCATTTCAAGTACTCCTGAATTCAAAGTTGGATGGATTGGCAGTCGCGATTAGCGGCCGAAGAGGTTGCGGTCAGCGCCCTGCGGAGCCTGGACCGACGCGGCCGTCGACTTCGAGGTCGAAGCAGTGACCGAATGGTCGACAGTGGCGGCAGGCTGGTTGGCGTTGGCCGAGCCATAATTGTCGCTGCCGGCAAAAGCAGTGCCCGTGGCAACGAGGATGGCGGCGGCGGTAAGAGCGATCTTGGTCATTTTATTTACTCCAGAATTTCTTTGTTCTGTCCGTCTAGTGGCGTGCCCTTGGGAGGATTTCGCGTCGCTCGGACCACCTCCAGATGGGGAAGGCCCTTTGGAATTACCAGTCGCGTCGGCTTTGCAGTATTTCATCATATTATGGACAATGCATATTGCATTGCAGCATTCTTAGCCTGAATTCTCAAACGTTTTCAGGAGATTAGCGTTTCTCCCGCAGACGCAAACACCAACCGACTCACGCCTATTGTTCACTGTTTACGATACAATCCGTCAACCAGAACCGAACCGTTCGGTTCGATCTATGTTTCAAACGAGGCATCTAGCCCGCGAAAACCCATCGCCGGCCGCAGCCAAGCCGCATTTGCCTTGCGTTGCGATCGATACTATCGATCATCCGGGTTCCGATTGCCGAATGGGATCGTCGATCGAGCCTTGGTGGCCGTTGAGACCGAAGTGGATGCTGGAACGGCAATAGACATGCGATTGCTGCTTGTGGAGGACAATCGCGAACTGGCGGACTGGCTAGGCAAGACCTTGCGCCAGGCGAATTATGTCGTCGACATCGTCCATGACGGCGAGGATGTCGAGCACGCGCTTGCCGCCGGCGACCACGCGCTTGTCATTCTCGACCTTGCGTTGCCCCGCATGGGCGGACTGGAAGTGCTGCGCATGCTGCGAGCCCGCGGCAACCGGGTGCCGGTGATCGTACTGACTGCCAATGCCAGCCTCGATGGCCGGGTCAAAGGCCTCAACGAAGGCGCCGACGACTATCTGGCGAAGCCCTTCCAGGTAGAGGAACTCGAAGCGCGCATCCGCGTGCAACTGCGCCGCGCCAATGACCGGACGGCACCGGTCGTTGCCTGCGGCGACCTCATCTTCGACACCAACACCAGGCTGTTTTCGCTCGGCGGTGAAACACTGGCCCTGACACCACGCGAACATGCCGTGCTTGAACAATTGATGATCAAGGCGGGACGCACGGTAAGCAAGGCCGCCCTGTCGGCAGCGATCTACGATTTCGAGACCGACGCCGATCCAAGCGCCATCGAGATCTATGTGCACCGTGTGCGCAAGAAGCTCGAGGGGTCGCGGGTCCAGATCACCACTTTGCGTGGCCTCGGCTATCTCTTGCGCCATGAGGACCTGGCGCCATGATGATTTGGCGCTATGAAGACTAACAGCCTGCGCCTGCAATTGCTGGCCTGGGTCGTGCTCCCCCTGGCCGGGCTTGCGACGATCAATCTGTGGACCAGCCAGCGCAACGCTCTGGCAACCGCCGATCTGGTCACCGACCGCATGCTGGTCGGCTCGGCCCGCGCCATCGCCGAGCAGGTCGCCATGGCCGATGGCGTACTCGATGCTACCATCCCGCCGGCGGCGATCGAGATGTTCGATACCGGCGATCGCGACAGCGTCTACTATCGCGTCGAGACCGCCGGAGGACGGTTGCTGACCGGTTACCCCGATTTGCCGCAAGCGCCGCGGCATGCGAGCGCCGAGGCGAGCTATCGCGACCATATGTTGCGGCTCTTGACGCTCAGCCACGCGGTGATCGGCGCCGGCGGCGATTCCCCCATAACGGTCACCGTGGGCATAACGCTCTCCGGGCATGATGCGATGGTGAAGCGGCTGTGGTTCAGCGCCTTCGTCCAGCAACTGGCGCTGGTGGCGATCGCCGGCGTGTTCGTGCTGCTTGGCCTGCGCCGCGGCCTGGCGCCATTGATGAGCCTGCGCGACGCGGTGCGTTCGCCAAGCCGAAGCGACCTCGATCCGGTTGACGTGCCGGGCGCGCAGAGCGAAATCCGGCCTCTGATAGAGGCGCTCAACGCCTACATGGAACGGGTGCGCGCGCAGATGGGAGCGCAGCGCCGTTTCATCGCCAATGCCGCACATCAATTGCGCACGCCGCTGGCGCTGCTATCGACGCAGGCAAGCTATGCGCTACGCGAAACCGCCACCGATGCGCGCCAGGAAGCGCTGGTGGCGCTGCAGGCCAGCTCCGGCAAGCTGGCGCGGCTGGCCGAACAATTGCTCACCCTGTCGCGTGCCGAGCCTGGCAGCCGGCGGCCACGCGCCGATCGCATCGACCTGACAGAAGCCGCCCGCCATGTACTGGAAACGCAGGCGCCCGCGGCGATCGCCCGCAAGATCGATCTCGGGCTGGAGGAAACAGGGCCGGTTGCAGTCATTGGCGACGGCACCATGCTGCGCGAGATGATCGTCAATCTTGTCGACAACGCGCTGCGTTACTCGACGGCAGGCGCCAGCGTGACGGTGAAGCTGGCCGCCATCGATAGCGAAGCCGTGTTGACGGTAGCCGATGACGGACCCGGCATCCCGGCCGAAGAGCGGGATCACGTGTTCGAGCGCTTTTATCGCATCGCCGGTTCGACCGAGGAAGGCAGCGGCCTGGGCCTCGCCATCGTGCGCGAGGTTGTCGAGAATGCCGGCGGCCGCGTCACCCTCGGGGATGGCGCGGCCGGCGGTCTGGTGGTCGAGGTCAGGTTGCCCCTGGCCTGAACCGACCCGCACCAAGCGCGGGCTCGTACTGTCCTCGGAACAAAATCAGGTGCCCTGCTCGTTGAACGGCGCCGGCCGCCACTTGACGACATAGTTCTCGAAGCGGGTGATGATGAATTCCACCACCAGCGCCATAACCGCCAGGATGATCATGGCGGCGAAGACGCCATTGGCGTTGAAGGCGCCCTGCGCGGTCGAGATCAGCAGGCCCATGCCTTGCTTGGCGCCGAGGAATTCGCCGACCACGGCGCCGACCAAGGCAAAGCCGAAGCTGACATGCAGGCTGGCCAGGATCCAGCTCATCGCCGACGGGATAATGACGGTGCGGGTGATCTGGAACGGCGAGGCACCGAGGATCTGGGCGTTGGCGATCATTGCCCTGTCGGCCTCGCGAACCCCCTGGAAGGCGTTGGCGAAAACGACGAAGAACACCATCACCACGGCGAGCGCCACTTTCGAGGCCATGCCGAGCCCGAGCGCGATGATGAAGACAGAGCCGAGCACGACGCGCGGCACGGAATTGGCGATCTTGATGTAGATCGAAAAGACATCGGCCAGCAGCCGGTTGCGGCCGAGAATGATGCCGGCGGCGATGCCGCCCAGTGCGCCGATGGCGAAGCCGAGGAAGGTTTCCTCCAGCGTCACATAGATCTGCAGCCAGAGCGGTCCCTGCGAGGTGCCCTCGGTGATCCAGGACCAGATCTGTTCCCAGATGCCCGAGGGGCTGGCGAAGAAGAACGGGTCGATGATGTTATAGTCGGCGCCGAGTTCCCACAGGCCAAGGAACGCAACGAGGATAGCCAGGCGCAGGCCGATGACCAAAGCATGGCGGCGGCGCAGCCGGGCCCTCGCCCGGGCCTCGGCAACGGCAATGGAGGCATCGCGGACGGCGGCATGGGAAGCGGTGGGAGAGATAGCGGTCATGTTGGTGTCTCCTCTCAATGCCCGCTCTGCAAGGTGCGGCTCTGGCCGAGCTGCACTTCTTCGCGCAGGTCGTTCCAGATCACCTTGGCGATCTCGACGAATTTCGGGTCGTAACGGATGTCGGCCATGACACGCGGACGCGGCAGGTCGATGCGGTAGACGCTCTTGACCGTTCCCGGCCCGGCGGTGAGCACATAGACCTTGTCGGCCAGCGCCACCGCCTCCTCCAGATCGTGGGTGACGAAGACGACGGAGGATTTCTGTTCCGACCACAGGCCGAGCAATTCGTCTTGCATGGCCGTGCGCGTCTGCATGTCGAGCGCACTGAACGGCTCGTCCATAAGCAGAATCTTCGGCTGGTTGATGAAGGTGTGGGCAAGGGCGACGCGCTTGCGCATGCCGCCCGAAAGCTGGTGCGGATAATGTTTTTCGAAGCGGCCGAGGCCGACGCGGGCGATCCAGTCGCGGGCCCGATCATAGGCCTGCGCCTTGGGGATCCCGCGATAAAGCGGACCGGCGGCGACATTGTCGATGACGCTTCGCCAGGGAAAAAGCGCATCGGCCTGGAAGACGAAACCGATGTCGCGGCTGATATCGGTGACCGGTTTGCCCATGACGCGGACATGACCTGTGGTCGGCCGCAGCAGGCCGGTGACGAGGTTGAGCGTCGTCGACTTGCCGCAGCCGGTCGGCCCGACGACGCAGGCGAATTCGCCACGCGCCACCGTCATGGTGAAGTCGCGGATCGCCGTCATCATATGGCCGTCGGGCGTGACGAAGCGTAGCGTCACATCATCGATAGCGATCGCGGCATCGGCCGGCGGCGCGGCCTGAGACAACTTCTCAGCCGCCATCGTTTGCACTTGCATGGCATACTCCTGTGGCGATGATGCGAGAATGCCTGCGGCCAAAACTTGTGGTCGCCATCTCTCGACATCGGTAGGAGCGCCGCTGCCAAATCGATTCAGGCCAGCGGCGCAACTTGTTGTTCCTCAAGAGCGAACCGGGTAACCCGCCTCGCCTGCCTGCCTACTTGGCGGCGTCGACGAATTCCGTCGTGAAGGTTTTCGACAGGTCGATCTGCTTGCCCTGCAGGCTCTTGGAGAAGGTCGACAGAACTTTCAGCACCGTCTCGGGGCCATCGGCCGGCATGCGTCCGTCGGGCGTGAACATCGCCTTGCCGCCGGCGAGCCCCTGGATATAGAGATCCTTGTTGCCGGCGTAATAGTCCTTCGGCATCTTGTCGGCGATCTCCTCGGCCGAATGGCCGGCGATGAACTTCATCGTCTTGACGAAGGCATTGGCGAGCTTCTGTGCTTCGTCCTTGTGGCCTTCGACCCAGGAAGACTGGACGTAGAAGGATGCCGCAGGATAGTCGCCGCCCAGCGCTTCCTTGGTCTTTTCGGGCGTGCGCATGTCGACCAGGACACTGGCCTCGCCGGTCTTGAGCAATTTCGCGATGGTCGGCTCCGTGGTCATGCCGGCCTGAATTTGGTCCTGCTTGACGGCGGCGATGAAGGTGTTGCCGGCGCCTACCGGCAGCAGCGTGTAATCACCCGGCTTCAGGCCGCTGCGGACGGCAAGATATTGGGTCAGGAAATCGGTCGACGACCCAAGCCCGGTGACGCCCAGCGTGGCGCCCTTGAAGTCGGCCGGCGACTTGATCTCCGGGTGCTTGGCGGAGACCAGTTCGACCTCGCCAGGGGCCTGGCTGAACTGGACGATCGACTCGATGTATTTGCCCTTTGACTGTAGGTCGACAGTGTGGTCATAAAAGCCGACAACGCCCTGCACGGCGCCGGCCAGCAATTCATTCTCGGCCTCGACGCCGGCTCGCGAGTTGATCAGTTCGACGTCGAGCCCCTCATCCTTGAAGTAGCCGAGCTGCTGGGTGAGCACGGCCGGCAGGTAAATCTGCTTTTCCATGCCGCCGACGATGATGGTGATCTTGTCCGCGGCGGACGCCGCGGTCGCGCCCGTGCCGACAATGGCGAGCGTCAGCGCCGCCGAACGCAAGATGCACTTCGAGATCAAACCGGTCATGTAACTTCCTCCACCTGGGCGGCGCGCCATCCAGGCTGCGCCGCATTCCTCCTGCCGGCCACTCCCGCACCGGTCACGCGGCGAACGCCGCAATGAATCAATTGCATGCCCAAGCTTTCAGCTGGCTTTCAGCCACTTTAGCAACCGGGGAATGAAAACAGCCAGGATTTGCTGGTTACGACGCGCCAAAACCCAATACGTCGCGCATGTCGTATTCGCCGGGAGCGCGGCCCGCCACCCACAATGCCGCGGCGATGGCGCCGCGTGCAAACATGATGCGGTCGCCAGCCGAATGCGCCAAGGTGACGGTCTCGCCTTCCGTGCAGAAGCTGACGCTGTGCTCACCAATGATGGCGCCGCCCCGCGCCACCGCGAAGCCTATCTCGCCCGCCGGCCGCGCGCCGGTGACGCCATCGCGGACGCGCCTCGCAACCGTCTCCAGCCCGATTTCGCGTCCGCCGGCAACAGCCTGCCCCAGCATCAGCGCCGTGCCCGAAGGCGCGTCGATCTTGTGGCGATGATGCGCCTCGAAAATCTCCACATCCCAGTCATCGGGGTCGAGCGCCCGCGCTGCCTGTTCGACCAATCCGACCAGCATGTTGAGCCCGAGCGAGAAGCTGCCGGAGCGCACGATGGCAATGGTTTTCGCGGCATGGGCGATGGTGGCCATCTCGGCGGCCTCGAAGCCCGTCGAGCCAATCACCAGGGCTGGCCCGCCCCTCCCGGCACACAATCTGGCCAGTTCCACGGAGGCCGCCGGCGTGGTGAAGTCGACCACCACGTCGGCTGTGGCGAGCGCCTCGTCGCGGCTCACCAGCCCGTCGCCGACACTGCCCGGACGGTGAAAGCAGCCGGTGAGCGCCAGACGCACATCGGCCCGCACCGCATCCGCCATCTGGCGACCCATGCGGCCGAGAGCGCCTGATATGGCGATCCTGATCGGCGGCTGCGGCATCGGCTCCTGCTATTTCCACATGCCGCGCATGCGCGCGCCAATATCGACGCGCACCTCCGGCCGAGGCGCCCTGTCCTGCGCCGCTTGCGCGGCCGGCCACGAAAGCTGCTGGAACGCGGCGAGGATGGAGGCCGGAATGAAACGGGTGCGCGAGGCGTAGACATGGCGGTCGCCGCGTGCCGCCTGGCCATGCGGAAAGAAGCGCTGGGGCATGACGAGGTTGAGATTGTCCTTGGCCCGTGTCATCGCCACGTAGAGCAGCCGTCGCTCCTCCTCGATATCTTCCTTGGTGCCGACACCGAGATCGGCCGGAATGCAGCCATCGACCGTGTTCAGCACGAAGACGTTCTTCCACTCCTGGCCCTTGGCCGAGTGGATGGTCGACAAGATCAAATAGTCCTCGTCGCGGTGCGGAGGGCCGGCCTGGTCGCTGGTTGCGTCCGGCGGATCGAGCGTCAGCTCGGTCAGGAAGCGTTCGCGCGAAGCATAGCCCAAGCCGATTTGCTCGAGTTGCAGCAGGTCGGCGCGGCGCGTGATCGCATCCTCGTGGATGCGCTCCAGATGCGGTTCGTACCACAGCCTGACCTGTTCGAGATCGGCCGGCCATTTGGCGCCGGCGCGCAAGCCGGAATAGAGCGAGACGAAGCCGGGCCAGTCGTCGGCGGCGCGCTGCGGCGGACGCCAGCCGGCCAGTCCCATCGCCTCGTCCAGCGCCGACGTCATGGCCTCGACGACCTGCGCGGCCGCGGAAGGGCCAATGCCGGGAAGAAGCTGCAGCACGCGAAAGCCGGCGACACGATCGCGCGGATTTTCGGCAAAGCGCAGTACCGCCAGCACGTCCTTGACATGCGCGGCATCGAGGAATTTCAGGCCACCGAACTTGACGAAAGGGATGTTGCGCCGCGTCAGCTCGATCTCCAGCGGCCCGCTGTGGTGCGAGGCGCGAAACAGCACCGCCTGCGACTTCAGCGCGGTACCGGCCTCGCGCTCGGCAAGGATGGTGTCGCAGACGAAGTTCGCTTGCTCGACCTCGTCGCGCACGGTCACAAGTCTCGGTTTGTCGGCGGATTTGCGTTCCGACCACAGGTTATTGGTGAAGCGCTCCGAGGCTTCGCCGATAACCGCGTTGGCGGCCGCCAGAATGGTCTCGGTCGAGCGATAATTGCGCTCCAGCATCACCACATCGGCGGTCCGCGCGAACTGTCCGGGGAAGTCGAGGATGTTGCGCACTTCGGCGGCCCGGAACGAATAGATCGACTGCGCGTCGTCACCGACGACCGTCAGCCCGGCGCCGTCGGGCTTGAGTGTCATCAGGATCGAGGCCTGCAGCCGGTTGGTGTCCTGGTATTCGTCGACCAGCACATGGTCGAACCGTCCGCCCAGATGCGTGGCGATTTCAGGCTCGGCGGTCATCTGCGCCCAGTAGAGCAGCAAATCGTCGTAATCGAGCACATTCTGCGCCTGCTTGGCCTCCACGTAACCGGCAAACAATTGCTTGAGCTGCTCGGCCCAGCCGGCGCACCAGGGGAAGGCGGACCCCAGGACCTCACCCAGCGGCGCCTGCGCGTTGACGGCGCGCGAATAGATGGCAAGGCAGGTGCCTTTGGTCGGAAAGCGCGCTTCCGTCCTGGAGAAACCGAGTTCGTGGCGCACGAGATTCATCAGATCGGCGGAATCCTCGCGATCATGGATGGTGAAGGCCGGATCGAGGCCGATCTCCAGCGCATAGTCCCGCAGCAGCCGCGCGCCGATACCATGAAAAGTGCCGGCCCAGGTCAGTGCGTCCGTGATCACCGCGGCGTCGCGGCCGAGCACTTCGCCGGCGATGCGCTCGACACGTCTCGCCATTTCGGATGCGGCGCGCCGCGAAAACGTCATCAGCAGGATGCGGCGCGGGTCGGCTCCCCTGACGATCAGGTGGGCGACGCGGTGCGCCAGCGTGTTGGTCTTGCCGGAGCCGGCGCCGGCGATAACCAGCAGCGGGCCTGCAATCTTGCCGTCGCCATGTTCGACGGCCTTGCGTTGGGCGTCGTTCAGCCGGACGAGATAAGCCGGCTGGCCGGTCTGTTCCAAAAACGTCGAATCATGGGCGGCGAGGTTCATCGCCCATCAAGCATCGTTTCCGCTTTGTTCGCAACAGAGAAGCAGCTCCGCCAATACAGCGGGAGCAATCAGCGTTTCGGGTCAACGCCCATCGACGCCGACTGCCGGCGTAGCGCCTCGCGGTCGTTTGCGGGCGCTGGCAGCAAGAGCGGATCGACACTGTCGGGAACCTCGTCGATCATCTTGCGGGCGAGACGGTAAGTGACAAAGGCCAGCGTGCCAACCAGAAGCAAACGGATCATGCGGCGGTCCTCCTTCGCTGGGTCAACCTGAGGCAGGGGATTTTGTTCCCTCGGCGCAATCGTGCAACCAAACCGACACCGCCTCGTTCTGCGGGTGGAGGAAGTAGCCATGAAAAAGCTGGGACTGATCCTCGCGCTGGTGACTTTGGCTTTCTCGGCCTGCGACAACAAATTGCCGCCGACAAAGGCGACTGGGGCCGATCAAGATCTCGCCATTCCTGTCGTGAACAATGGCATTGCCAGCCAGTGAATGGAGCATTGCGCAAAAACGATTGCGGGATCTTCACCGCATTGCCGCGATGCATTCCTCGAGACGCTCGAGGCGGAACTTGGCATTGCGCAGCTCGTGGCCTGCGTCCTGGCGCAGCTGTCGTGTCTGCGCCGAGGCGGCGGTCAAGTCTCGTTCGAGTTGAGCGATGCGGGCGCGCACCCGCCGCGCTTCGTCCTGACGCACCGCCTTTATCCAGCTCCGCCCGCGCATCTATGAACCCGCAGCATCCAAAAGCGTGCCACAGCCATGACAGTAAAACCCTAACTTCCGCCGAGCGCGAGCGTTCTAACTTTAACGAAATCTAATTTAGCATGCAGGAGAGAAGGCCGGCGCCGCTTGGGAGGTAATCTGATAGCGCCGGCCAGGCGGATATCAGGTCCGCCGCGTGAGCGAGGCTAGCTGAGTCTTGCCGTAGCGTCATGCCAGATCAAGGATTTCGGCCTTTCCCCGGCGTTTTCCCCCGCTAAATGCCGCGAAAATCCCCCCGGGGGTTCAGGTCCCAAGCCGCTGCCTGGCGATGGCGGCATGGAAACTGGCGCCGAACAACAGCCCGTCGTCGTTGAAGTCGTAACTGGAATTGTGAAGCGGTGCCGAGGCCTCGCCGTTGCCGAGGAAGACGAAGCAGCCCGGCACGTGGTCGAGGAAGCGGGCGAAATCCTCCGACGCCGTCATCGGCTCGCGGGCGACCGCGATATTGCCGCGTTCGAAAACAGTCCCGGCGGCGGCAAAGGCCGCGTCGACCAGTTCGGCATCGTTGCGCAAAGGCACGAATTCCCTGGTGTAGTTGACCTCGGCGGCAACGTTGTAAGCGGTAGCGATGCCTTCGGCGATGATGCGCATCTGGCATTCGATCTTGGCGCTCACCTCGGGGCGGAAGCTGCGCGCGTCGCCAAGGATGCGGGCGATACCCGGCAGTGCGTTGCGGGTGCCATCGGTGATCAGTTCGGTCACCGAAACCACGGAGATGTCGGCCGGGCTCAGCCGGCGCGAGACGATGGTCTGCAGGTTGGTAACCAGCGCACAGGCGGCGACCAGCGTTTCCTGACCCGAATGCGGCCGCGCAGCGTGACCGCCCAAACCCCTGAGCACGATCTCGAAGACGTCTTCGGCCGACATGACCGGGCCGGCGCGGGTCTCGAAATGTCCAACCGGCAAGCCCGGCATGTTGTGCAGGCCAAAGATCTCGTCGAAGGGAAAGCGCTGCATCAGGCCATCGTCGAGCATCGCCAACGCGCCTTTTCCCCATTCCTCCGCCGGCTGGAAGATGAAGCGCACGGTGCCGTCGAAACCGCCCTCCCCGGCCATGAGCTTGGCCGCACCGAGCAGCATCGCCGTGTGGCCGTCATGGCCGCAGGCATGCATGATTCCGGGATTGCCGGAGCGGTATGGCGCGGTTGATTGCTCTGATATGCGCAGAGCGTCCATGTCGGCTCGCAGCGCGATCGCGCGGTTGCCGCTGCCGCGCTTCAAAGTCCCGACGACCCCGGTGCCGCCGACACCCTCGGCGACATCGTCCAGGCCGAATTCGCGCAGCTTGGCGGCAACGAAGGCCGCGGTGCGCTCCTCCTCGAAGCCGAATTCAGGGTGCGCGTGCAGATCATGCCGCCATTCGGTCATCTCCAGCTTCAGCACATCACGATCGATTTCAGCCATCGCCTGATACCTCCTGATCCGCAAGCTGGGCGACGATATCAAGCAGGATGTTGGCGCCGGCGACAAGCTCGGCATCGGCGGTATGTTCGCGCGGATTGTGGCTGATGCCACCGGCGCTCGGCACGAAAATCATCGCCGCGGGCGCGAGGCGCGCCATCATCTGCGCATCGTGGCCGGCGCCTGAGGTCATGCGCTTGGATGCATACCCGCGCTTCTTCGCGGCAGCTTCGATCAATTCGACAATGCTGATATCGAAGATCACCGGCTCGAAGCGGGCCAGCCGCTCGACCGAGATCGTGACGCCATCATCGGCCGCGAGGTCCTCAAGAAACGCGGCGAGTGCGGCTTCCTCGGCTTGCAGGCGATGCTCGAAAGGGTCGCGCAGGTCGACGGTGAAGACGGCGCGCGAGGGAATGACATTGATGGCGTCTGGCTCGAACGCATCGTGCCGACCGTTGCAACGGTCGGCGTGTTCGAAGCTTTGGCGCGGTCGTGCAGGAACGTGACGACACGCGCGGCCGCATGCCCGGCGTCATTGCGCATCGACATCGGCGTGGTGCCGGCGTGGTTGGCGACGCCGTCTATGGTGATGCGCTGCCAGGAGATGCCTTGCAGGTTTTCCACAGCACCGATCGGCACGCCTTCGCGTTCCAGAACCGGGCCCTGCTCGATATGCAATTCGAGATAGACGTGCGGCTTGAGGAAGCCTGGCTCCTCGTCGCCGGCATAGCCGATGCGGGCCAGTTCCTCTCCCAGCACGCTTCCGTCGGTGCCGACGGCCGCCAGCGCCTCGTCGATACCGACGCCGCCGGCATGGACCAGTGAACCCATCATGTCGGGGGAATAGCGAACCCCTTCCTCGTTGGTGAAGGCGGCGACCGCGAGCGGTCGCGACGGGACAAGAGCCGACGCCTTCAACGTCTCGATCACCTCCAGCCCGGCGAGCACGCCGTAGCAGCCGTCATAGATGCCGGCATCGATGACGGTGTCGATATGCGAGCCGACGAGGATCGGCGCATGGCCGGCATTCGCCGGCGCCTGCCAGACGCCGAACATATTTCCCATGCGATCGATGGCGATTTCGAGACCGGCCTCGCGCAGCCAGCCGACGAAGCGGTCGCGACCCAGCCTGTCGGCGTCGGAGGCGGCCAGCCGCACCAATCTGCCCTCGCCATCACGACCGATGCCGCCGAGTTCGCGGATGCGGCCAAGCAACCTTTGTGCGTCGATCGAGGTCATCGCATCGATCAAGGTCATGGCGTCGCTCCAGAAAGCACCTTGCCGGCAAGCACATCCGCCGGACTCGTGCCGACGAGTTCGGCATAGCGGCGGGGATCTGTCGCGCCTTCGGTGTTGACGACCAGCACGCGCGAAGTGGTGTCGAGGCCAAGCTCGGCCTTATGATCGGCCATCGCCCGGATCAGCCCGGCAAGGCCGACCCCGCCGCTTTCACCGGCAACGATGGCCGGATCGTTGCCGGCCGGGCGTGCCAGCCGCCGCATCACGGCGATGGCTTCGTCCTCGTCGACGGTCATGAAGGCATCGGCGACGCGTGCCAGCACGCGCCAGGCGACCGGCGAGGCCTCGTAGCATTCGAGCATCGCCATGACTGTCGCCCCGCCATGCGCAATCTTGACCGGGTGCCCGGCCTTGGCGGCGCCGAAAACGCAGGCGGCACGGGCGGGTTCCACCACCGTGAAAACCGGCCTGGCTTCGCCAAGCACGATGGCGAGATGGCCGGCGACCGCCGCCGCGATGCCGCCGACGCCGGCCTGCACGAAGACATGGGTCGGCGGTTCGGATGTCTGACCCAGCGCCTCACGCACGATCGCGGTGTAGCCCTGCATGACGAGGCCCGGAATGCGTTCGTAGCCCGGCCATGAGGTATCGGAAACCACCGTCCAGCCCTTCTCCGCAGCGACGCGCGCCGCCTGCCTGACCGAATCGTCGTAATTGCCGTCGACGCGGATCATCTCCGCCCCATAGCGGGCGATGGCCGCGACGCGCCCGTCACTGACGCCGGCATGGACAAAGATCGCTGCCTTTGCGCCGACAAGCTGGGCGCCTTGCGCGACGGAGCGGCCATGATTGCCGTCGGTAGCACAAGCAACCGTCATGGTCGCCGCGACCGACCGGACTTCGGGCCGATCGAGATCGCCGACATCGACGGAGCGGCCGAGCCGCTTGCTTGCCTCCTCCAGGACCAGGCGGAAGACCGCATAGGCGCCGCCCAGCGCCTTGAAGCTGCCTAGGCCGAGGCGAAAGCCCTCATCCTTGACATGCAAGGTGCCGAGACCGAGTTCGCCAGCCAACGCCGGCAGGGCGTGCAGCGGCGTCGCCAAGTGATTGTCACGGCGGGCAAGGAAACGCTCGACAGTGTCGGCCCCGGCGATGCCGAGGGTTTCGGCGTCGGCCTCGTCCAGCGGCTGGCGGTGCAAGGCATGGCGATTGGGCAGGAACATTGGCGGTCTCTCCTTGGCGTCCAAGAGAAGATATATTGCAAACCCTGCGCAAAAAGCGCCGTAATTTGGCTCTCGAAATGCAAGTTTGTTTCGTCAGGATAGCAATGTCTCAGTCGCCAGCCTCACTCGACAGCTTCGATCTCGCCATCCTTGCCATCCTGCAGCGGGACAACACGACGCCGCAACGGCTGATCGGCGAGGCGGTGAACCTGTCGGCGCCAGCCGTGCAGCGCCGCATCAAGCGCATGGAGCAGACCGGCGTCATTACCGGCAATGTCGCCATTGTCGAGCCGGCGGCCGTCGGCCAGCCGATCACTATCTTCGTCGAGGTGGAGCTCGAGAGCGAACGCACCGAACTGATCGACGAGGCCAAGCGGCAATTCTCGGCGGAGCCGCAAGTACAGCAATGCTATTATGTCACCGGCGAGGCCGACTTTATCCTCGTCATCACCGTGGCCGACATGGGCGCCTACGAGGCGCTGACGCGAAAACTATTCTTCGGCAGCAACAATGTGCGGAAGTTCCGCACCTTCGTCGCCATGGACCGCGTCAAGGTCGGGTTGACGGTGCCCCTGCCTGGATGAGCCGGTGCACCCTTGCCACGTTTCTGACATTCTGGATCGCCAATTGGAGGGGGAGGCGCGCATGGGCGAAACCACGAAAGTCGCGATCATCGGTGCCGGGCCGGCGGGCCTGGCGGTTGCCGCATGTCTTCGCCAGGCCGGGCAGGACTTCGTCATGCTTGAAAAGGAGCAGCAGGCCGCGCCAGCCTGGCGGCGTCACTATGACCGTGTGCATCTGCATACGACCAAGCGTTACTCCTCGCTGCCCTTCGTTCCCTTCCCAAGGGATTATCCGCGCTATGTGCCGCGCCACCTCGTGGTCGAGTATCTCGACGCCTATGCAAAACGCTTCGCCCTGGAGCCCCGCTTCGGCGAAACGGTGCGGGCGGTCGCCAGGGAGGGCCGCGGTTGGCGGGTGGAATCGACCTCCGGCGCCTTACGCGCTTCGCATGTGGTGATCGCGTCCGGCTACAATGCCGAACCCTTGCTGCCCAGATTTGCCGGCATCGAGGCCTTCAAGGGCAAGACGCTGCACAGCGCCGACTATCGCAACGCCGCGCCTTTTGCCGGCCAATCGGTGCTGGTCGTCGGCATGGGCAATACCGGCGCGGAGATTGCGCTCGACCTGGTGGAAGGCGGCGCCCGACCGACGATCTCGGTGCGCGGCGGCGTTCACATCGTCCCGCGCGAACTGTTCGGCGTGCCGATCCAGATGGTCGGCATGGCGACGCGGCTCGGGCCGCAGCGCATCAACGACGCGCTGTTCCCCGTCATCCTCGATCTGGTGCTGGGGAGGCTGGAGAAGTTTGGGCTCAGACGGCCGAAGCAGGGACTGCTGCAGCAGATCGCCCTTGCGTCGCGCATTCCGGTGATCGATGTCGGCACCATCGGCAAGATCCGGGAAGGTGCGATCAAGGTGGCGCCCGACATCGCCGAAATCTCGGAACGGGGCGCCCGTTTTGCGGACGGCAAGCACGGCGAATTCGACGCCATCCTCTTCGCCACCGGCTACCGGCCAGGCTATGCTAGGTTCCTCGAACCCGGCGTGGAGCCCGGCCCCAGCGGCGTCAATGTCCAAGCTTCGGATCTCGGCCTCTATCTGGTCGGCTTTCACAACGCGGTCACCGGGCTGTTGCGCGAAATCGGCATCGAAGCCCAGGCGGTCGCCGATGACATCCGCCAGCGGCAAAACAGGAAAAAAGTGGCCGAAACACTGCCGGTGTGATCCCAAGCCGCGCCCTCAATCCACCGCGGGCGATGTCCTGAGCATCATGCCGGCGATCTCCTTCGTCAGTTTGGCGGCGACAAGTGCCGTCATGTTGGAGAGGTCCTGGCTCGGATTGTATTCAACGATATCAGCGGCAACGATCGGCTGGTTGATGCTTTGAATCAGGTTGATGACCTGCCGCGTCGACAGGCCGCCGGGCTCGCGGTGGGAGACGCCGGGCGCAAAGGCTGGATCGAGCCCGTCGAGATCCATCGAGATATAAACCGGGGTCTTGAGATCAAGCGTCAGGCTTTCGCCGAAATGCGCGGCCTCCTCGACCTCGACGCCAAAGCGCTTGAACTGATCGCGGTGATGGTCGTTCACGGCGCGCAGGCCGATCTGGATCAGCCGGTCGGCTAGCCGTTCCTCCATGATGCGCGCGAAGGGCGAGGTGTGCGAACGCGGATTGTCACCGTAGGCATGATAGATGTCGGGGTGGGCATCGATATGCACGATCGTCAGGCTCGGGTGGCGACGGCGCACCGCGCGCAGCACCGGCCAGGTGATCGCGTGGTCGCCGCCCAGGCTGATCAGCGGGTGGCCTGCCTCCAGGGCGCGACCGACTTCGCTTTCGATGCGCTGCCAGGGATCGCCCGGTTTGTCGAAGTCGATGTCGCCATGATCGATGAAGCGGCCGGTCAGGTCGAAGCCGGTCTCGCTCCATGAGGAGTAAGCATCGCTGGTGAGTTCGCGCCTGATGAGCGGCGGCGCCTTGGCCGCACCCTGGAGATAGGATGAATTCTCGTCATGCGGTATTCCCAGAAGCGAAATCGCGCCAGCCATCGACACTCTCCCATTGCGACGGACGAATTGACATCAGGCGCAATCGATAATCGCGGCCGCTATGCACTCAGCTCTTGCGTCCGGCGCAGCCAGACCTTGTTGTCGTGAAAGGCAGCGCCGCCATAGGGTGCGGGGGCGTCGGCGCCGGTCAGCACATTGATGCCCTCGCCGCGCTCATGCGCGCTGTTCGGCCAGATACCTTCGGCGATCACGACGCCGCGCTTGATGCCGTCGAACAATCTGGCGTGCAGCACCACCTCGCCGCGCATGTTGCCGATCTCGACACGGTCGCCCTCGGCCAGCCCTAGAGCCGCCGCGTCCTCGGGATGCAGCAGGAGTTCCGGGCGGCCTTCCTTGGCCTTCGACACCGGTGTTTCGGAAAAGGTCGAGTTGAGGAAGTTGCGCGCCGGCGATGTCGTCAGCCGGAACGGATGGGCTTCGTCAGCCACCTCGATCAGGTCGACATGATCAGGAAATTCGGGCAATCGCGCCACCGGGCCGAACAGGCCCATGCTCTTCGGCGGCCGGTTGGGAGCCGCCTGCCCGGTCCAGTCGGCGCGAAAGCGGAATTTGCCATCCGCATGGCCAAAGCCCCGGATGAAATGCGCCGTGTCGAAATCCGGCTGCAGATCAATCCACTTCTGCTCTTCCAAGCTGGCGAAGCTGCCCAACCCGCGCTTGCCGAGGATGATGTCGATATGCTGCTGCTCGGTCAGCCCGAAGCCCGGCCTGTCGGCGACACCAAGGCGCTCGGCCAACTGCTCGATGACGAAATGGTTGGTGCGCGGCCCTTCCGGCGGTTCGATCAGCTTGGGGCCGAGCGTGATGTGCTGGTTGCCGCCGCCCTTGTAGATGTCGTCATGCTCGACGAACATCGTCGCCGGCAGCACGACGTCGGCCAGCTTGGCCGTGTCGGTCATGAACTGCTCGTGCACGCAGGTGAACAAATCGTCTCGCAAAAATCCCTGCTTCACCAGCCGCTGCTCGGGCGCGACATTCACCGGATTGGTGTTCTGAATCAGCATCGCCGTCACCGGCGGTCCGCCATAGAGCGCGTCACTGGCGCCGGTCAGCACCGGGCCGATGCGCGAATGGTCGAGATAGCGGATCGAGGGATCGCGCATGCGCGTGCCCTCGAGCACCTCCTGGTTGAGTTTGAAGATGCCGGAATTGGAATGGAAGGCGCCGCCGCCCTCATACTGCCAGGCGCCGGTGACGGCGGCGATGCAAGACGCGGCATGCATGTTGACGGCGCCGTTGCGCTGGCGGGCAAAGCCGTAGCCGAGGCGAAAATAGGTCTTTTTCGTCGTGCCGACGAGGCGCGCGAAGGTCTCGATCTCGGCGACCGTCAAACCGGTAATATCAGCCGCCCATTCCGGCGTGCGGGTAACGAGATGCGCCTCCAGGCCCGTCGGATCGTCCGTATATTTCTGCAGATAGGCGCGGTCGGCCAGGCCCTCGCGAAACAGGACGTGCATGACGGCACAAGCGAGCGCGCCGTCGGTGCCGGGCTTCAGGACCAGACCGATGTCGGCCTGCTTCATCGTCGCATTCTCATAGACGTCGATGACCACGATCTTCGCGCCGCGTTCCTTGCGCGCCTTGATGGCGTGGGTCATCACATTGACCTGCGTGACCACAGCGTTGGTGCCCCAGATCACCACGCAGTCGGATTTCGCCATCTCCCGCGGGTCCGGTCCGCGCAGCGCGCCTGCCCCCATCATCCAGCCGGTCCAGGCGAGATTGGTGCAGATCGAGCCGAAGAAGCCCGAGTACTTTTTCGCGTGGCGCAACCTCTCAATGCCGTCGCGCTGCACCAGCCCCATCGTGCCGGCATAGTAATAGGGCCAGACCGTCTCGGAGCCGTACTTCGCTTCGGCCGCGTCGAATTTCTCGGCGACGAGGTCGAGAGCGGCCTCCCAGCTAGATTCCTGCCAGACGCCCTCGCCCTTGGCGCCCTTGCGCACCAGCGGCTTCAGCAGACGATCGGGATGATGGACGCGGTCGGCATAGCGGGCGACCTTGGCGCAGACGACGCCCGATGTGTAGCTGTTGGCCTTGGCGCCATGGACCCGGCCGATGCGGTTGCCGTCGAGCAGTTCGACCTCGAGAGCACAGGTCGACGGGCAATCATGCGGACAGGCCGAATGGCCGATGCGGAGGTTGGCGTGCTGGTTCATGGCCCCTGTTTAGCGGGTTTCGGGAGTGGCGTGTAGGGCCAGATAATCAGCCAATCTCCCCCTCGTCGGGAGATTACGCATCCTACTCCGCCGTGCCTTCCTCATATTCGGCCGACATGGTCAGCCATTTTTCCTCGTGGCCTGCCAGCGTCTGCGCAAGCTGCGAGCGCTCCTTGGCGAGCCGCGTCGCGGTCGAGGGGTCCTTTTCATAGACCGCCGGATTGGACAGCTCGTCCTCGATGCCGTCGATGCGTTTGCGGATGCGATCCATCAGCGCCTCGGTGGCGCGGATTTCCTTGGCCAGCGGTTCGAAGGCGGCACGGCGAGCGGCCGCGTCGCGGCGACGGTCGGCTTTTGACGCCTTGTCCGCTTCGCGCTTGCCACGGCGGTCGCCGGAGACGCCGGTGACCAGCGTCTTATAGTCCTCCAGGTCGCCGTCATAGGAATTGACCGCACCGTCCTTGACCAGCCACAGCCGGTCGGCGGTCGCTTCCAGAAGATGGCGGTCGTGCGAGATCAGGATAACGGCGCCGGGAAATTCGTTCAGCGCATGGATCAACGATTCGCGGCTGTCGATGTCGAGATGATTCGTCGGTTCGTCGAGGATGAACAGGTTCGGCCCCTCGAAGGCAGACAGGCCCATCAGAAGGCGCGCCTTCTCGCCACCGGACAGGTCCTTGGCGGGCGTGTTCATTTTCTCTGTCGTGAGGCCGAACTGGGCGACGCGGCCGCGCACTTTCGATTCCGGCGCCTCCGGCATCAGCCGGCGGACGTGCTCATAGGCATTTTCCTCAGGACGCAGATCGTCGAGTTGGTGCTGGGCGAAGATCGCCACCTTCAAACCCGGCGCCACCGTCATGGTGCCGGTTTCCTGCTTCAGACGACCCGACAGAAGTTTGGCGAAGGTCGACTTGCCGTTGCCATTGGCACCGAGCAGCGCGATGCGGTCGTCGGCATCGATGCGCAGCGTCATCTTCTTCAGGATCGGCTGACCCTCGGTGTAGCCGACATTGACGTTGTTCAGCGCCACGATCGGCGAGGCCACGGTCTTCACAGGCTCGGGAAAAGAGAACGGCCGTACCGTGTCGTTGACGATGGCCGAGATCGGCTTCATCTTTTCCAGCGCCTTGATGCGCGACTGTGCCTGCCTTGCCTTGGAGGCCTTTGCGCGAAAACGCTCAACGAAGGATTCCATGTGCTTGCGGGCGGCTTCCTGCTTGACCCTGCCCTTTTCCTGCAATTCCTTCTGCTCGGTATACTGGCGCTCGAACTGGTCGTAGCCGCCGCGCCAGAACGTCAGCTTCTTCTGGTCGAGATGAACGATCGAATTGACGGCACGGTTGAGCAGATCCCGGTCGTGCGAAATCAGAAGCACCGTGTGAGGATACTTTGAAACATAGTTCTCAAGCCACAGCGTCCCTTCAAGGTCGAGATAGTTGGTCGGCTCGTCGAGCAGCAGAAGGTCGGGCTCTGAAAACAGCACGGCGGCCAACGCGACGCGCATGCGCCAGCCGCCGGAGAAGGACGAGGCCGGACGGCGCTGCGCGGCGTCGTCGAAGCCTAGGCCGGCCAGGATGGTGGCCGCGCGAGACTCGGCCGAATGGGCGTCGATATCGGCCAGCCGCATGTGGATGTCGGCGATGCGGTGCGGATCGGTGGCGGTCTTTTCCTCTTCGACGAGCGCGGAACGTTCGAGGTCGGCCTTGAGCACGATCTCGATCAGCGGGTCCTCGGTGCCGGGCGCTTCCTGCGCCACCTGACCGATCCGCGTATTCTTCGGCAGGCTGATCGAACCCGTCTCGGAGGGAAAATCGCCTGTTATGGCCTTGAACAGCGTCGTCTTGCCGGTCCCGTTGCGGCCGACAAGACCGGCCTTGGTGCCGGCCGGCAGGGTGAGCGAGGCGTGGTCGAGAAGCAGGCGCCCCGCCATGCGGAGCGAGAGGTCGTTGATGATAAGCATGGCCGCGCTTTTGCACCGGACATCAACGCTTCGCAAGACCTTGCGGGCCAGTTGGCCGCACAAGGCCTGGAAACGGCGCCCACAACCGCGCCGTCAGAGCCGCGACAGCGCCCGCCGTGCAGTCGGCAAAGGCTCAGGCAGCCGCCTTGCCGCGCTTGGTCGTCTTGGCCACGACTGCCGGCGCAGCGGCCGGCTTGCGGCCAAGTCCCGTTGACTTCGCCAACGCCGACCGGGTCGCGGAGTAATTCGGCGCGACCATCGGGTAGTCCGGCGGCAAGCCCCATTTGGCGCGATAGTCGTCAGGGCTCAAACCGTAGTCCGTCCTGAGGTGTCGCTTGAGCGACTTGAACTTCTTTCCGTCCTCCAGGCAGATGATGTAGTCGGGAAACACCGACCTTTTCGGATTTACGGCCGGAACAAGGCTCGGGCTTTCCACGACAGCCGCACCAGCCAGCTTTCGAACCGAGGCGCTGACGCTGGCAATCAAGTCAGGCAGGCCCGAAGCCGGGAGCGGATTGTTGCCTACATAAGCCGAGACAATATCGGCGGTTAGCTCGATAACGATCTTATCCTCGATATTTGACAATTCTTTCACCCTGTTTGCGACAAAGTCGTCTACCCCAGTGAAGACTTCTGTCGATGTATCTCTTTAACCGCGCCCCCAACGGACCCGCCAAGTCCCAAAACGAATCAAGACTTGGCGTCAACTACTTTTATGGGAAATCGACCTCGTGCAAATTAGAAAATCTAATACTTGGATACGGCAGACTTGGTTGAACGGCTGTCAGCCAATATCTCAAGAATACGCTTCCAGCGGGCACAACGCCCGAAATCCTTCTGCTCGATCGCCTTTTCGGCCTTCATCGCCGCGTAAAGTGGTGCCTCGGCGCCAAATTCCTTGATCAGCCAATGCGCTTCCTGCCTGGCGAGACGTTCATTGTCGTCAAACATAGTTTTCCGCCTCCGAACGTTCCAGTCCGACCGCGATGCAACTGCCTATGACAAGGACGGCTCCGGCAATGGCTGTCGTCGTCAACCGTTCGCCGGACAAGGTCAGCAGCAGTGTCGAAGCGATCGGCGTGAGATAGGCAATGACAGCCACCTTCCCGCTGCCTCCCAGTTTCAGGGCCCGCGACCAGAAGTAATAACCAAGCCCCATGGGGCCGGCACCGAGATAGAGCCCGAGGGCCAGATCCACCCCGGTGGGCCAGGCGACGCCTTCGCGAGCGGACCATATAAGCGTCAAGGCGACGCCAACCAGCGACGATGGCAGCAACAGGCGGTCCGGCGAAGGGGCGAGCCGTCCCACCATCACCGAATAGAAAGCCATGCACAGCGCGGACCCGAATGCGCACAGATAGCCGGCGAGATCACCCTGAAACCAGGTGCGGTCGCGGCCTCCCGAAATCACCAGCGCGACGCCCACGAACCCAAGGGCCGCTGCAAGACCCAGCAAAGCCGGACGCCGGGGATTTTCGAAGGCGATCACGGCCGCGGCAACCATCAAGGGCCAGGTGTAGGCCACGAGATTGGCTTCGATCACCGGCATCGAGGCGAAGGCGATATATTGCAGCACCATGGTGCCGACCAGACCGATGAAGCCGACCGCGAGCGGCACCAGCGCGGTGCTCGCCGTGATTGCCGTGGCTTTCTCCCGGCTCATCAACCGGATGGCCGCGAAGACCAGCGTGGCCCCTACAAATTGCAGGAACTGCACCTGCGACACCGGGTGACTGGCCAGCAGGGATTTGCCGACCAGCGCATTTGTCGACCACAACGCCACCGCGCCGGTGGCGAAGACCAGCGCGGACATCGAGCCTGATCCATGCCGAAAGAAGCGCCATGGGGCTCTATCTCTGCGTTCGACCATGATCCTGTCCGAAAACCGGCTCCCTTTTTTCCGGATCATGGATCGTTACCATGATTCCCTGGCCCCACCCGGAACCGGTGCTTCGGCCGGGGCCGGCGTCGGATGTTCCGCCTCGAACCGGCGATAGGCCGGCAGCTGATTGGTCCACACGTCCTCGGCCAGTTCATTGACCCATTCGCGGTCGTGATCATTGTCGGCGGCAAGGTAAAACATCCTGTTGTCGTCGACATAGGGCTTGGCCACGGAGCGCTGGTTGAGCACCAGGGTGACGCGTTCGCCGAACTGGATCGGCGCCGTGCGGTGCAGGACGCCGAGGAACTGCCCGAGCGTCGCATATCTCATCTTGTGATCGATGCGCATGATACGGTTGCGCGGAATCTCGCGGCCGGATTCGAGAATGGCGCGGCCGGTCTCGGAATCATCGCAATAGATTTCGAGATGGCCGCCGACCAGCGGATCGCTGATCGACAGCGGAATGAGTTCGGTGACCGGGACGCCGTCGCAATGCCATTCGACGGCGCCATCCCTGGGATTCATGAAGGTAACGGTCGAACCGACGATCGACAGCGGATAGGGTTCCAGCTTCGTGCCCATCATGTCGGACAGGCGCTCCAGGCGCAACTTGTCGTTCAGCAACTCCTTGATTTCAGGTATGAAACGGTCGGCGCCGGTGATGAAGGTCAGATCGAGATGCTTGTGCACGGCATGGCTGGCCTTGAGCTTCAGGGCGGCCTCCTCGATCGCGGCAAGCAGTACCGGATCATAGCCATGCAGATACTGCGCAACGCCGAAGCTCGACACCTTCCAGGCGGTTTCGTGGCCGATAATGGCCTCGCGGCTCATCGCATAGCGCAATTCGGGTATCGTATGTGCGTTCATTGTACTTCTCCAAGTGGGGGCAAACACTTGGCTAACAGTCGATTAAATTAGCTCCCCCTGTAAAATTAGGAATGCTAGTGCTACCGTAAGCCAAGCTTAAGGTCGAAACCGTGCGTCTGCTCAGTCAGGTCAACCTCAATTCGCTGAAAATCGTGGAGAGTGCTGCGAGGCACGGCAATTTCACGCGTGCCGGAGAAGAACAGTTCATCACCGCATCGGCGGTCAGCCAGCGCGTCAAGAGCCTGGAGGACCAGCTGCGTTTCAAGATTTTCCAACGCGGCGGCAATGCGGTATCGCTGACACCGGAGGGCGAGACCTATGTCTCGCGCGTTCGCGAGGCGCTGGAGCGTATCGTCGCCGCCAGCATGGAAGCGACCGGGCAATCACAGGAACATGTGCTGAAAATATCCGTGCTGCCGACATTTGCCGCGCGCTGGCTGTTTCCGCGCCTGCCGCTGTTCCAGCAGCAACATCCCGATATCGTGATGCGGGTTTCGACCTCGTACGCGACGCATGAGTTCACGACTTCCGAATTCGATCTGGAAATCCGCTATGGCGACGGCCATTTCAACGGACTGCCGTCCGACCTGCTGTTTCGGGAAGACCTGACCCCGGTATGCAACCGCAAATTGTTCCATGAGGTTCTCGGCGACAAGCCGGTATCAAAGGTGACGCCGGATGACCTCAAGCACTTCACGCTGCTGCATTCCGACACCTGCACACAGAACTGGCAATCCTGGCTTGGTTTCGCCGGGGCCAGTTTTGTGCTCAGCGAGACCAAAAGCATCTATTTCGACTCTTGCATGATGTCCTACGAGGCGGCCAATGCCGGAATGGGTTTTGCGGTCGCCAACCGTGCCTATATGGCCAGCGACATCCGCGCCGAGAGGCTGGTCGCTCCCTTTGCCGTCCACCATCCGAACACGGCCGGCTGGTATTTCGTCTCGCCCCACAAGAGCCTTGCCGCGCGCAAGGTGCTGCGGTTCAAGCAATGGGTGATGGCGGAAGCGGCTCTGACACAGAGCCAATTGGATGGCGAAGTCACCGGCCTGGCTTCCGCGGCTGTGTGAAAATGCGGAGATGGTCCGCGCCAACCGCTTGCCCTCGCCTCTAGAAAGAACAAGTTGGATCAGGCGAAAGCCCTGCCCTCCTCGGTGCGCTGGAAATGCGCCAGATCGAGCGGCACTGACGGGCGACCCAGGACCGTCAGGATCATATGCGCCTGGCCGCGGTGATGGGTCTGGTGGTTGAAGACATGAGCCAGCGCGGGCGCCAGGCGTTGCGAGACGGTGCGCATGTCCGATACGGTCATATAGGTGAAACGACCCGACAGCGCCTTGTCGCTCAAGCCGCTGAGCCAGTCGATAATCCGCCGGTCCTCGGCCTCGCGCGCTGTCCTCAGGACAGGCAAGGCCCGGTACAATATAGCGTCCAATGTCGTTGGCGCGGCGCCTTCGCCGGTGAAGCGCTTCATCCAGATGCGATCGGCGGCGAGCAGGTGGTTGAGCGTGCCCATCAGCGAGCCGAAAAAGACGCCGACGTCGCGATTGAATTCCTCGTCGTTGAGATCGTCGGCGGCATCGTAGATGCGGCCATTGGCCCATTGATTGTATGCCGCAAACATCATGAAGTGCTGTTTCATTTTTTCCCGCCGGTCCGTTTCGGGTGTCGGGAGCGATACCTAGACCGCAAAGGAACCCGCGCCAATGACCATTCTGCTTTACGAACTCGTCGGGCGTGACGAGGGCCGCCCGTTCAGTCCACATTGCTGGAAGGCAACAATGGCGCTGGCCCACAAGGGGCTCGAAATGTCGACCGCGCCGACGCGTTTTCTCGAAGTGCCCGCCGTTGAGGGCGGCGTTTCGAAAACCGTTCCGGTGATCCGCGACGGCGACAAGGTCGTCACCGATTCCTTTGCCATCGCGCTCTATCTCGAAGAGGCCTATCCGGATCGGCCTAGCCTGTTTGGCGGCGAAGGCGGCAAGACGATGGCGCGCTTCATCGAGCGCTGGTCGCAATCGACCATCCACCCTTACGTCACCACGGCGGCGCTCGTCGACCTTCATGCCATGCAAGACGAACAGAATGGCTCGTATTTCCGCCAGAGCCGGGAGCAGCGCTTCGGCAAGCGGCTGGAGGACGTCGTCGCCGCACGCGACGCCGGCCTGGCAACCTTCCGGGCGGCACTGGAACCGCTGCGCTCCATGTTGAGCTACCAGCCATTCATCGGCGGCGCCTCGCCGCTATTTGCCGACTATATCGTCTTCGGCGCATTGCAATGGGCGCGCATCGCATCGCCGTACAAGTTGCTCGAAGACAGCGACGTGGTGGCGCAGTGGTTCACCCGCTGCCTCGACCTGCATGGCGGGCTTGGACGAAAGGTTGCGGCGGCGGCGTGACGCCGCAAAGGCCTTCTATCCGCAGGGCAGATCGAGCCTGTCAGCCTGTTGCGAAAATCAGGGGCCGAACAGCTGACCTTACTTCGCCGCCTTACTTCGCCGCCTTCTTTGGCTTGCTGGCTTTCGGCTTGCTGGCTTTGGCGACGAGCTTTTCTTGCTTGGGCGCGGCTTTTGCCTTGCTGGCGTCAGGTGCCTTCTTGGCCGGCTTCTTGCCCACCGTCGGCTTCCCCGCATCCTCCCGGTCGACGTCGGCTGCCGCCTGATGCCAATGGCGTTCGTGCTGACCGGCCGGGTGCCCTTCTTCCTGCCAGATCTGATGTGCACGGTTGCGAATGCGCTCCTGACGATCGTCTGTCATGGTCATGTTGTCTCCATTCGGGCCGACTTCAGCGCGGCGCCGACCGGGCGACTATAGCAAGCAAACCGTTGCTGTGCAGCCGTCTGATGCCGACGGCCGACGGGATCAGTCACGGAAGCACCGACCATTCCGGCCCTGAGCTGTCGCTCCGGGCGTTCGCTTGGCGGACCACGCCTCACCCCTCTCCTCAGCCCTCTTGGCAATCAGCCGGGCGGCTTGTATAGAGCCCGCCACTCTCAATTCGAATTCAGACAAGGACGACCCATGGCGCTCGAACGCACTTTTTCCATGATCAAGCCGGACGCAACGCGGCGCAATCTCACTGGCGCGATCACCAGGATGCTGGAAGAGGCCGGCCTGCGCGTTATCGCCTCGCGCCGGGTGTGGATGAGCCGCCGCGAGGCGGAGGGCTTCTACGCCGTCCACAAGGACCGCCCGTTCTTCGGCGAGCTGGTGGACTCCATGTCCTCGGGCCCGACCATCGTGCAGGTGCTGGAAGGTGAGAACGCCATCGCCAGGAACCGCGAAGTGATGGGCGCCACCAATCCGGCCAACGCTGCCGAAGACACCATCCGCAAGGTGCATGCGCTCTCGATCGGTGAGAATTCGGTGCACGGCTCGGATGCGCCGGAAACGGCCGCGCAGGAGATCAAGTACTGGTTCTCGGATACCGAGATCGTCGGCTGAGCCGACACTGCACGTTCCAGGCGAGAAGGCCGGTGTTTCGCCGGCCTTTTTCTTTGCTGGCGCTCAACTCTCGCGCACGAATCGCAGCACATCGGCATGCAGCCGATCCATATGGGTGTACATGAGGCCATGCGGCGCGCCCTCGTAAACGAGGAAACGGCAGTCCGGAATGAGCCTGGCGGACGGAATGCCCGTCAGCTCGATGGGCGCCGAGCGGTCGCGGTTGCCATGGACGAGCAAGGTCGGCACGGTATTATTCGGATGGCGGCCGCTTCCAGCGCTGGGCTGCCTGGGCATCGGTTTCCTTGGCCTCGACCCAGCCGCCCTCGGAGCCGTCGGTGCGATGTTCCTTCTTCCAGAAGGGTGCACGCGACTTGAGATAGTCCATGAGGAAGTCCGCCGCCTCGAACGCCGCCTGGCGGTGCGCCGAAGCGGCTACCACCAGCACGATGTTCTCTCCCGGCGCGATCTTGCCATGGCGATGGATGACGGTGAGGCCTTGCAGCGGCCAGCGCTCGCTGGCTTCGGTTGCGATGCGGCCGATCTCGGCTTCAGCCATGCCCGGATAGTGCTCGAGTTCGAGTGCCGAGAGCGCGCCCTGCTCGTCGCGGCACAGGCCTGAGAAGGTGACCACCGCGCCAATGTCGACGCGGCCTTGCGTCAGTGCGGCGATCTCGGCGGCGACGTCGAAATCCTGGCGCTGAATGCGCACGGTCGCTACCAGGACGGCCGACATGACTGTCAGCCCCCGGTCATCGGCGGGAACAGCGCGATTTCGCGCGCGCCCGATATCTTCTCGCGGTGGTCGACATGTTCTTGGTCGATGGCAACGCGGATCACGTCGGGATACTGCAATGCGTGTTCGTAGCCTTCGCCGCGCGACCGCAGCCAGCGCAAGAGGTCGGCGACCGTCTCTATGCCGGCCGGCAGTTCGACATCTTCTTCCGGCATGCCGATCCGTTCGCGAACCCAGGCAAAGTAGATGAGACGGGTTGTCATCTCACTCGTCCATGATGTGCTTGAGGCCGGCGCGGAAATAGTCGTAGCCGGTGTAGAGCGTCACGAGGGCCGCGATCCATAGCAGCACGAGACCGGTCTGCGTTGTCAGTGGGAAGACCTTGTCGCCGGCCGGCCCCGCCAGCAGGAAAGCGATGGCGACCATCTGAATGGTGGTCTTCCACTTGGCGAGCTGCGTCACCGGCACCGAGACCTTGAGTGCCGCCAGATATTCGCGCAGGCCAGAAACCAGGATTTCGCGGCACAGGATGATGATGGCCGCCCACAGCGACCAGCCGGCGATGCCGGCATGGCGGTCGGTGTCGGCCGCAAGCAGCAAGAGGCACGTGGCGACCAGCAGCTTGTCGGCGATCGGATCGAGCATCTTGCCGATGTTGGAGGTCTGCTGCCAGGCACGCGCAAAATAGCCATCGAAATAATCGGTAACGGAAGCCAGCAGGAAAATGACCAGCGCCGACCAGCGAGCGAAGTCGCTCGATTTCAGATGGCCTTCGAGAAAAAAACACAACACGACCAGCGGCACCGCGACGATACGGGCGTAGGTCAGCATATTAGGCAGGTTGAACGCGCGCTGGGCCATGTCTGGTGGACTCTTTCTGCCTGCGTACTCAAATCAGAAGCTGTTGTAGGGGGTCAACAGGCCAGATTCGACTGGCCAGCTGAAAATGTGCGAATTTTTTCAACTTTCGTGGAAATGATTGTAGACCAATTTGGCGACCTGCTCGGAAATGCCATCGACTTTTCTCAGATCCTCGATCGCGGCGCGGCTGACCGCCTTGGCGGTTCCGAATGCCAGCAGCAGGGCGCGCTTGCGGCCGGGGCCGATGCCGGCGATTTCATCGAGCGGGCTCTTGACCATCTCCTTCTTGCGGCGGGCCCGGTGCGAGCCGATGGCGAAGCGGTGGACCTCGTCGCGCAGCCGCTGGACGAAATAGAGCACGGGGTCGCGAACCGGCAATGAAAACGAGTCCCTGCCCCTGACGAAGAAACGCTCGCGGCCGGCATCGCGGTCCTGCCCCTTGGCGATGCCGATGGCGACGACCCGGTCCTCGATGCCGAGATCCGACAGGATCTTGCGCACCGCCGTCATCTGGCCCTGGCCGCCATCGATCAGGATGACGTCCGGCCATGCCGGGAAGCTGCCGGAAATGTCGTCCTCGATATCATCGCCCGCCTCGGCCGCCATCGCCTCGCCCGCTGCCGCATGCTCAGCCACGGCGACATCGCCATGCTCCTTGAGCAGCCGCGAAAAACGCCGCTCCATCACTTCGCGCATCATGCCGAAATCGTCGCCTGGCGTGATCTCGGTCGAGCGGATGTTGAATTTTCTGTACTGGTTTTTCACAAAGCCTTCCGGCCCCGCGACGACCATGGCGCCGACCGCGTTGGTGCCCATGATGTGCGAATTGTCGTAAACCTCGATGCGCACCGGCGGCTTGGCCAGGCCGAAGGTCTCGGCAAAGCCGGCAAGCAACCGCGCTTGCGTCGAGGTTTCGGCCAGGCGACGGCCGAGTGCCTCACGCGCATTCTGCAGGGCGTTGTCGGTCAGGTCCTTCTTCTCGCCGCGCTGCGGCACGGAAATCGCCACCTTGCGGCCGGCGCGGGTCGAGAGCGCCTCGGCCAGCAGTTCCTGGTCCTCGACGGTCTGCGACAAGAGAATGGCACGCGGTGTCGGTTTGTCGTCATAGAATTGCGCCAGGAACGAGCCCAGGACTTCCGATCCCTCCAGCGCCGGATCGGCCTTCGGGAAATAGGCGCGGTTGCCCCAGTTCTGGCCGGTGCGGAAGAAAAACACCTGGATGCAGACCTGGCCGCCTTCCTGGTGGATGGCGAACACATCGGCCTCGTCGACGGTCGCCGGGTTGATGCCCTGATGACTCTGCACGTGCGACAGGGCCGCCAGACGATCGCGATAGATGGCGGCGCGCTCGAAATCGAGGTCTTGCGAAGCCTGCTGCATGGCAGCCGAAATCTCGGTCTTCACCTTCTGGCTGCGGCCGGACAAAAAGTCCTTCGCTTCGGCGACCAACTCGGCATAACCCTCATGCGAAATTTCGCCGGTGCACGGACCCGCGCAGCGCTTGATCTGGTAGAGCAGGCATGGCCGCGTGCGGTTCTCGTAGAAAGAATTGGTGCAGCTTCTGAGCAGGAAGGCGCGCTGCAGGGAATTGATGGTGCGGCCGACGGCACCGGCCGAGGCAAAGGGGCCGAAATAGTCGCCCTTGCGCGACCGCGCGCCGCGATGCTTGTAAATGCCGGGCGAGACATGGTCGCCGGTCAAAAGGATATACGGGAACGACTTGTCGTCCCGCATCAGCACATTGAATCGCGGCCGCAAACGCTTGATGAGATTGGCTTCGAGCAGCAGCGCCTCGATCTCGGTGCGGGTGACGACGAATTCCATCGTCGACGTCTCGCGCACCATGCGGCCGATGCGGTTGGTGTGGAATCTGCCTTGCGCGTAGTTGGTGACACGCTTCTTCAGGCTGCGCGCCTTGCCGACGTAGAGCACGTCGCCGGCGGCGTTCATCATCCGGTAGACGCCGGGCGCATTGGGCAGCCGCTTGACCAGCGTCTGGATCACCTCGGCGCCGACCATGCCTTCGGCATCGCCTGCATGCGGCGTCCAGTCGATGGCCGTGAAGGCGACATCCGGGCCAACCGGTTCGACGATCTCCTCCAGCGCCTCGTCCTCGAGGTCGATTTCGGGAGGAAGATCATCAGCGCCGCCGCGCGCCTTGTTCTTGTGATCCAAAGGACTCATTCCGCCATGCCTGTCACATCGGGCGTCTGCCATGCAAGATGCTGGCCGCCGTCGAGCGCGACCATCTGACCGGTGACCGAGCGCGCCTGCCAGAGATAGCGGATGGTGGCGCCGAATTCCGGCAATTCCGGGCCGCGCCTCAGAATGAGGCCAGCGACCTGCGCGTCAAAATCCGAATCGTCCTGGCGCACGTTCTTCAGCGTCGGGCCTGGCCCGATCGCATTGACGCGGATGCGCGGCCCGAGCGCCTGGGCCAACATCTGCGTCTGCGTCCACAATGCCGATTTCGATAGCGCGTAGGAAAAATAGCGCGGCGTCGGCCGCCAGACGCGCTGGTCGATGATGTTGACGATCAGCCCGTCCTGCCCTTCCGGCAAGGAACGGGCGAAGTTCTGCGCCAACAGCGCCGGGGTTTTCAGGTGAATGGCAAAATGGCGGTCCCAAGCGCGCCAGTCGAAATCCTCGACGGAATCATCGACGAAGAGCGAAGCATTGTTGACCAGCAGCGAGATTGGGCCCAGCGCGGCCTCCGCCTGGCCGACAAGGTCGCCGACGGCATCCATGTCGGTCAGGTCGGCCGCAACCACGGCGGCGCGCCCGCCCGACCGGTTGATCCCCGCGGCCAGCGCATCCGCCGCATCGTGCGAGCGATTGGAATGGATGGCGACCGCAAAGCCATGGCTGGCAAGGTCCTCGACAATCGCCTTGCCGATCCGTTTCGCCCCACCGGTCACCAGCGCCACGGCAGTGGCTTTGCTCATATGTGTCAATCCTCAATTTCGGCCCGAAAACGCGACGCCGACGAAATATGGCCCGGCATGCGTTAAACGGCGTTCGCACCTGGGGCAACATTGTGGCGAAGTGCCCAGTTCGACGTGCCGGGCCCTCTTGGACTCGCAACCGCCGGACCGCAATATAGGTCGCTGGAGTCCTTGCACCAAGCCGCGTGCAGCGCAGCACGAACTTGCTGCTGACATTTCGCTGTTGCGAAGATGCAACGTCAAGGTTCTGCCTCATTCGCGCCGGGGAATGACCCAAGTTCAGGTTCGGTTCAGCCGCATTTTGACACGACATTTGGAACCGACGAACGCCAGATCCGTTTCACCCCCCGGACGGGTCGATGGCGATCGTGAGAAACAAGCCTGTGTCCTGTGGCTTAAGGAGTAAAGAACAATGCAAGCCAATCTCAAATTCGCACGGCCGCTGGCTGTTGCGCTCGGGCTCTTCGCCCTCGGTGGTACCGCTTATGCCGCGGACGTCGTTTCGGAAGAGCCGCCGGCACCCGCTCCGGTCGCCGAACTTCCGGTCGCCTCGTGGGCCGGTCCCTATGCCGGTATCAACCTTGGCTACGGCTTCGGCGGCAAGACCAAGGAAAAGGATTTCGGCGTTTCGACCGATACCAAGGGTTTTGTCGGCAGTGTCTTCGGCGGCTATCAGTGGCAGCAGGAGAACTTCGTGTACGGCGGTGAAGCCGAACTCGGCTACAACGGCGTCAAGGGTGACGACAACGGCATCCACTCCAAGGGCGGCATCGAAGGCTCGCTGCGTGCCCGTCTCGGCTACGCCGTGACCCCGGAAATCCTGCTCTATGGCACCGGCGGTCTCGCCGGCAGAAGCCTGAAGGTGGAAGACTCGGTCATTCCTGCCAGCGACACCGCAACCATGCTCGGCTGGACCGCTGGCGTCGGCACCGACATCAAGCTGACCGACAATGTCTTCGGCCGCGTCGAGTATCGCTACACCGACTTCGGCAGCAAGAGCTTCGACGGTATCGGCAAGGTCAAGGCGACGGACAACCGCGTCACCTTCGGCCTCGGTATGAAGTTCTAAGTCGTTCAAGCCACGACACGAAAAGCCGGGCCTCGCGCCCGGCTTTTTTTGTGCCGGTCGCTCAGGCCGGAACCGCGGACTTCAGCTCTGGGAATTTTTCGTCGAAACGCGCCGCCCAGCGGGTCAACCGGCCGCGCCCCTTCTCCCACCGACCGCCAAAGCGGAGCGAGAGATAGCCGAGGCAGGCACGCAATGCCAACTGACCGGCCGTGATCTTCTTCGGCAGCTTTGGCGGATTGGCGTTGAGCAGATCGAGTGCCGCCATGATCTTCGCCCACTGCCGGTCGAGCCAGGGCTGATAGACCATCTCTTCAGGCCGGGTGCGGCGTTCGTAGACCATCGACAGCGCGCAATCGCAGATACCGTCGGCCAGCGCCTCCAGCACTTCCGCTTCCAGACGCCTGTCGGGATTGCGTGGAAACAAGGCGTTCTTCGAAATCCGGTTGAGGTGCTGGGTAATGGCGCGGCTGTCGTGAACCGAACGGCCATCGTCGAGCACCAGCACCGGGATCTTGCCGAGCGGATTGGCGCCGATCAGTTCGGCCGGCCTGTCCTCGGTCTTGACCGGCACCTCATCGAGGGCGATCCCGGCATAGGCCGCTGCCATCCTTACCTTGGAGCTGTAGGGAGAGGCGGACGCGTAGAGCAGCTTCGGCATGATCGGTTTCCTGTTTGCAAACATCCAGTGTTGACCGCAGGACTGTCGCGATCAATTGCCAGAGTGCAAAAAAACAGCGGCCAGAAACCGGCTGCGGTTTCCGCCCTGGCATCACGACAAGCCTGATACCGGTACTCTGGAAAGTATCAGCAGGCCACGACAAAAAGCCGCCCGATTCGAACGTGCGCCCACACTTTTCCGGCACCCATGCTTCGCAGGCGCTAAGCGTCACGCCGATACATTCGCCAACCACCGCAAGGAGCAAAAAAGTTGGGCGAGCGAGGCAGCCAACCGGCGCCTCGCTTTGCTTGCCCCTCGGCCCCTTCCCGATGCTCAGCCCAGAGGGCTGAACCCGCTGCCGAACATGCTCCGATCCAGAGCGTCAGAGCGTCCTTGCTGGATCCCGAAGGACACGCGACGCCAACGATCCGTCTACTTCTTGGCCGGAGCCTTCGCCTTCGCAGGCGCTGCCTTTGCCTTCGGCGCCGCGGCTTTCTTCACCGCCGGCTTGGTCGCGGCGGCGGCTGCTTTCGCAGCTGGCTTGGCCGCCGGCTTCTTGGCCGGTGCCGCTTTTGCTGCCGGCCTCGTCGCGGCTTTCGCGGGAGCCGCCTTCTTGGCAGCGGGTTTGGCTGTGGGTTTGGCCGTCGCCTTGGCAGCAGGCTTCTTGGCCGGCGCCGCTTTCGCCGCCGCTTTCGCGGGCGCCGCCTTCTTCACTGCCGGCTTCGCGACAGTCTTGGCCGCCGCCGGTTTCTTGGCCGGCGCCTTCGCTGCCGGCTTTGCCGCCGCCTTGGCAGGCGCTGCTTTCTTCACTGCTGTTGCGGCCTTCGCCGCGACTGCTTTTGCGGGTGCTTTCTTTGCCGGTGCCTTGGATGCCGGCGCTTTAGATGACTGCTTAGCCATGTCATGCCCCTTCACGTTATGCCGATGGCCGTGAATGACCCCGGCGCGCAATGCATATCTGACTCGCGTCTCGCTAGCCAGCGAAGCAATGGTATGATTTTCTCAACTTAAATTTTAGTTGCGATCCACACACAATCACACTCATCATCGCAAAAATCCGCTGCTGATCTTCTGACGTCGCCAGCAAATCGATACCGGCATTCCCGATGCGATCTCGCCATCAAGATCCGAAGATTAGCGAGCGGCTTCACGCGTGATCCTTGGCCGTGAACATCATAACCCGCCGCGTCATCGAAGCGATCATCTTTTGCAGGCGCGCGGTTCGCGCGGATCACGAGCGCGATGCGACGGTCGATCTGAAGATCACCTTGTCAAGCATGGCTTGAGCATCGGCTTTCCGACTGACAGAATACTCTGTAGAACAGAGTATTCTGTATGAGATGCGATTGCGCCGTCGGTTTCGGCCATACAGAAGCAAATGGCACCGCAAAATCGCCAAGCCATATGGCGACAACCCAAGGCTTTGCCGCATTGGAGCCTGTTGATGAGCGCCGATGACATTATCCACCAGAGTACACGGCTCAGGATCATGGCAGTCCTGAACATGTTGGAAAGGCGCGAGACCCTGGAGTTCGTCCAGTTGAAAGCCATGATCGAAGTCACCGACGGCAATCTCGGAGCACATCTCGATACGCTGGCCAGAGCTGGCTATGTCGATATTGAAAAGCTTTTCGTCGGACGCCGGCCGCAGACACGGATCAGGGTCACGACGGCCGGGCGGCGGGCCTTTCGCGGTCACATTGCCTTTCTTCGCAAGATCATCGATCAGGCAGAGGCAACGCGTCGCAGAAAATAGCAAAGCGACGAGCCTTGGTTCACCGCCTCACGATACGGCGAGCCGCCCGTCGACAGTTCGACGGCGGCGGAATTGCCGCGTGTTTCGACAAGGAGCGCGTTGTGATCACCGCTGATAGCCGAGACAGATGGCGCCGAGCGCGACGACGGCGCAGGCGCCGATCCGCCGGGGCGTCAGCGTCTCGCCCGCGCCCTCTTCAGGCCGCAGGCGCGAAAAAGATCGGAAGGAGAACGAGGTGCGTTCAGCGCAGGACGCGGCAACGGCCGTTATAGACCATCCAGCGATCGAAGCCCGAGACGCAGAACTCGACATTGTCGCCGATCGAGGCAAAGCCCTGGCCTTCCTCGATCAGATAGAAGATCGACCGGTCCCGGCCATCCGACAGGCTGACGGTTGCCCGGCAATAATGACGGCCGATCGGCCATTCCTCGCTCGCCTGCTGATAGCGATGCTGGCGAATGTCGCGAAAATCGGTGATGGCGACGTCGGGCAGATGGGGCACGTGATGCACCTGGTAGGAGAACCGATGCGTGATCTTGCTCAGCACCCATGTCTCGCCACAGATGCTGCCATCGTCCTCAGTATAGACGCCGAGGTCGGCCGCCTGGACCGCCCGGGTGACACCGAGAGGCGCGGCAAGGGGCGTGCAGAGCGAAATCAGGGCAGCAAGTGCGGATTTGGCGAAGCGAGTCATGGCAGCCTCTCAAGGTCGATTGCGCGCACTGTGCGGATTCGCTCGGCGGCGGTCAAGCGGTTGCCGAAACAATGGTTTCCAGAAACCGGCGCCGGGCAGTTGCTGTAAGCAGCAACCCGCGGGTAACGGCTAAGTTCCCCAAGGACTGATCGTGCGGTCGTAAGGAACGCGGCGATCGAAACTGGCTATCCCGGCGGCGGGACCTGCTCGCCGGCCAGCCATTCCAGCGACCAGTGGGCCGGCTTGCCCACGGCGAGCAATTTGTGCAGTGCCGGCAGCATGGTTCGCAGTTCGCCTTCCAGCGTGAAGGGCGGATTGACCACCACCATGCCGGTGCCATCGAGGCTGGGATCGGAAGAGGCTGGCCTGATCTCGAATTCTATGTCGAGGATTTTCGAGATGCCGGATTGCTTCAGCGCTTTCCTGAAGGCGATCACCGCCTTGCGGTCCTTGATCGGATACCACAGCGCGTAGATGCCACTGGGCCAGCGCCTGTGCGCCTTCACCAGCCCGTCGACGAGGCGGCCGAACTCACCCTCTTCCTCGAAGGGGGGATCGATGAGCACCAGGCCGCGCTTTTCCTTCGGCGGCAGGTGCGCTCCGAGCGCAAGCCAGCCGTCCAGTTCCATCACCTTTGTCTGAAAATCGCCGGCGAACTCGATCTTCAGCCTGGCGGCGTCTTTCGGGTGCAGTTCGATCGCCGACAACCGGTCCTGCTTGCGCAGGAGATTGCGCGCGAGCAGCGGCGAGCCCGGATATTTCTTTACGCCGCCCTCCGGATTGAGCGAGCGCACCGCCGCCAGATAAGGCGCCAGCAGCGCCGCCGCCTTCGCATCGAACGCGGCATCTATCAGCCTGCCGATGCCGCCCTGCCACTCGCCTGTCTTGTGCGCTTCGAGTGACGACAGATCGTAGCGGCCAATGCCGGCATGGGTGTCGATGACGCGAAACGCCTTGTCCTTCTGCTTCAGGTAGTCGAGCAGGCGCGTCAGCACGACATGCTTGACGACATCGGCAAAATTGCCGGCGTGGTAGGCGTGGCGATAGTTCATGTGGGACCCCTGCCCCAACGTGGCGGCGGCGGCTGCGAATTCGGATTTTCCGGTCGCCCGCCAGCAGAACGCAAGGACAGCAAGAAACCGATCAGGCCGACCGCCATCAGCGAGAAGCCTATCGGCCGCGCGCGGCCGTCGATTTCCCCGACACCGGAGCGCAAGACAAGGTCGACCGCTCGCATCGGCATCGCCCGGGCCGACCGTGAAGACGTAAGCGCCAGGGCTGACGGTGGCGATCAGGCCAGCCTCGTCGCGAAAGATCTTGTCGGGCAGTTGCGGGCTGGCCTGGCGCGGATTGTCCACATGGTTGAACTGCAGCGTCGAGGCAAGCACCGTGCGGCCATTGGTGGCCGCGGTCAGCGTCAACACAGTGCGCTGCTGCGAAACGATGCGTTCGGCCCTCGCGGTCAGGTCCACCAGCACCCGCACCGGCGCATCGCGATCCCTAAGCGATACGGTCAACGGCTTGAATCGGCCCTGCTCGTAGACCCGCCAGGTGCCGATTTCGCGGCCGGAAAAATTGGCCGTCGCCCAGGGATAGATGAGACCGATGCCGGTGCCGGCCAGCAGGATCAGGACGAAGAGAAAGCGCATTCAGGCGGTCACCTTGCAATCAAACCTTGCCGGACGGTCGGCTTATATCGGCGCCGTCGCGCAGGCGTTCCATTTCGTCCAGCAGCATGTCGAGGCCGAGTTCGAAGGTCTTGTCGAATTCGGCGGCGCCAAAAAAGCGCCCGGCCTCCACGACGTTTGGATAGTCCCTGGCCAGTTGCTCGTCGCTGACCGTGTTCACCGCGGACGGGCCTCTGGAATAGCCCGCGTTCTCGTCCAGCACCGCGCCCATCAGATAATAGCCCACGGCGCGGAAGAGCCGCGCACTGAGTTCCGCGTCGAAGCCGCCATCCTTGAACAAGCCGATAATGCCGTTCAACCAGGCAAGGCAAGTCGGCGAATTCATCCGGTAGGTAACAATGAAAGTGGAATAGGCGGGATGCTCGCGGCCGATGCGGCGGAAATCGTCGACGGCAACACGCATTCTTTGCCGCCAGGGAAGGCTGGTGTCAGGCACTTCAAGGGCGCCGATCAGCCGGTCGATCAGCGCCTCGTGCAGATGCGCCACCGAGGGGAAGTGATGATAGATGCTCATGGCCTCGCAGCCGAGCGCGGCGGCGAGCTTGCGCATCGAAAAGCCGGAAAGGCCCTCCCTCTCGATCACCTCGAAAGCCGCGTCCTCGATCATTTCGCGCGACAGACGCCCGCGCGCTCTCTGTTTCGTGATTGATTGATCCATGGCGCCGCTTGACAACTTACAGTGTAAGGTTCATTTTCGCCGTCACCTTACATCGTAAGGCTAACAAAGACCAGAGGAGAAAACCATGTCGTACCATCGCATCGTCAAATCCGTGCAGTCTTCGTCCCAGCATGTGTTCTTGTCCGCCGCCGCGGCCTGTATCCTGTCGCTTGGCTCCGCGCCTGCCCATGCCGACGACTATGATGCAACCCTCAAGGACATACAGTCGACCATGGGCGGCGTACCAAGCTTTGTAAAACAGTTTCCCAAAACCGGTCTGCCCGGTGCCTGGGCCGAGGTCAAGGCCATCGAGCTCAGCGACAAGACGGCGCTGCCGCCCAAGGTCAAGTCGTTGATCTCCTTGGCCGTGGCGGCGCAGATTCCTTGCACCTACTGCATCTGGTCGGACACGCAGGACGCCAAGCGCGCCGGCGCCACGAACGAGGAGATCGAGGAAGCCGTGGCGATGGCGGCGCTGACGCGCCACTGGAGCACTATATTCAACGGCATGCAGGTCGATTTCGACACATTCAAGAAGGAAATGGGCGGGCAGTAAGCCCGCCGGCAAGAAGGAAATGGGCGGGCAGTAAGCCCGCCGGGCGGGCAGTCCCGCCGGGAGTAACATAGCCAAGCTGGAGCACCGCGCCGCGTCAGGAGCGGTCTGCCACACGACAACAGGCGTCCCTGTTTTGTGGTTGCCTGAACGAGATGGCCCGCTGAGAAACGGACCATCTCGACCATTTTTGCGGCCCGCGCGCCAGTGCGGCGGTCAACCTGGATGCGTGGTCGCGCCATGGACAGCAGCTAGCCTATGCCCTCAAATGCCATTGCCGAGATGGCCGGCATTCCACTATGACTTCGATGCGCCTGCAGGCGAGAAGGGGATGTCGACTCATACCTTGGCGGATGAGGGCCTCGAATGCACAGAGGACACGGGCGGCCCGACAGAGAGAAATCGGCGTTAAAAGTCATTCCTGCGGGCCGATTTTGCCTTCTAATTTTGACTCTTGGTCTGCTCTGCGCCGCTGCCAGTTGCGACGTGGATTCCGTCAGCAGAGAGATACTGGCAAAGTATTCACGGCCAGGCGTTTATGTCTGCAGTCCCAGCGGATTTGGGCAGCAATCTCATTGCAACCTGAAGATTTGACGCCTTCTGAATCGCTCTTCATTTCAGACAGTGCCCAGGGGCGACCCACCCCAATGATCTCACAAGGATACTCCGCCCTATTCCTCGACATCAGGCTTTTGATGGCACCCGAGAACAGATCGCGGCTGCCTGCGAAATCTGCTTGGATCGAGCCAATATGCTGATTCAAAATGAAGAACCGCGCCATTGGCGATCCGCGCCCGCGCCGGGAACGCGTCGGCCATGATTAACCAATGGCAAACACAATTGGTTAAGAAATCTCTAATTTAGTTGACTTGAATTTCCACAGGTATATTTTCAGGGCGTTGGGATGTGCAATTTGGGCGAGCAATCGGCGATGATGGCATGGGGCGCGTGATCGCGATCTTGGGGCGCATGGACTGCTGAACGGCAGATACAAGCCGGGCGGCAGCGGCCTCGTAACTCAGCTAGTGACAAGCGCACATCAGTGATGGCGATCCGCGGATGCGGAGATTGCCGCGTTTAAGGACGTGGCCGGGCAGTGCTTTGCCCTGCCCGGCGGTAGCGTGTGCGGTGCGTGGAGGAAAGCATGAGTAAGGTCATCAAGGTTCTGAAACTTGGTTCCAGAAACGATCAAAGGGGCAACGGCAACGACCATAACCGAGGCCGTGCGCTGGTCGCTGGAGGCGCGGGCTTCCTGGGATCGCATTTGTGCGAACGACTTTTGCAGGACGGATACGACGTCGTCGCACTGGACAATTTCCATACCGGCAAAAGATACAATCTCAATACGCTGCTGCGCGATCCGAGATTCAGCTGCATGGAGCACGACATCGTCGATGCTTTGCCTTTGGACCTTCGGTTCGACGAGATCTACAATCTAGCCTGCCCTGCTTCTCCGCCACATTATCAGGCAGATCCGATCCATACCTTCAAGACCAGTGTGCTTGGCGCGCTGAACCTGTTGGAACTCGCGCGTCGGAACAATGCCAAGATATTCCAGGCCTCGACTTCCGAGGTCTACGGCGATCCGTTCGTGCACCCGCAGCCCGAAAGCTATTTCGGCAATGTGAACACGCACGGACCGCGCTCCTGCTATGATGAAGGCAAGCGTTCGGCCGAAACCCTTTTTTTCGACTATTCGAGGACGTATGGCCTCGATATTCGCGTAGCCCGTATCTTCAACACCTACGGTCGTCGCATGCAACCCGATGACGGGCGCGTCGTCTCGAACTTCATCGTCCAGGCGTTGCGTGGCGAAGACCTGACCGTCTATGGCAGCGGCCTGCAGACCCGCTCCTTCTGCTACGCCGACGACCTGATCGAGGGCTTCATGCGGCTGATGAATGCGCCGAGTGCGCCTGCCCATCCGGTCAACCTCGGCAATCCCGGCGAATTCACCATCATGGAACTCGCGACACTGGTTGTCAGCTATACCAACTCCAGATCGAAAATCGTGCATCGGCCATTGCCGATCGACGATCCCAGACAACGCAAGCCGGATATTTCCTTCGCCAGGAGCAATCTTGGCTGGGAGCCGAAGATCAGCCTGGCCCAAGGGCTCGCGCATACCGTCGACTATTTCGACGCCCTGCTCTACGGGAGCCGGATTACCAAAGGGGCCGCGGCTTCATGAGCCAGCCGGCAGTCCTGGTGACAGGGGGAGCCGGCTTTATCAGCAGCCATACGTGCAAGCTGCTTGCCGCGGCCGGTTATCTGCCGGTGGCATTCGACAACATGTCCCGCGGCAATCGGAAATCCGTTGCCTGGGGTCCGCTTGTCGTCGGCGATATCCGCGACCGGGATGCATTGCGGGCGGCGATCGAAGCCTATCGGCCCGCATCCATCATCCATTTCGCGGCGCTCGCTTATGTTGGAGAGTCCGTCGATCAGCCGGCCGAATACTATTCCACCAATGTCACGGGCACCATCGCCGTACTCGACGCCGCACGCGCGCATTCGATTGAGAACATCATCTTCTCCAGCAGCTGCGCCACCTACGGCGTTCCGGAAGCGCTGCCTATTCGTGAGACCTCTCCGCAAAATCCGATCAGCCCGTATGGGCGCACCAAGCTGATAGGCGAACAGATCATCAGCGACTATGCCAACGCATACGGAATGAAGTTCGCCATCCTGCGCTACTTCAATGCCTGCGGGGCCGATCCCGACGGGGAGCTCGGCGAGTGGCATTCGCCGGAAACGCATCTGGTTCCCAGGGTGCTGATGGCGGCGTCAGGCATCATCGACGAGGTCGAGGTCTTCGGCACGGATTATGAGACATCGGACGGGACTTGCGTGCGCGACTATATCCACGTCAGCGATCTGGCCCGCGCCCATTTGAAAGCTCTCCAACATTTGGAGGGCGGTGGACAAAGCCTGGCGGTCAACCTCGGCACCGGGCGAGGCGTGTCCATCAAGGAGATTGTCCAGGCGGTCAGCCGGATGACGTCAAGACCTGTTCCGGCCGTCTTCAGGGCCCGGCGCCCGGGAGATCCGGCCGAACTCTATGCCGACCCGAGCAAGGCGCGCGCGCATCTTGGCTTTGTGCCGCAGCTTTCCGACATCGACACGATCGTCAGGACCGCCGCCCCATTCTTCGGGCTGCGGACGAAACCGGTGATACTGCCACCAAGCGACGGCGCGGTAGCGGTCGCTGCTCGATAGATCAGAGATAGCGCGGGTGGCAGCTTGCGCGTTGGCCAAATCCGCTGGGGCTGCAGATGTAAGGCGAGCCTCCTAACAACTCACCTTCATCGACAGGACTGAAAGCGACCTTCACGGGTCCCGTTGTGCGGATCGCGATCGGCGGTGGCGGAGCAAAAGCGTAAGTTCTTTCAGTGGTGCGGATAGTCCTTGTCATCAGCACCTCAGGCTCGATCCTGAGCGAACGCACGATGTATCCAGCCTGGACCGGTCGGACTGAAGGCTTGCTCCGGAGCGGATGCGCGACCGGTGCAATGAGGACGGAACCGGTTCTGGTCGTATCCATCCCCTGACATCCTGCAACCAGAGAGGTCATCGTCACCACAACAATAGAGAGAGCTTTCTTGCTTAGGCGAGAAGCGCCCATTGCGGAATTGTTCCCCATGTGTCCCTTGCCTTTGAGTATAAGCTGGGGCGCGTTGCGACACCTGCGCCGCTTCACGCCGTTTCAGTGACCACTCGCACATCACACACAAATATTAGACATCACTAATTATTAAATTTCATGAAAACCATATGGTGTTGGATCCATCGTCTCGTCGTCTGTCAGAGAGAAGTGATTGCGCCAATCGGCGGTCGGTGCGCCGACAATTCCAGCCGGACTGCTCAGCGTTTTATAAGCGATTCGCAAGCTTCTTCACAGGCCTGGCAAAAGCGGCCTGCCTGAATCCGCCCCTCCGGACACGCCGTCACCGATGTGGTATCGGGAGGGGCCAACGGAGCCAGGAACGGCGCCTGCCGCGGCGAATAGGATTCGCCCGACCTGCTGTAAGCTTCTGATTTCGTGCATGTCGTTGTCCCGGAACCGAGGACACTTCCGAGCCATATGCATCAGTTCTTGGAGTCGATCAACTTGCGGGCCTCTTCGAACCGCGCGGCCTTGGTATCACCAGATTCGAATTTTCGGTATTCGTCGGAAGGACCTTCGGGAGTTCGTTTGAAACTGTACCATTCTCCGTCCGGATCCTTGCGTTGCTCGATCGTTCCATCCTTGATTCGGTGGCTGTAGCAGGTGCGGCGCTGTTTGCCCTTGTAGCTGTTGGACCGCCAAGCGACATCCATGCACATCTTGCCGTCTTTGGTCACCAGCCACCTGCCCTCTGCGACAGACGCTGAATCCTGCCCCGACGTCCAGGCCTCAAGGCGCCGATTGCCCTTCGCGAAATAGGCCGCTCCATTTTCCCATATCCATGTGCGATCGGCATACAGAAGCTGCAGCTCATAGGCAGTTGGAACAGTGGCGGCAATTGGAGCAATAGCGCTATCCGCTTTTGCAGGTGCGCTGTCCTTGGCGGCAGCCGCGTGGGACGTTCCCGGGAGGGCCACCTGGCCGCAGAGGGCCAGGACAAACAGGAGCAGCGTGAAACGTGCGGACCGACGACGTTCCCTGCGCCGCAGACGATCTACGCCATGCGGCGGCGACCTGGTCGGAGCTATCGGTACAATCAGCGTTGGCATGTCTGTGCGGCCCAGGGCAGCGCTATCGGCGCGACAGCCTTTGCGAATTATTTAACAGCCGCGGGAGCTGCGATGTCAACTTTCGCGGCGCCCGCTGTCGCCAAAATTAAGGATTGCGTCGTATACTCCCTCGCCTTTGACAATCGCGCGCAAAAGCAACATCCGCAGACGTCAGAGAGGACGCGGTTCCAAATGGGCGACGATCCGGAATTGAATCAGGCCGAGGTTCAGCAATACCTGCAGCAGCCGATCGCTCGGGACCCGGCTGCTCGCAATTACCTGAACCTCGACACGGCGATCTTGCTGGGGATCCTGTTCATCGCGGTCGTGTTCAGGTTCCACAACATAACCTTGCCGCTGGTCGACGCTTTCAGCTGGCGCGAGACAAGCACGGCAATGATGGCCGACAATTTTCAACAGCGCAGCTGGAACATCTTCTTCCCGGAGGTGAGTTGGACCGGACCCGGCCCGAGTTATCAGGGCCGCGAGTTCCAGATCGTCAGCTATCTGACCGCCCTGCTCTACCAACTCTTCGGCTGGCACGACTGGTTTGGCCGCGTGGTTGCGGCCTTCTTCGGTCTGGTGACGGTGTTTTCGCTGCACAGGTTGACGGCGCTATGCTGGGGCCAAACGCATGCCCATGCGGCGGCGCTCGCCTACGCGCTGATGCCGGCGGCGATCATGATCGACAGCTCGTTCCTGCCCGATCCGTCGATGCTGGCACTGGTAACAACAGGCGTTTGGCTGTTCGCCAAATACTGGGCTGGCGGCAGCCGATGGCTTTTGCCGCTCGCCGCCGTCAGCTTCACGCTCGGTGCGCTGGCAAAGCCGCCGGGCGTGGCGGCGGGCGCCGTCATCTTCTACCTGATGGTGCGCTGGATTCTGCAGAAGAAACGACGGCAGGCGACCGAGGTCTTCCTGTGGGGATTTTTGAGCCTGGCCATCATCGGCGCCTATTTCAGCTGGGCCATCTATCTCGGCCGCAGCTATCCACCCTATCACGTCGCAGGCAGCGGCTACATCTGGAACTCCGGATTGTGGACGTTCGTCAATGATGGCTTCTACTTCAAATCCGTGTGGAACACCTCTGTCTGGTGGTTCTACGGCTATCCGTTCATGGCGCTGATCGCGGTCGGTTTCTGGATACCGCCCGGCCCCGCCGAAGACCCGACGCAGCGCACCCTTTCGGCCATTCCCTATATTTGGCTGGGTGCGGCCATGATCGTCTACCTGGCGGCGGCGCGCGAAATCACCAGCAACCCCTGGAATTACCACATTTTCCATGTGCCGTTCGCGATGTTCTGCGGCCGCGGCGCGCTTCTTCTGGCAACGTTTGCATCGGGAACCGTTCTGTCGCCGGTCGTGCTGCGTTCGATCTGTATCGTTGTCGTGACCCTCGTGTGGTCGACCTTTCCTCTCGTGAGGACAATGAAGGCGCCGGTCGCGATGAACGGCAAGCTGCTCGGCGAGGAGTTGGCGCGGTTGGCGCAACCGGGCGACCTCGTCGTGGCCATCGCGCCGGAGGTCGGCGATCCCGTCGCCGTCTACTACAGCAGGGCACGCGGCTGGGTGTTCCCGCCTGGCGGAGGCGATGTCGAATGGTCGAAATTCGTCGCGGACGACGCCACCGCGATCGCTCAGCTCGAGGAGTTGCGCGGTCAAGGCGCGGATCTGTTCGGCACGGCCAAGAACGCTGCCGACAATCAGGACCAGTTGTTCATCGAGCATCATGGGGGGGTCGTCGACTATCTGGACAAGACCGCAACCAAGCTTGTGGATTCGGATGCTTTGCTGGTCTATAGGATCACCCGTCCATGAGAGCTGCGACAGCTGTGGGCCTTGACAGGATATGGCCCGACGGCTCAGCGGCCACGCATCCGCCCCGCGGAAGGCCGGCAAGGCGGTGGGCCAGGCGAACCGCCCCAGGATGACGCCTTGGACGTTCAGTCGCCACGATGCCGCCGCTGGAACTGGGCGGTGAAAACCGGCGGAGAATTGGTTGAAAAGAGCAATCTCGATAATGGTGACGCTGGCCCTGCTGGCTTGGCTGGCAAGCGACTCGCGCTGGCGGATGGTCGGCGATGCCTTCGACCGCATCACGCCAGCTACGTTCGCGGTGGCGACGATCGCCTTTTTCGTCACCTATGTCTTGCGTGCGCTACGCGTCTGCGACGAGTTCCGCGACGAGGTGAATGGCCGTTTCGGAGCCTGCCTGCGCGTCATTCTGATCCACAATGCGATGATCAACGTCGTACCCTTCCGGGGCGGCGAGACGGCCTTTCCCTTGCTCCTGCGCCAGGTCTTCGGCGTGCCGATCATGCGCGCCAGCGCCTCGCTGCTGTGGTTCAGGCTGCAGGACGCTTTCGTCGTCGGCGTGCTGGCGCTGGCGGTGTGGCCGGGCCTGCATGCGGCGATAAGGATCGCTGGAATCGCCGCCTTGATCGCTGCCGCCTGGTACCTGCCGCGCTGGGCGCGCGCGCCGCATGACTGGGCCGGGCGCGGCAGGATCGTGGCGAAGCTCGGCCTGCTGCGCGACACCTTCACCGAGGCGACCGGGCGCTCGCGTTACGGCTGGTGGTGGACGATCGCCAACTGGTCGCTGAAGCTCGCCGTGCAGGGATGGCTGCTGGCCCTGATACTGGGAACATCCTTCACGACGGCCTTTCCAGGCGTCGTCGGGGCCGAAGGCGCCGCAATATTGCCGGTGCAAGGCGTCGCCGGCTTCGGCACTTATGAAGCGGGAGCGGCGGCGGCGCTGCTCACATCCGGAATTGCGATGAAGAGCGGTCTGCAGGCGGCACTGGCGCTGCACCTGTTCATCTTCTGCTCGGCTATCGCCACCGGCGCGATAGCCTGGCTGTTTCCCTCGAAATCGACGCTGCCAGGGACTCCGGCCGTCGGACCTGCAAGGAAGCCATCCCAATGAACATATTGCCCATCCCTGCTTCGGGGCTGCCTGATGGCGCGGTGATGCCGGACCATACGCTGTCCATCGTCGTGCCCATGTACAACGAAGCCGAAAACGTCGAGCCGCTGCTGACGCGGATTCACCAGGCGATGGAGCGCTACGAGCAGCCGTGGGAGGTCGTGCTGGTCGATGACGGCAGCACCGACGCGACGGTGAGCGAGATCAGGCGCCTGGCTGCGCATTATGGCCCGCATGTGCATGCGGTCGAACTCGTGCGCAATTACAAGCAGACCGCCGCGATGCAGGCCGGCATCGACGCGGCGCGCGGCGATGTCATCGCCACGATCGACGGCGACCTGCAAAATGATCCCTTCGACATCCCGCGCATGGTCTACCGCCTGCTGAGCGAGGATCTCGACTTGGTGGTCGGCTGGCGCAAGGACCGTCAGGAGGGGCTTTTGATGCGCAGGCTCCCTTCGCGTATCGCCAATGCGCTGATTGCACGCGTCACCGGCGTGCGCCTCAAGGACTATGGCTGCAGCCTCAAGGTCTATCGCGGCAGCGTCATCCGCAGCGTCAAGCTCTATGGCGAGATGCACCGCTTCATCCCGGCATGGCTGGCTACCGTGACGACCCCCAGACGCATCGCGCAGGAGGTTGTGACGCATCATGCCCGCATCCACGGCCAGTCCAAATACGGCATTTCGCGCACCTTCAGGGTCGTGCTCGATCTGGTGTTCATGTATTTCTTCATGCGCTATCGCACACGGCCCGGACATTTCTTCGGTGGCATCGGCATCGCGCTTGGCGCGCTAGGTTCGCTGATACTTGCCTATCTGCTTTGCCTGAAGCTGTTTTTCGCGCAAGACATCGGAACACGGCCGATGCTGTTCACTGGCTTCTTTCTGCTGATCGCCGGAGTGCAGATGGTGACGTCGGGCGTGCTGGCGGAAATGCTGGCCCGCGTCTATCACGAGGCAAACGGATCATCGGCCTATGTCGCGCGGCCACGGCCGGCGCCCGGCGACGATGACGGCTGGCTCCGCCCGAGCCGGCCTTCATGAGGAGATCGGAACGCCAGGGATATTCATGGCCACGAGCCCGTGGCGGTCGAAGGGCAAGAGATAAGGCGCAACCCTGCGCCCACCTCTCGCCCTCGACTCGCGCCCCCAGCGAAGACCTCGGCGGCAGCCCTCGGTCAGGCACCGCCACTTACACATGTCGCGGCGAATAGGATTCGCCCGACCTGCTTTAAGCTTCTGATCTGCATGTCGTTGTCCCGGAACCGAGCACACTTCCGGGCGACATGCATTTAGGTCCAATGCTCTAGTAACGCGAACGGCAGCTGGCGCGCTGGCCGAAACCGCTCGGGCCGCAAATCCAGGGCGAATGCCCCAGGAACTGACCGCCATTGCCCGGGCTGTAGGAAACCTTCACCGGTGCCGGCCTATCAATCCGTTGCGGCCGCACGAAGGCCGCGTAGGCCTCCTCCCTGGTACGCGTCACGACACTCATCTGTGTAAGCGGTTTGCGGTAGAGAAGCTTTGTCTTGACGTGATGGACCTTCCCAGCGTGATGGGCCATTTTGCCGAACCCGTAGTCGATGGTTCGCCCGTTGATCGAGCCGGTCTTGGTTGTATCCATGGTCTGGCAGCCGGACACCATCGAGACGAGCACAAAAGCAGCAACAGCACAGGTATATTTTCTGCCGTTGTTGGCCAAACTTTCCATAAACCTGTTCATCTACGGCTCCCTAGCTTTAAACATAACTCGGTTTTGTGCGGGCGGTATACTTTATAGTCTGCTTCTTTCCGCACTTTTTAAGTGATCATCTCCGCTCAATCTGCATACGTATATTAGCACGAACTTATTAAAATTCGTGCAAACAGCATAATGAACACAGTCTTTCGGTGTTCGCTCGGATATGACGAAAATTCGATTGATTGCATCGGAGGCTGGCGGGGAGCCTGGCGTGGGGGTGCTTCGGCAAACGAAGCCTTCGCGCCGGTGGCAACGGCGATCAGCGCTCAGGCTGGCAGAGTCGGAAGGGCTGTTGCAGGTGTTAGGGGACGCTCAGCGCTGCGTTTCCCAACCTGGATCGAAGTAGAAATTGCGGGCGCCGATTTCGCCCATGCCGGCGCCCGAAACTGGGAAAGCCATCTTGACGAGATGAACGGCGCCGGCACCCTGCTGCAGTCCGTAAATGCCCTCCAGGCCGCGGCCGTAAAAACCCGCGAGCGGAGCCGTTAAAGCCATGCCGGCGAGCGAAGCCTGCAAGACAAATTTGCCGATACTCGGCCGCAGGGAAATCTTGTTCTCGGTGACGTGCTTGGCAATGATCACGATGGTCAGCAGGCTATATAAAGCTGCATTGAACGCGGCGAACCAGTAAAAACCCGTGGCGCTCTGCGGATTTTGTACAAGGAGCACGGGCAACGACGCACCGACGGCAAGCGCCACATAGGGGATGACGACACGAACCGGCAGGAGATCCTTCGGGCCGCGGCCCTTCGGTGTGACGCGAAAATCGACAAACGATTTGGTCAGATAGTCGCGGACGGCCGACAGCGTGCCCGCCAGCACCCACGGCCAGCGCGCGAAGAAATGAAACAGCATACCTTCCCAGCTGAGTGCCTTGGCCGTTACCGGTCGTGAGAGCGCGAACGCCTTCAACATCATCACCAAGACGATCGGCGTAACCGAACTCGGCGCATAGTGGAGAATGAAATCCAGATACGTCACATTGGCGAAGTTCCGGCCAGAAAACAGCGCGTAGATCGGCATGAGATACGTGGAGAGCGCGAGCAGTGCGAACAGCGGGTACCAAAGCTGGCAGAAAACGAACTGCAACCTCAATCGCAACCTCAGCTTGGAGAGATACATGGGCGAGTATTCGAGCAGGATGGTGGTCAGGCTCCTCGACCACTGGAATTCCTGAGTGACGAGGTCGGCGAAAGTCTGCGGGCCATCACCGTGCGCAATGGCGTCGATTGCATGCACGCCGCGCCAGCCCCCCGCGTTGATCAGCATGGAGGTCGAGTGGTCTTCGGCCAGTTCTGGGCCAAGCCCGCCCGCCTGCTTCAATGCGGCGGTGCGCACTGCATAGTGCGAGCCTATGCACAGTGGCGCTCCGACGCTCGTGTAGCCGGACTGCAGCAGGCCGTGCAGCATTCCCTCCACGAACAGTCGGCCGCGGGCCGACCAACTCTCGGCGGCATTGTTGTCGCAAATGCTCGGCGCCGAGACATAGCCGACAGCGGGGTCGGCGAAGGCCGCCAGCATCTCGCGCAGATAGGTCTGCGTCGGCACGTGATCGGCGTCCATCTGCGCGACGAAGTCGTAGCGTTCATAGCCGTAGTGATCATAGAAGAAGGCGAGATTGCCTTCCTTGCAACGGGTTCGGCGCGGCCAGGTCTTGCGATGATAGTCTTCCCGGCCTCGCCGCGTCGAAATCTGGATGTTTCGCGCCTCGCACCATGCGATCGTCTCCTCGGAAGGGTCCTCGTCGGCAAGCCAGGTGTCGTGAGGATAATCCTGCGCAAGCATCGCCTCGAGCGTGCGCGCAACCACGAAAAACGGTTCGGATGGCGCTTTCGTCACCACCATCGCCACACTCGAACTCGCAGCGACCGTGTAAAATTTGGACGGCCTTTTCGACACAAGCACGAATAACAGGAAATACATCGGCATCAGCGTCAGCCAGGCCAGCACCGTCGTCGCGAAGGCGTATGGCCCGATGTACTCGACATGCTCGGGCCTTAGCCACCAGATCCAGAAAAAACCGAGCGTGACGAACCAGAATGCCAGCGCCAGCCTCAGGATCCATTGCTGAGTGGCAGACAGGACGGGAACCAGAAAAGGGCCCTTCTGCGCCGCCTTGGCCAGAGCCGCCCGAGACCCGCGTTTCGGCCTCGTCTTACCGCTGATGGTCGCTACGTCCGCGGAAACACTCATACACGTACCGCCGCCACTCTAAGCGTCAGCCGAAGACGGCCGACAACCTTCAACCCCGGCGCCAGAATCCATCGCAAATTTATTAGAGTCAACTAAATTAAGAGCTTCTTAACTATGCTTCTTGGGAACTGGTTAACCTAGCGCCTTTGAAGCGCCGGGCCGATCCGGCGGTCGCGTGCGCCCGACCAGCGCTGGACAGGCAAGCCGGACGTTTTGCGTTGAGGAATTCACCGAGAGGGGGATGGTCCCCATGTCTGGATGAGGACAAGCAGCGTTAACCACGTTGCGAGCGCCAAGGTTAAGCAACCGTTAATTGTGCTTGACTCTTGGCCCCGACCGGCTCTTAAATTAGCTAGGGATGATATATCGGGATGTTGACGCGAATTTGTGAGTATCGCGGCGAACTTTCTCTCTGAAGCTCTTCAGTATCGGAGCCTTGGGGATAATTTTGGGTGGGTCCGTGCAAAGTTCGCACACTCGCCAATGGTCGCTCCGAAATCCCGCAGATTACGCCAATAGAGCCGATGGGTGTTGGATGGGCGTGTCGATCAGGCATCAACGCGCCGGGCGAAGCCTTGGCTTTCGTAGGAAGTCGGGCCTTGGGAGGCAAACAATGAAACGCTCCGCAGCAAATGCGCTTGTAGTCACGCTGGTTTTGGGCGGAAGCGCCGCGTTCCCCACGGCGGGAGGCGCCGGCTCCGTCCCCGTGACGGACCCCGTTCAGACGAGCAGCGCCGCGTCGGCATTCGGGTCGTACGATCCGTATGGCGATTTCACCAATGACAAGACCGCCAGCATCGAGGAACTGTTCCTGCCTTGGGAAGACGTCGATTTATCGACGCTGCCTCTGGCCGATGCTTATGCCCAGCAGCGCGGGCGCTCGCTGTTGATCACGATCGAGCCGTGGACCTGGTCGAAGGACTGGCGCATCACCCCGCCCGAGCTGCGAGACGGCATATTGGGCGGCAGATATGATGCCAATATGCAGGCGATCTGCGGCTTGGTGGGACAGATGAAAAGCCCGGTGACCATTCGCTGGGCGCAAGAAATGGAAGACAAGAACGGTCGCTTCACCTGGGCCAACTGGGCACCGAAGGACTGGATTTCCGCCTACAAGCGCGAAGTCGATATCTGCCGCAAGGCCGCCCCCACGGCCAAATATATGTGGTCGCCCAAAGGCGATGAAGGCTTGGAAAAATACTACCCTGGTGACGACTATGTCGACGTGATCGGCCTGTCGGTGTTCGGCCTGCAGAAAAAGGACAACGACGAGGCCGGTCACGACCGTACGTTCGCCGAGTTGCTGAAGCCAGGCTATGATCGCGTTGCGGGGTTCAACAAGCCGATCGTGGTGGCGGAACTCGGCTATGTCGGCAAGCAGGACTATGTTTCGAAGTGGCAGGACGATTCTCGCAAGTCCTATGCGGAGTTCCCGGCGCTGACTTCAGTTGTCTACTTCAACCAGAAGGAAGTGTGGCCGTGGCTGGGGGGCTATGGTCTGCCCGACTGGAGGGTGACCCAGCACGTCCTGCCGTAGACGCGTCGTCCCGATGCGTCCCGACACGATCGGGATGGATCTCCATCTTTCTGTTTGTTTGCCATCCATGCCGAACCAGCGTTTCGGCATGATGGTGAGGCGTGGCGTGAATCAGTCCGTGGAGTAGTTCCGTGAAACGAGTGCTGGGTAATTGTCTTGGAGCGGCATTCGCCTGCTCCGTTCTTGTTCTTGCCTTACAGGTCCCCGCGACAGCCAAGACAGCGGCCAAAATCGCCGAGCAGGCGCAAAAGGGCGCCGTGGTGCCCGACGAAGGCGTCTACCAGATCTATCAGAACCGTTCGTGGATGTGGGGCAATCACGGGGCCGCGTTCTTTGCCGTCAGGCAGCGGCAATTTAACGCCTGGTCGACGGAAAAGGGCCAGCCGGGCTATGGCGACGGGATATGGTTCATCCCCGGCGGCGGCAAGTTGTGCTACCGCGCGCAATGGCACGGCTCCTGGGGCGTGAAGGGCTCAATGACCTGCTTCGAGCATCGCCAGACCGGCAAGGCGATCTACAAGCGCAAGTCGCCTGATGGCGAGTGGTACGTTTTCAGGAGTTCGCATCGGAACCGGTCGGACGAGTCCGCGAAATTGAAATACGGCGACTACGTCACCAGGAAACAGACACGGATCAAGGCAAGGCTTTAGAACCGTCCTCCGCGAAAGCCGCCGGGCTGGAGTTGTTCATCGTTTCCAGGCGAACGTCGAACTGCTCTTCGTTCTAGCGCAATTCGCCAGGCAAGGCGCTGCGCGCTTTTCCCGGGATAGGTCCACACTTTCCGTGGAATTGCTCTACGCCTTGCGCTCCCAGCGGCGGTCCGCGGCTTGCTGCCAGTAGGTCACGGCGTGGCCGGCGTCCTTCATCGTCTTCCAATGCGCCCGGGCCATCTCGACCTGGGCCGCGTCATGGCCGTCGAACAGGAACACCGCACGCTCATAGCCGCCGAGGTCGGGCGGAGCCGCGCCGTCTACGAGGAACCTGATCTTGGCTTGGTTGGGATTGCCCTCGCCGGTGGTCAACAGGATTGGCTGTTCACCGGGATAAGCTTCGCGATCGGTCGCGTGCGCCAGGAAAGAATCGTCGCGGAAAGTCCACAGATGCTGGTCGAGCGCGTCGCGCCGCTCCTCGGTGCCGGTCTGCACCACGGCGCGCCAGCCGCGATCGACGCTGCGCTCGAGCAGGCCCGGCAGCGCATCCTCCAGCGTCGATTCGGTCAGATGGTAGAACAGCACATCGGCCATGGACGAACGTCAGCTCTCGTAGTGATCACGCACCAGCCGGTCCAGCAGCCGAACGCCGAAACCCGAACCCCAGGACTGGTTGATCTCGTTCAACGGCGAGCCCATCGCGGTCCCGGCAATATCGAGATGCGCCCAGGGCGTGTCCTTGACGAAGCGCTGCAGGAACTGCGCGGCAATGATCGCGCCGCCGTAGCGGCCGCCGATGTTCTTCATGTCGGCGTTCTTGGAATCGATCAGCTTGTCGTATTCAGCGCCGAGCGGCATGCGCCACAGCCGTTCCTGCGTTGACTGTCCGGCCGCGGTCAGCCTTTGCGCCAGTTCGTCGTCGTTGGAGAACAGGCCGGCATAATGCAGGCCGAGCGCAACCATGACGGCGCCGGTCAGCGTTGCCAGGTTGACCATGAATTTCGGCTGGAAGCGGTCGTTGCAGTACCACAGCGCGTCGGCCAGAACGAGGCGCCCCTCCGCGTCGGTGTTGAGCACCTCGATGGTCTGTCCGGACATGGAGGTGACGATGTCGCCGGGGCGCTGGGCATGACCGTCGACCGCGTTTTCGACAAGACCGATGATGCCGACGACATTGGCCTTGGCTTTGCGCGCGGCAAGCGCATGCATCAACCCGGTCACGGCGGCGGCCCCGCCCATGTCGCCCTTCATGTCCTCCATGCCCGAGGCCGGCTTGATCGAATTGCCGCCGGTGTCGAATGTGACACCCTTGCCGACGAAGGCGACGGGCCTGTCCTTCGGCTTGCCGCCGTTCCACTGCATGACCGCCATGCGGGCGCCCCGGGGCGAGCCTTGCGCGACGCCGAGCAGCGAGCCCATGCCGAGCTTCTTCATCTCCTTCTCGGTCAGGATCTCGACGTTGACGCCGAGTGCCTCGAGTTCCTTGGCGCGGGCGGCGAACTCGACAGGTCCCAGCACGTTTGCCGGTTCGTTGACGAGATCGCGTGCCAGAAGCACACCGTCGATCACCGCCTCGGCATCGCTGAATGCTTTCTTGGCGCCTGCGGGGTCGGCGGTATGGATGGTCACCTTGACCGGCTTTTTCGGATCGGGCTTACCGTTCCCTTGGCCGCCCCCCTGGCCGCCCCCTTGGCCGTCGTCCTTATCCTTCCTGGTCTTGTACTTGTCGAAGGAATAGCTGCGCAAAAGAATGCCCGCCGCGAGGTTCGCGGCGTCCTTGCCATCGGGCGAAGCGCCGGCCAGGTCGAGCACCACGGCCACGTCGGTTGCCTTGCGCAGCGATGCCGCAATGGTGCCGCCGAGCTTCAGCCAGGCATATTCGTCGAGCCCCGCGACCTTGCCGGCGCCGATCGCGACCAACCTGTCGAGCGACGTCGTTTCCGGCGCCAGGATTTCAACGATGCCGGCGAGCTTGCCGGTAAACTCGGCGATCGGGAAAGCCCGATCCAGCGTCTTGCCCGGATCGTAAGCCCTGGCCGCATCGCTCAGGCCGCCATTATCCGCCGACAGCACGAAGACCGTGCCCTTCCTGCTCGCCGCCGCCTGGGGCGCGGCGAATTTCGCAAAGGCGATCGACGGTCTCGGGTTCATCATGTCCTGCTTTCGGGGATTGGGCGACTTTGCGCGAAGCGGTTTGAAGTGATCCGCGACATTTGGTCGTTTTCCGGCATTTGGCAAGACTTTGCCAAAATGGCTACCCATATGAGACGTGGAATCGAAGGCGATTCGTCGCGGCACGGCCCCGCTTCATGCCGCAACCTGTTGTTAACCATCGATGTTCGTCCTTTCTTATCCATTGCCGCCGACACTCCGACCCGCTGCGGCACGCGACGTGGGACGGGAACCGGATCGCCTGCCTGATGCAGCCCAACGGAGCCAGTTGTGCGGGCGTCGCCGGACAGCTACCCTTAGCGTGGTGGCATGATGCCGTTCGAGAAAATCGAGTAAAGCCTTCATGAAGGTCATTGAACGCTACATCATGCGGCGCACTTTCGTTGTCTTCATCGCAGCGCTGGTCTGGACGCTGGCCATCGTGTGGACGACGCAGGTGCTGGCCAAGATCAATCTGGTCACGGACAGCGGCCAGTCGGCCTTGACCTTCTTCGAGGTCGCGTCTCTCATTCTCCCTTCCATCGTTCCGATCGTCGTGCCTTTCGCGCTCGTGGTGGCGGTCGCGCAGACACTCAGCGTGATGAATTCGGATTCGGAACTCGCGGTGGTCAATGCATCGGGTGCCTCGCGCTGGACCATCGTGCGGCCGATCATGCTGCTGGCGCTGGCCGCCAGCGTCTTTTCATTCGCCGTGGACAACGGCATCGACCCCTATGCACGACAGAAGAACCGCGCCCTGGTGGCGGAGTCGCGCGCCGACCTTTTGTCGCTGATCATTCAGGAAGGCACCTTCCGCAAGATCGAGGAAGGACTGTTCCTGCAGATTGGCGAGCGGCTTCCCGACAACCGGCTGGGTGGCATCTTCGTCGCCGATTCCCGTGAGGAAGGCGTCAATCTCGTCTATTATGCCAAGACCGGCAGCATCATCGAGCGGGGCGGCGAAAAGGTGCTGATGATGAATGACGGCGTCATCCATCGCAAGACGCTGACAGGCGACCTCAGTGTTATCCGGTTCACGTCCTATGCCTTCGACATGTCAGCCTTCATGTCGGCGGCCAACCAGGTGACGCTCCTGCCAAAAGACCAGACCACCCAGTACCTGCTCAATCCAAGCCCCAACGACAAGAACTACCAGCAAAGTCCGCAGGAGTACCGGGCGGAGATCGACCAGCGGTTTTCGGAATGGACATACTCCATGGTTTTCGCACTGATCGCGCTCGCGGTCGCGGGAGACGCGCGTTCGCATCGCGAGGCGCGCGTCAATCCGCTGATCACCGCCATCGCGATATCGCTGTTCGTACGCTGGCTGGGGTTCTTCGCCGCAAGCAAGGCCGACGAGGTCCCGCAATATTCCTATGTGGTGTATGGCATACCGATCGCGGCTTCCGCGGTGGCGATCTGGTTCATCGTGTCGAACCGGACCATGGAACTGCCGGTTGCCTGGGCGGACTGGATGACAAACCTGGCCAGCCGCATCGGTGACGGGTGGAATGCCCTCAAGTCTCGTTTGTCCAGGCGCGACACCTCGGGCCAGGGAGTCGGCTGATGGGCTGGACGCTGGGCCGTTACTTCTTCTTCCGTTACGTGGCGATCACGATCTGGTTCTTCATCGGCCTTCTGGCGCTGGTGTTCCTGATCGATTTCACGGAATTGTCGGGCCGCACCACTGGCCTGCCGGGCTTCACCTATGGGACGGCGATGGCCATTTCAGGCCTTCGAATGCCCATGATCATGCTGCAGACGGTGCCGTTTGTCGGCTTGTTCTCGGCGATGGCGACGCTGGTTTCGCTCAACCGGCGTTACGAACTCGTCATCGCGCGGTCCGCGGGCGTCTCCGCCTGGCAGTTCCTTTTGCCGTGCTGCATCGGCGCGTTGCTGTTCGGCGTCGTGTCGGTCGGGATCATCAACCCGCTTGCCGCCCACGCTTTCTCCTTGTCCGAACAGATCGAGACCGAGCTGCGCTCCGGCAAGTCCAATACCGTTTCAGCCGATGCCGCGCCCTGGATTCGCCAGAAAACCAGTTCCGGTGACACGATCATCGGCGCGCGGGCCATCCTCGACCAGGGCCTGGAGATGGCCGACGCCGTGTTTTTCATCCTCGACCAGCAAGGCAACATCGTCGAGCGCAAGGACGCCGCACGGGCCTACCTGCGCGACGGCTATTGGGAATTGCAGGATGTAAAGACGTTCAGGAACGGCACCATCCAGCCCGTCGCGAGCGATCGTGTGCAGACCAATCTGAAGCCGGAATTCGTGCAGGAGCGGCTGGCGCGCCCGGAGACAATTCCCTTCTATGACCTGCCCGGAAAAATCGAGGTTGCCCGTTCCTTCGGCCTCAAGGCAAATGCCTTTGCCATGCAGTTTGATTCGCTGGTGGCGTTGCCGTTCCTGCTCGTCGCCATGACGCTGATTGCTGCAACAGTTTCAATGCGATTTGCGAGGATGGGACAATCGGCAACGATGATTCTGGGTGGCGTCGTTGCCGGGTTTCTGCTTTATGTCGTTTCGGTGCTGGTGAAGGCGTTCGGCGTGGCGGGGTTCGTGCCGACTGCCATAGCCGCCTGGGTGCCGGTCGTGGTAGCTATGTTCTTCGGGGTGACTTTCCTGCTATACAAGGAAGACGGCTAGTGAGGGAGGCGTTTTTGCCCAGCGACAGGCAGGCCCATTTGGCGCGCCTTTATGCGGCGAGCGCCTTGGCGTGCCTGCTTGCCTGCGGCGTCCCGCTGCCGGCCTTCGCGCAGGAGGTCGGCAACTTGGCGACCACCGTTCCATCCGGTTCGCAGATGCTGCTGGCCGCCGACACGCTGGAATACAACAACGACAACCAGACCGTGACCGCCGTCGGCGGCGTGCAGATCGACTACGGCGGCAACCGCCTCGTCGCCCAGAAGGTCGTCTACAACCGCAACACCAAGCGGATGGTTGCCAGCGGCAATGTCGAGATCGTCAACAGCGACGGCACCAAGATCAATTCGCAGCACATCGACATCACCGACGATTTCGCCGACGGTTTCGTCAACGCGCTGCGCGTTGAAACGGTCGACAAGGCCTATTTCGCCGCCGAAAGCGCCGAACGCATGGGCGGCGTGCTGACCACCTTCCACAATGGCGTCTACACCGCTTGCGAACCGTGCGAGGACAAGCCCGACAAGGCGCCGACATGGCGCGTCAAAGCCAGGAAGATCATCTGGAACGGTGAGAAGAAGACGGTTCGCTTCGAGAACGCGAATTTCGAGTTCTTCGGCTTTCCGCTGGCTTACCTGCCGGCGTTCGAGATCGCCGATCCCACCGTGAAGCGCAAGAGCGGCTTCCTGATCCCCAGCATCGGCTACAACAGCCATCTGGGGTATAGCGTCAAGGTTCCCTATTATTTCGCCCTTTCGCCGACATATGATCTGACGGTGACCGGAAGCGGTTACACCAAGCAGGGCTTCCTCGGCGAAGCCGAATGGCGCCAGCGCTTCAACAACGGCGAATACACATTTAAGGTCGCCGGGATCCAGCAGCAGAATCCGGACGCCTTCCTCGACAGCGCCGCGTTCCCCTCGACCGCTGGCCACAATATCGATTCCGGCGCGGTGGGCGATCCGAACAAGTTCCGCGGCATGATGGGCACGCAAGGGCAGTTCGCCATCAACGAACGCTGGAATTTCGGCTGGGACGTGTTGCTGCAGACCGATAAGAATTTCTCGAATACCTACAACATCGCCAAGTACAATTCGTATGTCCATCAGTCCTCGGTCTACCTGACTGGTCTCAACGACCGTAATTATTTCGACGTGCGCGCCATGCATTTCGAGGTCCAGGAAGATACGCCGAACGACAATGCCGCCGCGCGGAGCGGCCAGCAGCCGTGGGTGCTGCCCTCGCTCGACTATGCCTATATCCCCGACACATCGGTCGCCGGCGGCCAGTTGTCGCTCAACGTCAACACGCGCGTCATCCGCCGCGAAGATCTCGACGAGGCTTTCAACACGCCATACGACTCTTCTACGCTTGCTCAGCGCGTGCGCGGCATCGAAGGCGAGTCCGGCCGCCTCACCGCCGAGGCCGAGTGGAAACGGAGCTTCGTCACCGATGATGGGCTGGTATTGACACCGCTGCTGGCATTCCAGGGCGACGTTGATTACGTCCGCGCTTCATCAGCTTCGCTTGCGGCCATTCAGGAGATGGCCGCCAACCCTGTGATAAATACCAGCGAAGACATGCGCTCGTCCTTTGCCCGCTACATGGCGACCGCCGGGATCGAGATGAGCTGGCCGCTGTTGTTCTCGCTGGCCAGCGGGTCGAGCCACGTTGTCGAGCCGATGGCACAGGTGTTCCTGCGTCCGAACGAACAGTATGTCGGCGGCCTCTCCATTCCCAATGAAGACGCGCAGAGCATGGTTTTCGATGCGACCACGCTGTTCGAGCGCGACAAGTTCTCCGGTTATGACCGTATCGAGGGCGGCTCGCGTGCCAATGTCGGGCTGCGCTATTCCGGTTCCTACATCAATGGCTGGGGGACCAATGCCATCTTCGGCCAATCCTATCAGATTGGCGGCGAGAACTCCTTCGCGGCCCCCGACCTGGTCAATGTCGGCGCAAATTCAGGCCTTGAGACCACCAAGTCCGACTATGTCGGCCTGTTTGGCATAACCAGCCCCAATGGATTCGCGGCCTCGGTCAGCGGCCGGTTCGACGAACAGAGCTTCGAGATCCGCCGCGCCGAGCTGAAAGCTGCCTATTCCGGCCTGCCGGTGTCGTTGAGCGCCAAGTATGCCTTCATCCAGGCCCAGCCGCTCTACGGTTTCACCACCGACCGTCACGAGGTAACGCTCGGCGCATCCACGCATCTTGCCGAGAACTGGCGCGTGTTCGGGACAGGAACCTACGATTTGCAGGAGGGCCTGCTGGTCAAGGACGGGGTGGGCTTCGCCTACAACGATTCCTGCTTCACCTATCTGATGACGTACGCACAGTCGCGTGACCTGAACACCAGGGAAGTGACGCAAAGCATCGGATTCAACCTCTCGTTCCGCACCCTCGGCGACTTCGGCTCGTCGAGCAACGGAGTCGACACCATCCAATAGGCGGCGACATCGTTTCGCCGCATAGGGCTGGCACGGATTCGCGCATCCGGAAGGGGCATCCGGAAGGGGACGGAACGGGCGGAGCCGGGAATAGAATTGGGATGCCAAGGATGAGGAAATACCTCTTTTCAGCAGGGTTCGCGTTGCTTGTGGCGGCGACGTCCGTATCAATGACCGTCATGACGCCGCCGGCTTTCGCCAGCGAGATCAAATACGTCGTCAACGACATGCCTATCACCACCGGTGATATCGCCCATCGTGCCGCCTTCTTGAAGCTGCAGCGCAAAAAGGGTGATGCTGGCCAGGAAATGATCGACCAGACGCTGCGGCTCGCCGAGGCCAGGCGGCTTGGTATCCGCATCAGCGATGCACAGGTCGAGGCCGCCTATCAGCGCTTTGCCACCAACAACAAGATGCAGCGCGGCCAGCTCGACGGCGTCATGGAAAAATCCGGCGTCGGCAAGGACCATTTCAAGGAGTTCATCCGCGCCCAGATGGCCTGGAACCAGGCCTTGAGCGCGCGCTACCGTTCCGGCGAAGGCGGCAGCGTGACCGAACAGGACGCGGTGCGACGCATGCTCGACAAGGGCGGCGCCAAGCCGAGCGCCATGGAATACATGCTGCAGCAGGTCATCTTCGTCGTGCCGGCGGCCGAACGCAGCGCGACGCTGGCCAAGCGCAAGCGCGAGGCCGACGCCATGCGCGCTCGCTTCAACGGCTGCAACACGACGCGCGAGTTCGCCAAGGGCCTGATCGACGTCACGGTTCGTGATCTCGGCCGGGTTCTGGCGCCGCAACTGCCGCCAGACTGGGCCGAGCAAATCAAAGCGACCAAGGTCGGCGGCGCCACCGTTACGCGCGAGACCGAACGCGGCGTCGAATTCATCGGCATCTGCTCGTCGCGCGAAGTGTCGGACGACAAGACCGCCCAGATGGTGTTCCAGAGCGAAGGCTCCAACGACAAGGCCGCCGACGATCTCAGCAAGAAATATGTCGACGAACTGAAGGCCAAAGCCCGCATCGTCAAGCGCTGACGTGAGTAGCGCGATGACCGCGCTGGCGTTGAGTGTCGGCGACCCATCCGGTATCGGCCCTGAAATAGCCATCGCCGCCTTCCTTGCGCGTGACGCTGTCAGCTTGCCCCCGTTCTATCTGCTGGCCGACCCGGCTGTGGTCGCCGCGCGCGCGCGCCACCTTGGCGTTTTGCTGCCCGTCGAGGAGGTGACGCCGGTGCAGGCGATCGAGGTCTTTGGCCACGCCTTGCCGATCGTTCCGCTGACGGCGCGCTTCATCGACAGCCCCGGCCGGCCGGACCCGGCCAATGCGGCCGGCACCGTCGAAGCGATCGACCGAGCGGTCGCCGCCTGCCTTGCCGGTGAGGCCGCCGCGGTCGTGACCTGCCCGATTGCCAAGAAGCCGCTCTATGATGCGGGCTTCCTTTTTCCCGGCCACACCGAATATCTGGCGCATCTCGCGGCTCGGCACAGCGGCGTCGAGGCGATGCCGGTAATGATGCTGGCAGGCCCCGACCTGCGCACGGTTCCCATCACCATCCACATCGCCCTGGCCGAGGTGCCGAAAGTCCTGAGCACCGAATTGATCGTCGCGACCGCGCGCATCACCGCGGCCGACCTTGCCAGCCGCTTCGGCATCGCCAGGCCGCGGCTCGCCATTGCCGGCCTCAATCCGCATGCCGGCGAAGGCGGCTCCATGGGCACGGAAGACGAGCACATCGTGCGCCCGGCGGTCGACATCCTGCGCGCCGAAGGCATCGATGCTTTCGGCCCCCTGCCCGCCGACACGCTGTTCCATGCCCGGGCGCGGGCGGGCTACGACGCGGCGCTTTGCATGTATCACGATCAGGCCTTGATCCCGGCCAAGGCGCTGGCCTTCGACGAGGCGGTCAACGTCACGCTGGGGCTGCCCTTCATCCGCACCTCGCCCGACCACGGCACCGCCTTCGACATCGCCGGCGAGGGCATTGCGCGGCCCGACAGCCTGATCGCGGCGCTGAAGCTCGCCAGAAAACTCGCCGACACCGACGCAAGGGCGGCGGCCGCATGAGCATCGATGGGCTGCCACCGCTGCGCGACGTCATCGAGCGTCATGGACTGCAGGCGAAAAAGGCGCTTGGGCAGAACTTCCTGCTCGACCTCAATTTGACAGGCAAGATCGCGCGCAGCGCCGGCGACCTGACAAATGCCACAGTGATCGAGGTCGGGCCCGGGCCCGGAGGGCTGACGCGAGCGCTGCTTTCCAACGGCGCCCGCCGGGTCGTCGCCATAGAGCGCGACGAACGCTGCCTGGCAGCGCTTGCCGAAGTCTCGGCTCATTACCCCGGCCGGCTGGAGGTGATTTCGGGCGACGCGCTGAAGACCGACTTCGCCGCCCTCGCCGCGGCGGCTGGAGATAGTAGGCAGGTGCGGATCGTGGCCAATCTGCCCTACAACATCGGCACGGAACTGCTGGTCCGATGGCTGACGGTCACGGACTGGCCGCCCTTTTACGCCTCGATGACATTGATGTTCCAGCGCGAGGTCGCCCAGCGTATCGTCGCAGCGCCCGACAGCGACGCCTATGGCAGGCTGGGTGTGCTCGCTGGCTGGCGCACGCAGGCCAGGATCGCCTTCGACGTGCCGCCTCAGGCCTTCACGCCACCGCCCAAGGTCACCTCTTCGGTGGTGCATCTCGAGCCCCGCGCGACACCCCTGCCCGCCGATGTGAAGAAACTCGCTCGGGTCACGGAAGCCGCCTTCGGCCAACGCCGAAAAATGCTACGGCAGAGCGTGAAAAGCCTCGGCGGCGAGGCCTTGCTCGAACGAGTGGGGATCGACCCGACACGACGCGCCGAAACGCTTAGCGTCGAGGAGTTCGTGCGGCTGACTAATGCGGTGTAGCTCTCTTCTCGCCGCTCACGCAGGGCTATCCGGGAGAAGGAAAAAAGCGGTCAATCCGTCTTCTCGTCCAGCAAGCCCGACACGAAATCGAAAAGACCTGGCCGGCGGTCGCGGCGCAGCCGCTCGGCCACGACGATGCCGCGTACTTCGGCGAAAGCACGGTCTAGATCGTCGTTGACGATGACGAAGTCATATTCCTTCCAGTGCTCGATCTCGTTGCGGGCGTTCTTCAGCCGCGTTTCGATGACTGCTTCCTGATCCTCGGCGCGGCGCTTCAGCCGAGCCTTCAATTCCTTCATCGACGGAGGCAGGATGAAGATCGAGACGATGTCGGCGCGCATCTTCTCCTTGAGTTGCTGGGCGCCCTGCCAGTCGATGTCGAACAGCATGTCGCGTCCCTGCGCCAGCGCCAATTCGGCAGGTTCGCGCGGCGTCGCATAGCAATTGCCATGCACCTCGGCCCATTCGAGCAGCGCGTCGGAATCACGCAGCCGCTCGAATTCGCGCATCGTGCGGAAATGGTAGTGAACGCCCTCGATTTCCGAGCCGCGGCGAGGCCTTGTGGTGACCGAGACTGACAGTTCGAGGCTGGAATCGCTCTCCAGAAGGTTGCGAGCGATCGTCGACTTGCCGGCACCCGATGGTGACGACAGGACGAGCATCAACCCCCGGCGGCGGATGCGGGACCCCAAATCCCTGGCAACCATCGGTTCCTTGGCAACCATCGGCTACTCCAGATTCTGGACCTGTTCACGAAACTGATCGACGACCGCCTTCAGTTCCAGTCCGATCGCGGTGACGGCGGCGGCATTCGACTTCGAACACAGCGTATTCGATTCGCGGTTAAATTCCTGTGCCAGAAAATCGAGCTTGCGGCCAACGGCGCCGCCGCCCTCGAGCAAGGCCCGGCCAGATGCGACATGCGTTTTCAGCCGGTCGATCTCCTCGCGAATATCGGCCTTGGTGGCAAGAAACGCCGCCTCCATGTGCAATCGGCTTGCATCCAGATTGGCGGATGCATCCATCAACAGCCTGACCTGCTCGGCGATGCGTTCGCGGATCGCCGCCGTATCGCGCGACGGATCCGCTTCCGCGCGCAGGGTCAGTGTCTCGATGACGTCGATATGACCGGACAAAAGCAGGGCCAATGCGGCACCTTCGCCTTGCCGGGCCTGTTCCAGGCCGTTCAGCGCCACGTCGAGCGCGGCCATAATGGCGGTGTCGAGCGCGGCCCGCGCCTCGTCGGTTTCGATGGTTTCGGGAACGTCGAGCACACCACGCAGCGACAGCAAACCGTCAGCCGTTGCGGGCGCAACGCCGAACTGTTCCTGCAATCGCTTGGCCAGGCCGGCAAGATCCTTCAAAAACACCTCGTTGACCACAGGTTGCGCCTGCGCGCCGGCGGCACGGCCGATGGTCAGCGTCGCCTGGAAGTTGCCGCGCGCGAAACGCTTCTGCAGCGTTTGCCGAAGCACAGGCTCCAACCGCTCGAACCCCTGAGGCAGCCGCAACCGCACCTCGACGCTCTTGCCGTTGACGGATTTGACTTCCCAGGCAATGGAGGTGCCGTCATGCTCGGCGACGGCGCGCGCAAAACCAGTCATGCTCTGCAAATTCATGTCGCCTGCACATCCCTAGCGCCTCACCCCGAAACCGGTTTTCCGGAGGGACGAGTGCGGCTTAACTTAAAATGACCATTCCGCGAATACGTCGAAATTGGACGCCTGGCGTTCTTCAAATGTCAGGCCGCCGCCTTCCAGGCAACGCTTTTCTTTGCCTTACTGGGCCGCGCCCGCATCACCGCCAGCATCGCCATTGTCGCCATCGATGCCGCTGTCAATGGCAGGCTTCTCGTCAGCTGGCTTCTCGTCAGCTGGCTTGTCGTCAGCAGGCTTGTCGGCACTGCCGCTGGCACCGGCGGCAGCAGCGGCCTTGGCTGCCTCATCGGCCTGCTTCTTCTGCAGGGCGCGATAGCGGGCGACGTTTTCATTATGCTCGTTCAGCGTCGAGGCAAAGACGTGACCGCCCGTGCCGTCGGCGACGAAATAGAGATCGTCGGTCTTCGACGGGTTGGCCACGGCCTCGAGGGCCGCGCGGCCTGGATTGGCGATGGGCGTCGGCGGCAAGCCGCTGATCACATAGGTGTTGTAAGGCGTCTGCTTCTGGATGTCGGACTGATAGATCGGGCGATCCGCCGGCTTGCCCTTGCCGCCAAACAGACCGTAGATGATGGTCGGATCGGACTGCAGGCGCATGCCCTTGGCCAACCGGTTCAGGAAGACGGCGGCCACGCGCGAGCGTTCGTCGCCCTTGCCGGTTTCCTTCTCGACGATCGAGGCCAGGGTGACAAAGTCCTCGACGCTGGCCAGGGGCAGATCCGGCGCGCGCCGCTGCCACACCTCATCGACCAGTTTCTTCTGATCGGCGAGCAGCTTGTCGACCATCTGCTGACGCGTTGCGCCACGCGTGAAGCGCAGCGTGTCGGTGGCAAGGCTGCCTTCAGGGGGTGTCTTCGCCGGCATATCGCCGCTCAAAGCCGGTTCGTCGGCGATGCGCTGCAAGGCCTGCTCGACCGTCAGCCCCTCGGGAATAGTCAGCGAATACATCACCGACTTGCCGCTCTTCAGCAGTTCCATGATGTCGCGCATGGATGCCCTGGGCTTGATCTCGTACTCACCGGCCTTGAGCGCGGAATCGTTGCCGAAGGCACGCACCCCGAGGCGGAATACGCGGGCGTCGCTGATCAATCCGCGGCGCTCGAGCTGGTCGGCAATGTCCTGAACGCCGGTGCTGGGCTTGACGAGGAAAGTGTCGCCATTGGCGGATGGGCCGGGTTCGGTAAACTCCTGCTTGCCGAAATAGAGGGCCACGCCCGCCGCCAGAACGATCAGCATCACCGCCGAGATGACGAAGTTCATGAACACGACGACCTGGCTGCGCGAAGCACGCGAGCGTTTCGGCGGCGGTGTTCCGGCTTCCGGCCGCAAGGCTTCGCTGGCCGTTTTCGGCACGATCGGCCCGGTGTTCGCCGGCCTTTGCCCGAATTCTCCGTTGCCCGACGGATTAGTGTTCATGTCGCCCTACCGTTCGATCTCTCAACGAATCCCCTGCGGCAGAGTAGGGGCGAATATGGCAAAATTGACGGCACGCCAAAGCATTGCCCGGTAACCGGACCGTCAGCCATTATACCGCTGGAAGACGAGCGAGGCGTTGGTGCCACCGAAGCCGAAGGAATTGGACAGTGCCACGTCGATCTGGCGGGCGCGTGGCTTGTTCGGCACCAGGTCGATCGCGGTTTCGCGTTCTGGATTGTCGAGGTTGATGGTCGCCGGTGCGATATTGTCGCGGATGGCGAGGATCGAAAAGATCGCTTCGGCCGCGCCTGCCGCTCCCAGCAAATGGCCGATCGACGACTTGGTCGACGACATCGAAATCTTCGACGCCGCATCGCCGACCAGCCGCTCGACGGCGCCGAGTTCGATCGTATCGGCCATGGTCGAGGTGCCGTGCGCATTGATGTAGTCGACATCGGCCGGCGTAAGCTTTGCCCGGTTCAACGCCGCCGTCATGCAACGGAAAGCGCCATCGCCATCTTCAGCCGGTGCGGTGATGTGATAGGCATCGCCGGTCAGGCCGTAGCCGGTCACCTCGGCATAGATCTTGGCGCCGCGCGCCTTGGCATGCTCAAGCTCCTCCAGCACGAGGACGCCGGCGCCCTCGCCCATAACGAAGCCGTCACGGTCGCGGTCATAGGGCCGCGAGGCCGTTTGCGGGGTATCGTTGCGCTCGGTCGACAGCGCCCGGCATGCGGCGAAGCCGGCGAGCGACAGCCGGGTCACCGGCGATTCGGCGCCGCCAGCCAGCATGATGTCGGCATCGCCGAAGATGATCAGCCGGGCGGCGTCGCCAATGGCGTGCGCGCCGGTCGAGCAAGCGGTGACGACAGCGTGGTTGGGGCCTTTCAACCCGTGCCGGATCGAAACCTGGCCCGACACGAGATTGATGATGTTTCCGGGAATGAAGAACGGGCTGATGCGACGCGGGCCGCGTTCCTTGAGGATGATCGCGTTCTCGGCGATGCCCTCAAGACCGCCGATACCGGAGCCGATCAGCACACCGGTGGCGCAACGCTCCTCCTCGGTTGATGGCTGCCAGCCGGAATCCTTCAGCGCTTCATCGGCGGCCGCGATCCCGTACAGGATGAAGTCGCCGATCTTGCGGAGTTCCTTCGGCTCAAGAATGGCTTCGGGATTGAGCGTGCCGTTGGAGCCGTCGCCGCGCGGAATGACGTGGGCGATCTTGCAGGCAAGATCGTCCACCTCGAACTCGGTGACGCGCTTGGCAGCGCTGCGGCCGGTCAGCAGTTCCTTCCAGCCGTGCTCGAAGCCCATACCGAACGGCGAAACCAGGCCAAGGCCCGTGACGACGACACGCCTCATCGCAGGTCCTCCCCGGTGACGACTGCGAAAAGCGTCAGGCCGAAGCCTTGTCGATGTACTTCACCGCATCGCCGACCGTCAGGATGGTCTCGGCCGCGTCATCGGGGATCTCGACGCCGAATTCTTCTTCAAACGCCATGACGAGTTCAACCGTGTCGAGGCTGTCAGCGCCCAGATCATCGATGAAGCTCGCCTGCTCCGTCACTTTGTCGGCATCGACGCCAAGGTGCTCGATGACGATCTTCTTGACGCGCTCTGCGGTGTCACTCATTTGGGGCATCCTCGTCTATTGTTTGTCTGTCTTCGTTAGCGGGCGGAATGCCGCTAATCAAGCTGAAAGATGGTCCTGCCGGAAACGCAACGGCCACGGACCGGTTTTTGCCCGAACCGCCGGGTTGCGGGCCGCATTACACGAAAAATAGCCGAGGTCCAAGCCGAAATGGTGGGTTTTCACAGCCCGTCGGCGTTGCTGTCGGACCTCGCTCAGATCATCGCCATACCGCCATTCACATGTATGGTCTGCCCGGTTACGTAGGCGGCCTCGTTCGAAGCCAGATAAGCAACGGCGGACGCCACTTCGGCACTGGTGCCCATGCGCTTGGTGGGGATCGCCGCCATGATCGCCTCTTTCTGCTTGTCATTGAGCTTGTCGGTCATCGCCGATTCGATGAAGCCCGGCGCGACGCAGTTGACGGTGATGTTGCGGGTGGCGATCTCCTGCGCCAGCGATTTGGACAAGCCGATCATGCCGGCCTTGGAGGCGCAGTAATTCGCCTGGCCGGGATTGCCGGTCACCCCGACCACCGAAGTGATGTTGATGATGCGGCCATGGCGGCGGCGCATCATTGGGTGAGTGAGTTCACGGGTCAGCCGGAAAACGGCGGTGAGATTGACCTCCATCACCGTATCCCAGTCGGCGTCCGACATGCGCACGAACAGGCCGTCCTTGGTGATGCCGGCATTGTTGACCAGGATGTCCACGCCTTCGAGATCGGCCTCCGCCTTCTGGCCGAGTGCCTTGACCTCGTCACGGTTCGACAGGTTGGCCGGGAACAGCTTGACCCGGTCGCCCAATTCGGAGGCCAGCGTCTCCAGTTTCTCAACGCGCGTGCCGTGCAGGCCGACGGTCGCGCCTTGCGCATGCAACACCCTGGCGATCGCCTCGCCGATGCCCCCCGATGCGCCGGTGACAAGCGCCTTGCGGCCGGTCAGTTCGAACATCTCTTGTCCTCTTCTCAAATCGTACGGACGGTTATCGATAAACATCACCCCGATGGCCAATCGTTACCACCAGAATGACCAGCCGCTTGTCCTGTACATCGCAGATTACGCGGTAATCCCCAATCCGATATCTCCAAAAAGTCGTCAAAGAAGATGTCGGCGGCGAAGAATTCAAGTCACAGCGCAGCCACAGCCGCCTCGACCTCGGGTGCGGAACCCACGGAGGCGGTGGCGATGTCGCGGTTGATGCGACGAGCCAGTCCTGAAAGCACCTTGCCGGCACCGATCTCGTAAAGCGTGGTGACGCCGTTGGCGCCGAACCATTCCACCGTTTCGCGCCAGCGGACGCGACCGGTCACCTGCTCGACCAGGCGCCCGGCGATCCCGTCGGGATCGGTCAACGGCTGCACCGATACGTTGGACACCACGGGAACGATTGGCGCGGTCTTTGTCACGCCGGCAAGTGCCTCGCGCATGACATTGGCGGCCGGCGTCATCAAGGCGGAATGGAAGGGCGCCGAAACCTGCAGCATCAGCGCCCGTTTGGCACCTTTTTCGGTGCACAGTTTCGCTGCCAGTTCAACCGCCGCCTTCGCGCCTGATATGACCAGTTGGCCGCCGCCATTGTCGTTCGCCACCTGGCAGACGGCCCCCCTGCCAGCCCCCAGGGCGGCCTCAGCACAGGCGGCTTCGACATCGGCCTGCTCCAACCCGATGATCGCCGCCATGGCGCCCTCGCCGGCCGGCACCGCTGCCTGCATGGCGTTGCCGCGGATGCGCAGCAGGCGGGCGGCATCGGCAACGGAAACGAAGCCGGCGGCGGCGAGTGCCGAATATTCGCCCAGCGAATGGCCGGCGACATAAGCGATCTTGTCCTTCAGCGAGAAGCCGCGCGATTCCATCGCCCTGATGGCGGCAAGCGACACCGCCATCAGCGCCGGCTGCGCGTTGGCCGTCAGCGTCAGCGTCTCTTCGGGACCTTCCCAGATCAGCTTCGACAGGTTTTCGCCGAGCGCGTCATCGACTTCCTGGAAAATCCTGCGTGCCTCGGGAAAGGCATCGGCAAGATCCTTGCCCATGCCGACAGCCTGGCTACCCTGTCCCGGAAAGGTGAATGCAACGGCCATGCGAGGGCTCCCCTGACTGGTTTTGCTTGCCTGATACTACGAATTTTCCCTGCCTGTGACGCAAGGCAGGCCGCCAAGTCAAGCCACTTCAGCCCATGCCAATGGGCCTATCCCCGCGCGAGTGCCTGTTCCGAAAGGCTTTTTGGCGATCACACCTGATGAAAACCGCTCACGAATCGTTCGCTGGCTCTTCTTATTTCCGCCACAGGCGCTAGCTTTGCGTGACAATTATATGACAATCGAATGACGTGGGTTGTCTTTGGGCGGGAAGTTGAAGTGGCAAAGAGTTTCAAACGTGCCGGCAACGCGGCGCCGCAGTTCCTGGAAGACGATCCGTCCACCGGCTATCTGCCGGGCCGTAGATGGCCTGTTGTCCGCTACGGGCTGATCAGCCTGGCGATCTCGGCCGTCCTGGTGTTCGCCATCGAACTGATCGTGCGCGGTGATGTCGCCGGCACCGTTTCCTTCTTCCTGCAGCCGTTCAAGCCGGGCTGGACAACCATCGTCGTCTTCGCGCTGGTCCTGATCGGTCTCGACGCGGTGCTCGGCCGCAGCCATCAGAGCCTGATGATCGTCGCGCCGCTGACCTTGTCGCTGGCCTTTGTCGGCCACCAGAAGTCGCATTATCTCGGCGATCCGCTCTACCCGACGGATTTCCTCTACGCCCGCCAGATCTTCGCCCTGCTGCCGCTCTTGGTGCGCGAGCGGCCAATGACAGCGCTGGCCATGGTCGCGGGCATCGTCGCCGGCCTGTCCCTGCTCGTCTACGGCTGGCGGCTATGGCGCCGCAAGGTTCCGGCCCTCAGCCGCAAGGGCCGCCTTGCCCGGCTGACGCTGGCGGTGCCGCTGCTCGCCTTCTTCGTCTCGATCATGGATTACGCCACCTTCTCGTGGACCAGGGACCGGCTGCAGATCATCCCGATCATGTGGGACCAGAAGGAAAACTACGCCTCCAACGGCTTCGCGCTCGCCTTCGCGCTCAACGTGCCGATGGCGCATGTCTCGGCACCGCCGGGCTATTCCGACAAGGCGATCGCGGCGATCGAGCGGCCCGAGGTGACCGCCTCGGTGCCGGCCCAGAAGCCGGACATCATCATCGTCATGAGCGAATCCTTCTGGGATCCAACCAAGCTGCCCGGAGTCACCATCACTCCCGATCCGATGCCCAATGTGCGGGCGCTCCGCTCGGGCTCGATGTTCTCGCCCGAATTCGGCGGCATGACCGCCAACATCGAATTCGAAGCGCTGACCGGCTTTTCCAATGCTTTCCTGCCGGCCGGCAGCATCCCCTACCAGCAATATGTCCGCACCCCGACGCCGTCGATGGCGACCTTCCTGAAAAGCCAAGGCTACAGGGCACGCGCCATCCATCCAGGCACGAACTGGTTCTGGAACCGCGGCGCGGTCTATGCCGATTTCGGTTTCAACGACTTCAAATCGGAAGAGACGCTGCCGCCCATGGAAAAGCGCGGACCGCTGGCATCCGACGCGGCGATGACCGACGAGATCATACGCGAAGCGGACGCCAGCGAGGACCCGGTGTTCTTCTTCGCCGTCAGTCTGCAGAACCACGGCCCCTATGAACCGAACCGTTATTCGAATCCGACCCATTCGGTGCAAGCGCCGATCAGCCAGTGGGCGCGCGACTCGCTGCTCTCCTACGCCGAAGGTTCAGCCGACGCGGACCGCGGCCTTGAACGGCTGATCGAATGGGCCAAGAGGCGCGAGCGGCCCACGATTGTCGCCTTTTTCGGTGACCACCTGCCGCCGCTCGGACCGGTCTATGTCGAGACCGGCTTCCTGAAGGACAACGTCGCGCCGCGCAAGGAACCGACGCCGGAAGCCGCCCTCGAACATCACGCGACACCGCTGATCATCTGGTCGAACCGCTCCGGCCCGGTCGAGAATCTGGGCACGGTCAGCCCCGCGTTCCTGCCCTATCATATCCTCACCGCCGCCGGCATCACCCACCCTTACTACACCGGTTTCCTGGGCGAGATGCGGGAGCGCTATCGCGTCGTCGACCGCAACCTGCTGCTCACGCCGGCCGGGGCGGCCACGCCAGACTGGTCGCGTCAGAAAGAGATTGACCCGGCGATCCGCGACTTCCGGCTGATCCAGTACGACATGATGTTCGGCAAGCGCCATGCCGCGCCCGACTTCTTCCCCGAAACGGTCGACAAGATCGTCGCCCATACGAGTTGAGCCGATCGGCGGGCGCTTAATTTCCCCTGCCGCCCGCCTTCGGAGCAGCCGCTCAGTTCGTCAATTGCAGCTTCGAAAATTTGTTGGCGATCTGCAGAAACACGTTCGGCAGCTTGGCCGGATCATTGATGGCATAATAGTCGCTGGGATTCGAGGCGGAGGCGCTGTAATGGGTGCGGTTGGCGACCGTTGACGGCATGGCTCAACCCTGTGCGACCTGACATTGCGGTTAAGGGCCGGTTGCCGGGAAAATCGCCGGCCTTGCCGGGCGCTGCCACGTGGGTTCCTGCGGCCTGCGACATCAGGGATGCCGCTTGGCCTTGCTTTATCAGCGGATTGCTTTATAGACGCCGCCAATCTGCCGGTCCCAGCTGGGGGCTGAACGGAGGGCCGGAGGTTTTTTCGAGAACCTTCGTGTGAAGCCAGAAGCGTTTCCGCCTCCCGTGTCTCCGCTCTCGACCGTCTCGTCATGCTCCTTTCTTCCCCGCGCCTTTCGAGGCACATGCGGGTCAGAGAAGTTGCAGAGGCTTTTGCCGCCGGGAACCGGGAGAGAAACGAAGAAAGGCACCAAGACATAATGGCTCTTTACGAACATGTGTTTCTTGCCCGGCAGGACCTCTCGCAGCAGCAGGTCGATGCGCTTGTCGAACAGTACAAGGGCGTCATCTCAGCGAATGGCGGGTCTGTCGGCCGGGTCGAGAACTGGGGACTGAAGTCCCTCACCTACCGGGTCAACAAGAACCGGAAGGCATACTACACGCTGATGGACCTCACCTGCCCGCCGGCAGCGCTCAACGAGATGGAGCGCCAGATGGGTCTGTCCGAGGACGTGCTGCGCTTCCTGACCATCAAGGTCGAGGCGCATGAGGAAGGCCCTTCGGCCATGATGCAGAAGCGCGAAGAGCGCTCCGAGCGCGGTGGCTTCGGCGATCGCGACCGTGGCGATCGGCCGGCCCGCAGCTTCGGCGACCGCGGCGATCGTGGCCCGCGTTCGTTCGGCGATCGCGAAGGCGGCGACCGTGGTCCGCGCCGTCCACGCGAAGGTTTTGAAGGGGGTGCAGAATAATGGTCGACATCAACCAGATCCCGACCCGGCGCCCTTTCCATCGCCGCCGCAAGACCTGCCCGTTCTCCGGCGCCAACGCCCCGAAGATCGACTACAAGGACGTGCGTCTTTTGCAGCGCTACATTTCCGAGCGCGGCAAGATCGTGCCGTCGCGCATCACCGCCGTCAGCCAGAAGAAGCAGCGCGAGCTCGCCAAGGCGATCAAGCGCGCCCGTTTCCTCGGCCTGCTGCCCTACGTGGTTCGCTAATTCTTCCGAACGGGCGGTTCGCCGCCCGTTCCTGTCACCGGCCATGACGGGCATGACCGGTTAGCGTCAAATCCCGAGTTGAGGTCAAAACCTCTAACTGCCGCGACAGGCAGGACAGCGACACCGGCGGCAACGCCCTTTTGCTTCCTGACCTGTTCCAAAGAATTCGGCGTCGGCCTTGTGGACGGACGCCCAACCAAAAGGAACATAATCATGGACGTCATCCTTCTCGAACGCGTCTCCCGCCTCGGCCAGATGGGCGATACCGTCAAGGTCAAGGACGGTTTTGCCCGCAACTTCCTGCTGCCGCAGGGCAAGGCGTTGCGCGCCAACGAAGCCAACAAGAAGAAGTTCGAAGGCCAGCGCGCCCAGCTCGAAGCCCGCAACCTCGAGCGCAAGTCGGAAGCCGCAGAGGTTGCCGAAAAGCTGGACGGCAAGAGCTTCATCGCCGTTCGCTCGGCCGGTGAGACCGGTCAGCTCTACGGTTCGGTGTCGACGCGCGATATCGCCGACCTGCTGACCGCGGAAGGCTTCACGGTCAACCGCAACCAGATCCAGCTCAACCAGCCAATCAAGACCATCGGCGTCACCAATGTGGCAATCGCGCTGCATCCGGAAGTCGAAGTCACCATCACGCTCAACATCGCCCGCACGGCTGACGAAGCCGAGCGCCAAGCCAAGGGCGAGACGCTGACCACCGCCGAAGCCATTTATGGCGACGACATCAACGACAATGCGCGGCCGGAAAACTTCTTCGATCCGAATGCCGAGTTCGAAGGCGGCGAAGAAAACGCCTGATCACATACGCTCCGAGCGCCGGACCGGCGCTCCGATCGTGCTGTCGATTTCCAGTCATTTCTGGACCAATGCCCGGGCCTCTCGCCCGGGCATTTTTGTGCCAAAAGGAACTTTTCGAAACCCTATATATTGATGCAGAGTAGGACAGCCTGTCTGACCGTGAGGGGACACCGGACCATGAATATTCTGTTGAAGCGCGTTCTCGACCGCCTGGTGCGCACGGGCAGCCTCAAGGTAACCGGGCCGAAGGGCACGACGTTCATCTTCGGCGACGGCAGCGGCGAGCCGGTGCACATGCACATCAAGACCAGGCATGCCGAGCGCGCCATCACCTTCGATCCGATGCTGGCGGTGCCTGAATCCTACATGGACGGCGAGCTGGACATTCTCGAAGGCGGCGTGCTCGGACTGATGCGCATTGCCTTCCAGAACATGGGCAGCGGCGGCATCGACGCGACATGGTCGAAAGCCATCGAGGGCCTGCGCCACGCCTTCCGCCGCCTGCAGCAGATCAACACCGCCGCTCGCTCGCGCCGCAACGTGCAGCGCCACTACGATCTGTCGGGCGAGCTTTACCGGCTCTTCCTCGATGAGGACATGCAGTATTCCTGTGCCTATTTCGAGCAGCCGGACATGACGCTCGACGAGGCGCAGGCCGCCAAGAAACGTCATATCGCCGCCAAGCTCAGGCTGAAGGCCGGCCAGACGGTGCTCGACATCGGCTCCGGCTGGGGCGGGCTCGGCCTCTATCTGGCCAAGGCCTTCGATGTCGACGTGCAGGGCGTGACGCTGTCGACGGAACAGCATGGCGTCGCCACCGACCGGGCCCATGCGCAAGGGCTGGAAAACCACGTCCATTTCGAGCTGAAGGACTATCGCGAGCTCAACGAACGCTTCGACCGCATTGTCTCGGTCGGCATGTTCGAGCATGTCGGGGTCAACCATTACCGCACTTTCTTCGACAAGGCGGCAACATTGCTGAAGCCTGATGGCGTCATGCTTTTGCACACGATCGGCCGCTCCGGCGTGCCGTGGGCGACCAGCGCCTTCATCCGCAAGTATATTTTCCCGGGCGGCTACATCCCGGCGATGTCCGAGGTGCTGCCGGCGATCGAGAAGTCCGGCCTCGTGGTCACCGACGTCGAGATCCTGCGGCTCCATTATGCCGACACGCTGAAGCATTGGGGCCTGCGCTTCGCCGCCAACCGCGACAAGGCAAAGGCGATCTATGACGAACGCTTCTGCCGCATGTGGGAGTTCTATCTGGCTGCCTCGGAAGCTGCCTTCCGTTGGCAGGACCTGGTGATTTTCCAGTTCCAGATCACCAAGAAGAACGACACGCTGCCGATGACGCGCGACTATATGGCCAAATGCGAGAAGGCGCTGGAGTTGCGCGACATGGGCCGCCGCGAGGCGGCTCCTGTCGAGAAGTCCGCCAAGCCCGCCCGCCGACGCAAGGTGGCGGAATAGGAACAGCGCTGACAGGACGCGTTATTGGCGCTTGCCATTATAGGCTCCTGCCCCGAAAAAGGCCTCGTGATCGTCGCGAGGCCTTTTTTCATGACTTATCTCCTCTACACAGCCGCGGCGCTTGCCGAGATCGCCGGCTGCTTTTCGGTGTGGGCGTGGTGGCGGCTGGAGAAATCGCCGCTCTGGCTGCTGCCTGGCTTTGCCTCTCTGATTGTGTTCGCCTGGCTTCTGGCGTTGGTCGACACCAATGCAGCCGGCCGCGCCTATGCAGCGTATGGCGGTATCTACATCGCTGCCTCGCTCGCCTGGTTGTGGCTGGCCGATGGCGTGCGGCCCGATCGCTGGGACCTTGCCGGCGCGGCGCTCTGCATGGCCGGCGCCTCGATTATCCTGCTTGCACCCAGGGGGGCATAGGCCGTGGAGCTGCCGGCCGCTCTTCGACAGGGTGTCGATCGCCTTTTGGAAAAGGTGGCGCTGCCGGACCTGAAGCAGGCGGCGAAAACCCTGTCCAACCGCTACCGCGCCGAATTGCGCGACGGTCGCCTGCACATGGCGCAGGACATGGCGGTCAAGGCCTATCTGACGACGCGCATGCCGGCGACCTACGCCGCGGTCCGCGCCAGCCTCGATGCGCTCGCCGAAGCCCGGCCGGATTTCGCACCGGCGACGTTGCTCGACGTCGGCGCCGGTCCCGGCACCGTGCTTTGGGCCACCAGTGATCTCTGGCCTGAACTGGAACTGGCCACGCTGCTTGAGGCGAGTGCCGCGGTGCGCAAGGTCGGTGAGACGCTTGCCGCCGATGCGATCACGGCCCGGACCGTCTGGCGGGCCGGTGATGTCACGACCGACATTGCCGACCTGCAGTCCGCCGACCTCGTCACATGCGCCTATGTGCTGGACGAGATCGCGCCGGCGGCCCTGCCCAAAATGGTCGACCGGCTTTGGCAACTCACCAAGGACACACTGTTGATCGTCGAGCCGGGCACGCCGGCGGGCTGGCTGCGCATTCTAGCTGTACGCGCACAATTGATCGCGGCCGGCGCGCATGTGCTGGCGCCCTGTCCCCACGAGGCGCCCTGCCCGCTCAACCCGCCGGACTGGTGCCACTTTTCCCGCCGCGTAGCCCGCTCGCGCCTGCATCGCCTGGCCAAAGAGGCGGAAGTACCGTGGGAAGATGAGAAATTCATCTATGTCGCCGCTTCGCGCCAGCCGGCTGCCTTCCACGCCGCGCGGATCGTCGCGCCGCCGAAATCCGGTTCCGGCAAGGTCGTGCTCAAGCTTTGCGAGCCAAATGGCAGCGCCGGCGAAAGGCTCTTCACCAAACGCGACGGTGACGCGTTCAAGGCGGCGCGGCGGGCGGATTGGGGCGATGCACTGGCGTGAGGATGAAAGAGACACGACAGCCTCGCAATCCGGTGTCGCCAGCGCTCACTTTCCTGTTTTGTTCTCCTGCGAGAAACGCTAAGTTGCCAACTCTCGATTCGAGTCAATTGCGATTCTTTCCACGGAAAAATTTTGGCTGTGAATCGCGAGTACCAAAGCCGCTTCTTCACGGGCTGTTGCAGATAAGTCAGCACTGACTTGTCCAGTTCTGATATCGACAGACGGGGATCGAAATCGGGGACATCATGGCAGAGGCAGCACGAAAATTCGGCGTGGCAGAGCAACCGCTCTATCGCGAATCGCCCAACAACATCGAGGCCGAGCAGGCGCTGCTTGGCGCTATACTTGTCAATAACGATGCCTTCTACCGGGTGTCCGACTTCCTGAAGTCCGGCCATTTCTACGAACCCCTGCACCGCAAGATCTTCGATGTCGCGGCCGAGCTGATCCGCATGGGTAAGGCGGCGACGCCGATCACGCTGAAGACCTTCCTGCCGGCCGACGAAAAGGTCGGCGACATGACGGTGGCGCAGTATGTGGTGCGGCTGGCGGTGGAAGCCGTCACCGTCGTCAACGCCACCGACTACGGCCGCGCCATTTATGATCTGGCGACGCGCCGGGCGTTGATCACCGTCGGCGAGGACATGGTCAACATCGCTTATGACGCCCCTGTCGACATGTCGCCTTCCGAACAGATCGAGGACGCGGAGCGCCGCCTGTTCGAGCTGGCCGAGACAGGGCGCTATGACGGCGGCTTCGAGAGCTTCACCGACGCGGTCAAGACCGCGGTCGACATGGCCAACGCCGCCTATATGCGTGACGGCGGTCTGTCGGGCCTCGCCACCGGCATGCGCGATCTCGACCGCCGCATGGGCGGCCTGCAGTCGTCCGATCTGATCATCATCGCCGGCCGTCCGGGCATGGGCAAGACATCGCTCGCCACCAACATCGCCTTCAACATTGCCGAGATGTATGAGCCGGCGCAGCAGGCCGATGGCTCCTTCAAGGCGGCCAATGGCGGCGTGGTCGGTTTTTTCTCGCTCGAAATGTCGTCCGAACAGCTCGCAACCCGCATCATTTCCGAACAGACGGAAATTTCGTCCTCCAAGATCCGCCGTGGCGAAATCAGCGAAATGGACTTCGAAAAGCTGGTCGCCTGTTCGCAGACCATGCAGAAGATCCCGCTGTTCATCGACCAGACAGGCGGTATTTCCATTGCCCAGTTGTCTGCCCGCGCGCGTCGTCTGAAGCGCCAGCGCGGCCTGGACCTGATCGTCATCGACTATATTCAGCTGATGCAAGGCTCATCCGCCAAGTCTTCGCAGAACCGCGTGCAGGAAATCACCGAGATCACCACCGGCCTGAAGGCGCTGGCCAAGGAGCTGGCCGTGCCGATCATCGCGCTGTCGCAGCTGTCGCGCCAGGTCGAAAGCCGCGACGATAAGCGCCCGCAACTCTCCGACCTGCGCGAATCCGGTTCGATCGAGCAGGACGCCGACGTGGTCATCTTCGTCTATCGCGAGGAATATTACCTCAAGAACCGCGAGCCGAAGCTCGGCACTGAGGAATACGTCAAGTGGGAAAACGAGATGAACGAGATGCGCGGCAAGGCCGAGGTGATCGTGGCCAAGCAGCGCCATGGGCCGACGGGCTCTGTCACGCTCGCCTTCCACGGCGAATTCACCCGCTTCTCCGATCTCGCGGAAGAGCACCATATCGCGGAAAGGTTTGAGTAGCCTCTTGCCAGCGACCTCGCCAATAGCAACGGGTCTCGGCGCTCTGCGGCGCCCCGCTCTGTCCTGCCGGACATCTCCTCTACACGGGGGGAGATTGGCTGTCGCGCGCGGCGCCCGCCAGCGGGCGGGAAGGTAAAGCGTGGTCAAATCCCGCGTCCAGTTCATCTGCCAGAATTGCGGTTCGGTGCATCAGCGCTGGGCCGGCAAATGCGATGCCTGCGGCGAGTGGAACACGCTGGTCGAGGAAGGCACATCTGGCGGCATCGGCTCGGGCCCTGCCAACACGCGCAACGCCCGCAAGGGCCGCGCGGTGGTGCTGACCACGCTTTCGGGCGATATCGAGGACGCGCCGCGCATCATCTCGGGTATCGGCGAACTCGACCGCGCCACCGGTGGCGGTTTCGTTCGGGGCTCTGCACTTCTGGTCGGCGGCGATCCCGGTATCGGCAAATCGACGCTGCTCACCCAGGCCGCGGCCGCACTTGCCTCCAAGGGCCATCGCATCGTCTATGTCTCGGGCGAAGAGGCAGTTGCCCAGATAAGGCTGCGTGCGCAGAGGCTCGGCGTCGCCTCGGCGCCGGTGGAACTCGCGGCCGAAACCAATGTCGAGGATATCCTTGCCACGATCGCCGACGGCAAGCGGCCCGATCTGGTCATCCTCGATTCGATCCAGACGCTGTGGACCGACCTTGCCGATTCGGCGCCGGGCACCGTCACACAAGTGCGCGCGGCCGCGCAGGCGATGATCCGCTACGCGAAATCCACGGGTGCCGCGATCGTGCTGGTCGGCCATGTCACCAAGGAAGGCCAGATCGCGGGTCCGCGCGTGGTCGAGCACATGGTCGATGGCGTGCTCTATTTCGAGGGCGAAGGCGGCCACCACTTCCGTATCCTGCGCACGGTGAAGAACCGCTTCGGACCGACCGACGAGATCGGGGTGTTCGAAATGTCGGACAAAGGTCTGCGCGAGGTCTCCAATCCATCCGAGCTTTTCCTTGGCGAACGGCACGCGAAATCACCGGGAGCAGCGGTTTTCGCCGGCATGGAAGGCACCAGGCCGGTTCTGGTCGAAATCCAGGCGCTGGTCGCGGCCTCCTCGCTCGGCACGCCGCGCCGGGCGGTGGTCGGCTGGGACGGCGCGCGGCTGTCGATGATCCTGGCAGTGCTGGAGGCGCATTGCGGTGTGCGTTTCGGGCAGCATGACGTCTACCTCAACGTCGCCGGCGGCTACCGCATCAGCGAGCCGGCGGCCGATCTCGCGGTCGCAGCCGCACTGGTTTCCTCGCTCACTGGTCTTGCCCTCCCCGCCGATTGCGTCTATTTCGGCGAAATCAGCCTTTCGGGCGCGGTGAGGCCGGTTGCGCATGCGCAGCAGCGCCTCAAGGAAGCCGAAAAACTGGGTTTTGGTAGCGCGGTTCTGCCCTTGGGCAGCGAGGAACTTGCTGGGGGGATTGGGGCCGGCGCTTTCCAACCCACCGAGCTTGCCGACCTCGTGGCGCGCATAGCCGGCTCACGGCGCGGCCGTGCCGACGATGAAGAATGACGCGGCTCGTCGAGTCGTGAACAAGAGATCGGAGTGGGGCCAAAGACATGCCGATTACGCTGCTTGACGGAATTCTCGTCGGCTTCACCCTGGTCTCGGCGATGCTCGCCATGGTTCGCGGCTTTTCGCGCGAGGTGCTTTCGGTCGTCTCCTGGGCGGCGGCGGCGGCGGCGGCCTTCTTCTTCTACAAACCGGTCCTGCCCTACCTGAAGCCCTATATCGACAATGAGAAGATCGCCATGGCGGCGGCCGCAGGCGTGGTCTTCATCATCGCGCTGATCGTGGTTTCGGTCATCACCATGAAGCTTGCCGACTGGATCATCGATTCGCGCATCGGCGCCCTCGACCGCACGCTCGGCTTCCTCTACGGCGCCGCGCGCGGCGTCCTGGTCGTCGCTGTCGCGCTGCTGTTCTTCAACTGGCTGGCCGGCGCCAAGGCCCCGGCCTGGGTCACGGAAGCCAAGTCGCGGCCGCTGCTGGAACAGATCGGCGCCAAGCTCGAGAGCCTGCTGCCTGAGGACCCGGAAAACGCCATCCTCAAGAAGCTCAATCCGAATCAGCCGGCCGCCGAGACGCCCGTCGCGCCCGACGCACCGGCGGCGGATGCACCAGCCGGCGGCGACGACGCCAATGCGCCAGCGCCCGACGACAACGACGCCGGTCCTGCCGACAACACCACCAAGCCGGCGCCAGCGCCCGCGAACTGAGGTCCGAACGGGGCGTCTGGCGATCGATCCATGTGAACGATCGCACGCGGTGCGTTGCTTTCGACGCGCGACCGCCTTATATGGCGATTTTAGCGGAGCTTAAGATGGCAGACGCAGACGACGTGCTTTCCGCCGAGGCTGACGATCATTTCCATGACGAGTGCGGCGTGTTCGGCATCTTTGGCCGGCAGGATGCGGCGGCCATTGTCACACTCGGCCTGCATGCGCTGCAGCATCGAGGTCAGGAAGCGGCCGGCATCGTCTCCTATGACGGCACCCAGTTCCATGTCGAACGCCATGTCGGCCTGATCGGCGACACCTTCACCAAGCAGCGCGTCATCGACAGCCTGCAAGGCAACCGCGCCATCGGCCACACGCGCTACGCGACCACCGGCGGCGCCGGCATGCGCAACATCCAGCCCTTCTTCGCCGAATTGGCCGATGGCGGCTTTGCCGTCGCCCATAACGGCAACCTCACCAACGCCATGACGGTGCAGCGCGCGCTGCAGAAGCAAGGCGCGATCTTCTCCTCCACCTCCGACACCGAGACGCTTTTGCATCTGGTCGCGACCAGCAAGGAGCGCGACCTCAACTCGCGCTTCATCGACGCGGTGCGTCAGGTCGAGGGCGCCTTCTCGCTGGTGGCGATGACGGCCAAGAAGATGATCGGCTGCCGCGATCCGCTCGGCATCCGCCCGCTGGTGCTGGGCGATCTCGACGGCGCCTGGATCCTGGCCTCCGAGACCTGTGCGCTCGACATCATCGGCGCGCGTTTCGTGCGCGACCTGAAGCCCGGCGAGATGGTCGTCGTCACCTCCAAGGGCATTGAGAGCCTGTTCCCGTTCGAACCGCAGAAGACCCGCTTCTGCATCTTCGAATATGTCTATTTCGCCCGACCCGACTCCTCGGTCGAGGGCCGCAATGTCTATGAGGTGCGCAAGCGCATCGGCGCGGAACTGGCTCAGGAAAATCCGGTCGACGCCGATATCGTCGTACCGGTGCCGGATTCCGGCACGCCGGCGGCAATCGGCTTCAGCCAGGCGGCGGGCATTCCCTTCGAACTCGGCATCATCCGCAACCACTATGTCGGCCGCACCTTCATCCAGCCTGGCGATTCGATCCGCCATATGGGCGTCAAGCTCAAGCACAACGCCAATCGCCGCATGATCGAGGGCAAGCGCGTGGTGCTGGTCGACGACAGCATCGTGCGCGGCACCACCAGCCAGAAGATCGTGCAGATGGTGCGCGACGCCGGCGCCAAGGAAGTGCACATGCGCATCGCCTCGCCGCCGACCAGCGCATCGTGCTTCTATGGCGTCGACACGCCGGAGAAGTCGAAGCTGCTGGCTTCGCGCATGTCGGTGGAAGAGATGGCCGAGTTCATCCGGGTCGATTCGCTCGGTTTCCTCAGTATCAACGGTCTCTACCGCGCCGTCGGCGAGGCCAGCCGCGACGACGAGCAGCCGCAGTTCTGCGATGCATGCTTCACCGGCCAGTACCCGACCCGCCTGCTCGACTTCGAAGGCCACGACAATGTGCGCACGCTATCGCTTCTGGCGACAAGCGGGTCGTAGAATTGGCGGATCCTCATCAGCCTTAGCCAGAGTTCCGGAAGCCATCGCATGACCCTCGACCTTACCAGCCGCGTCGCGGTCGTCACCGGCGCCTCGCGCGGCATTGGCTATTTCATCGCCAGGGAATTGGCTGCGGCCGGCGCGCATGTCATTGCGGTTGCCCGCACCGTCGGCGGGCTGGAAGAACTCGACGACCAGATCAAGGCGGCCGGCGGCCAGGCGACATTGGTGCCGCTCGATCTCGCCGACATGGCCGGTATCGACCGGCTGGGCGGCGCCATCCACGAGCGCTGGGGCAAGCTGGACATCCTCGTCGCCAATGCCGGCGTGCTTGGCGTCATCTCGCCGATCGGCCATGTCGAGGCCAAGACCTTCGAAAAGGTGATGACCATCAACGTCACCTCGACCTGGCGGCTGATCCGCTCGGTCGACCCGCTGCTGCGGCTTTCGGATGCCGGCCGGGCGATTATCCTGTCGTCCAACGCGGCGCATTCGGCGCGCGCCTTCTGGGCGCCTTACGCGGCATCGAAGGCGGCGGTGGAGACCATGATGCGCTCCTGGGCGCATGAGACGCAAAGTCTGCCGCTGCGCGTCAATGCAGCCGACCCCGGCGCCACCCGCACCGGGATGCGCGCACAAGCCGTGCCCGGTGAGGATCCCGAGACATTGCCGCACCCCTCCGAGATCGCCAAACGCATCGTGCCGCTGGCCAGCCCGGATCTCAAAGAGACCGGCCTGATCTTCCAGGCCAAGCACAACCGCTTCGTCGCCTACCGGCAACCGGAATAAAACGCGGGTTCGAAACGGATTAAAACAGCCTTCGGCTACGTTCTTCTGACGTGGGACATTCGAAACCGGAGGACCGACATGCCAAGACTCGCCACCGTTGCCGCCACCGCCCTTGCCGCCGCTCTTGGAGCTACGGTCGGCGTGGCCGTTTCCCAAGATACCAAGATGAGTTTCTTCGTCACCAGCGTCGGCTCCGGCAAGGGGGGCGATCTCGGCGGCCTGAAGGGCGCGGATGCCCATTGCGCGTCGCTGGCGGAAGCCGCCGGCGTCACCGGCAAGACCTGGCACGCATATCTCTCGACCAGCGCGGAGGATGCGCGCGATCGCATCGGCAAGGGGCCCTGGTTCAACGCCAAGGGCGCCAAGATCGCCGATGATGTCGCCTCGCTGCACAGCGACGCCAACGGCATCACCAAGCAGACCGCGCTGAACGAGAAGGGTGAGACGGTCAACGGCCGCGGCGATACGCCCAACCGACACGACATGCTGACCGGCTCCAAGCCCGACGGCACCAGGATCGCCGACCAGACCTGCGGCGACTGGACGATGAGCGGCTCCGAAGGGGCGGCGATGATGGGCCATCACGACCGCACCGGTCTCGACGATTCGGCGGCGGCGAAGTCGTGGAATTCTTCGCATGCCTCGCGTGGCGGCTGCAGCCAGGAGGCGCTGAAAGGCACAGGCGGCGACGGCCTGTTCTATTGCTTTGCGACCGACTGAACCACGGCGGAGGGCAATACCGCAGCTAGGAACCCGACGGATCATCACGCGGCTGTGATCTGAGGGGAGAAGCCGCTGGGCGGTCATGCTTTCGTCATTTCCGAGGAGTTGTTAGGATCGAACGAATCCCGCAACGAGAGCCCGATCTGGGCAGAACAAGGAAAACTCCATGGCTACGACCGCAGCATTGGTCTGGTATCTGGTAATCGCCGGCCCGCAGGGCGGCATGGTCGTGCTGCCCAGCACCTTCGACAAGCGCGAACAGTGCACCGCCGCCATCACCGAGTATCAGAAGCAGCCGACACCCGCCGGCTGGTCCGTGCAGTGCGTGCCGAGCGCCTCGCCCTTCACCGACGAAGGCGACGCCGAAGAGCCGGCAGCTCAGTAAGCATCAGATATCACAAGGCCCGCGACCGCTGCCGCGGGCCTTGTGATTCATCACCGCGCGCTCACCGTCAGTTCCGGCTTCTGGTTGATGGTCTGGAACACCACGCAATAGCGCTCGGTCAGCTTCAGCAGCGAATCAATGCGCTCCGGAGGCTCCGCCGTGTCGAGATTGAAATTGAGCCGAATGGCGCGAAAGCCGACCGGCGCATCCTTGGCGACACCAAGCGTGCCGCGAAAATCAAGGTCGCCTTCGGCTTCAACGGTAGCGGCGCCGAGCTTGAATTCGAGCGCCGTCGCGACCGCCTTCAGCGTCACCCCGGCGCACGCCACCAGCGCCTCGAGCAGCATGTCGCCGGAGCACAGTTCGAGCCCCGAGCCGCCTGTTGCCGGATGAAGGCCGGCGATTGCCAACGCCCTGCCCGTCTCCACCTTGCAGGCCACCGACTGTTCGTCGATCGAGCCCTTTGCCCTTAGAGTGATCAGTGCTTGCGTGGCGTCGTCGCGGTAGGCCTGCTTCAGCGGCGCCTGCATGGCCTTCAGCTCGGTTGCGTCCATTTTCGTTCCTCCGACAGGCTTTCTGCTTTGATAGCATGGTCCTGCGAGACGTGTGAGGCAATCCAAACATGACGACCCAAGCTGTCAGGAACTGGTTTCGGCGGAAACAACAGCAGTGGGCGCGCCATCGTCTGATCCCTTTGACTTCATCCGCCTCGGCCATAGCTATGCGGGAGTCTTTTCCGCGGAGGTCTCATGCGTTCCAAGCTGAAACTCGTCTCCCTTGTCCTCTTCATGCTTGCCGGTTTCGCGCAGCCTCTCCTGGCCGAAACGGCGGAGCGGCCGGCACCCGCGGGCGGCGTGCTTTCACTGCTGCCGTCACCTGAGATCACCGACCATTCGATCACCATTGGCGGACGCAGCCTGCGGTATCAGGCAAAGGCCGGCACGCTTCCGCTGCTCTCCGGCAAGGGCGAGATCACGGCGGAGATCTTCTATGTTGCCTATACGCTGAAGCCGCGGGAGAGCGTGGCGACGGAAGCACCGCGGCCAATCACCTTCGTGTTCAACGGCGGCCCGGGCGCCGCTTCAGCCTATCTGCATCTCGGCGCGCTCGGACCGCGCGTCGTGGCGACCGGAGCCGGCGGGGAATTCCTCCCCTCGCCGCAAAAGCTCATCGACAATCCCGACAGTTGGCTCGACATGACCGACCTCGTCTTCGTCGACCCGGTGGGAACCGGCTACAGCCGCGAGGCGCCCGGCCAGGATACGCACGACTTCTGGGGCGTCAGCCAGGACGCCAGTTCGATCGGCGCCTTCATCAGGCTCTATCTCGCCCAAAACAGCCGCATGGGATCTCCGCTGTTCCTCGCCGGTGAGAGCTATGGCGCATTCCGGGCGGCACTGCTTGCCAGGACGCTACAGGAAGATATCGGCATCAGCCCGAGCGGCATCGTGCTGATCTCGCCGGCGCTGGAATTCACCCTGGTGCAGCCCGACGAATTCGAGCCGCTGCATTGGGCTCTCGAACTACCCTCCCTCGCCGCGGTTCGCCTGCGCAGTGAAGGTGTCAGCGGCGACACTTTGCGGAAAAAGCTCGCCGAGGTCGAGCATTATGCACTTGGCGAGTACCTCAGTGCGCTCACCAGTGGGCTGGAGCAAGGCGGACGGCTGGCGGGTGATCGCGTGGCCGAGATCACCGGCCTGCCTCTCGACCTCGTTCACCGCAACTTCGCCCGCGTCCCGACCTCGCTCTTCGCAAGGGAGTTTGGCCGTGCCACGGGCAAGGTGCTCAGCCCTTATGACGGCATGATCGCGACGGCGGACATCGCTCCCCAGAGTGCCCGTATCGCTGGCCCCGATCCGGTGCTGGACCGTAGTGTGCCGGCGCTGACCTCGGCCTTTGTCGCTTACGCGCGCGACGAGCTGAACTTTGGCACCGATGTCAGCTACCGCTTGCTGAACGGCGATATCAGCCACAACTGGGACTACGGGACGAGCGCCTCGCGCCAGGGCTATGCCGGTGTGATGGATGATCTGCAACGGGCGCGGTCCTTGAATCCCGCGCTGGGCGTCGTCATCGTCAACGGCTACACCGATCTCGTCACTCCCTATCTGGCGTCGCGTTATCTGGTCAGCCAGATCCCGTCGCTCGCCGGCGCCAGGCCGATCCGCCTCGACGTCGTTGAAGGTGGGCACATGATGTATCTCGAACCGGACGGACGGCGCGCGCTGAAGCAGGCCGCTTCGGAGCTTTACCAGGCAACCCAGTAGACAACGGGACATCGAGTCTCCGGGCAACCAAGGCCCGGCGCCGATGCAGGCCCGGTGGCGGGCGCAGTGATCAAGCTGTCCCAAATGGGACATTGACGGACAAGGCCCCAAAACCGTCTGATCGGGCAAGGTTTCGTCATTCCATTTTCCGGTGGTCCCACAATGTCACATACGCTCTCGACCACACCGAGGCAGGATGGGTTTCGCGCCCCTGGCGAATTCGAACCCAAATCGAGCTGTTGGCTGATCTGGCCAGAACGGCCGGACACCTGGCGTCTGGGCGCCAAGCCCGCGCAGAGGCTGTTCGCCAATGTCGCTACGGCGGTCGCGCAAAGCGAGCCGGTGACGGTGGCGGCATCCAGCCGCCAGTGGCAGAACGCAAGAGCGCGATTGCCCAGCCATGTGCGCGTCGTGGAAATGTCCACCAATGATTCCTGGCTGCGCGACAGTGGCCCCAATTTCGTCGTCAATGTTCGAGGCGAAGTGCGCGGCGTCGATTGGATCTTCAACGCTTATGGCGGTTTCGACGGCGGCCTCTACTCGCCTTGGGATCTCGACGACCTCGTGGCGCAAAAGGTCCTCGAGATCGAGAGGATGGACCGTTATCGCGCACCGCTGATCGCCGAGGGCGGCGGGCTGCAATGCGACGGCCAAGGCACGCTCATCACAACCGAGCAGTGCCTGCTCAATCGCAACCGTAATGCCCATCTCGGAAAGGCGAAGGTGGAACAACAGCTTGGCGACTATCTCAGCGTCGACAAAATCATCTGGCTGCCGCGCGGTTTTGCTTTCGACGAGACGGATGGCCATGTCGACGACCTCTGCTGCTTCGTTCGTCCGGGCGTCGTGGCGCTGAGCTGGACCGACGAGCGGGACGATCCGCAATATGAGATCGTACGCGAAGCCGAAGAGGTGCTGCGCTCGGCCCGCGACGCGCGTGGCCGTCGCCTGGAGGTTCATCGGCTGCACCATCCCCTGCCGATCGAGATGACGATGGAAGAAAGCGAGAGCGTGGACCGGGTCGATTCGACCTGGGCACGGCCGACCGGCAACCGGATCGCGGCGAGTTACATCAACTATTATCCGGGTAACAGCGTCGTGGTCGTGCCGGAATTCGGCAGCGATCTTGACGGGAGGGCAAAGCAACAGCTGGCCACGCTGTTTCCCGACCACAAGATTGTCGGCATCGAGAACTCCCGCGAAATTCTGCTCGGAGGCGGCAATGTCGCCTGTATCACGTTACCCGTTTATGCGCCCCACCGGCATTGAGCGGCAAGCGTGCCGAAGTGAAATCAGAACGGTGCGCCGCATCGGCCCGCCAGGCAAAAGGAGATACCCATGCGCGCTCTGCTCTTCCCAATCCTGACCGCCGCGCTTGCCTGCGGCATCAGCTTCGGTGTCGCCCGGGCGGACGATGAGAAGGTGGTCAACGTCTACAACTGGTCCGACTACATCGCCCCGGACACGGCTGAGAAATTCGAGAAGGAGACGGGCATCAAGGTCCGCTACGATGTCTATGACGGCAACGAGGTCCTTGAGACGAAACTGCTCACCGGCGGCTCGGGATATGACGTGGTCTATCCCTCGGCCTTTCCGTTCCTGAAGAACCAGGTGAAGGCAGGCGCTTTCCTGCGGCTCGACAGATCGAAGCTTTCAAACCATTCGAAAATCGATCCGCAAGCCTTGTCGCTGATCGCGGGCGCGGATCCGCAGAACCTGTACGCCGTGCCTTACATGGCCGTCACAGACGGGATCGGCTACAATGTCGCTGCCGTCAAGCAACGGATGCCGGATGCGCCGACAGGTTCCTTCGCCATGGTCTTCGACCTCGACGTCGTCAAGAAATTCTCCGATTGCGGCGTCGCCATGATCGATGCTCCGGCGGAGATCATTCCTATGGCTATGAACTATCTCCACATCGATCCCAGGTCGACCAATCCGGACGACCTCGCCAAGGTCGAAGAGCTGATGGGCAAGGTGCGTCCCTATATCCGTTACTTCCACTCGTCGAAATACATCAACGACCTGGCGAATGGCGACATCTGTGTCGTGCTGGGCTGGTCGGGCGACATATTGCAGGCCAAGACCCGTGCGGCGGAATCCGCGAAGAAGCTGGAGATTGCATATTCCATTCCAAGGGAAGGCACGCTGATAAACTTCGATACGATGGCCGTGCCGAAGGATGCGCCGCATCCGGAGAATGCCCAAGCCTGGATCGATTTCAACTTGCGGCCCGATATCGCAGCGGCCAATTCCAGTTATGTTTCCTATGCCAATGCGATCCCGGAATCCCTGCCACTGATGGATCAGGCCGTCGCAAAGGATCCCGGCGTTTTCCCATCTGACGATGTAAAGGCCAAGCTGTTCGTGGTCGAAAACAACGACGCAAAGCTGCTGCGGCTGCAAAACCGCATGTGGACACGCGTCGTGACGGGACAGTGAAGCTGGCGAACCATCAGTTGGGCGAGGCCTTCCAGCCTATGGCCAACAGCTCGACCTGGGAGTGCACACCGAGCTTGCGGTAGACCTGCTTGATGTGGTTGCGCACGGTGCCGGGTGAAATCGACAGGTTTCGCGAAATCGTCTTGGCGCTGCCACCCTCGATCAGGAGCCGCGCGATCTGCCTTTCCCGGGCGCTGAGTTGCGACCCCGCGGCTTCGATTGCGGAACCCTTGTCGCGAAGACGGCACAAATGAAGCAGCCTTTGCAGAATGAGCTTTGTCGCGCTGCTCGCCGCGCCGGCCACAGCCAGATCACGCTCACCAAAACGCGGTGCGCCTTCCCGGCGAAGAAAGGTTACATAGCCGGCGGTCAGTCCGTCGAGGTTGAACACGCCGGTTATTTCATCGAAGCTGCCGGAGGGCCCGTAGAATTCGCGGTAATACGGCGTGCGCTGGAAATCGCCTTGGCTGAGAGCCGACAACGGCAGCAGGAAATCCTGTCTGGTGCTGGCGAACCTCTGGAAGAACGGATCCTGGCGATAGACGCGCGCATCATAGTCGCGGTTCCAGCGATCGGGTCCGGCATCGTCGATGGTCAGGGATGTTATGTCGCGACGATAGAAGCCAACATAGACACGATCCGAGCCAAGCAGCACCCTTGCCGCTGCGCTGAAGCGGGCCGACAAGTCTTCGGGCGTTGCCGCCAGGGCCGCGGCGGCCACGCCACCACTCCAGCGTTCAAGCCGGTCGAGAGAAAAATTCGACTGCATCCGCGCCCAGACTAACGCAAGCCCCGCCAACTTCAAGCTGGCGGGGAACCGCGAGGTCGCCGGTGAGATCAGTCCGGCGGCCGCTTCCGCAGCTCATCGCACCATCGACTGGTTGGACTCACGCCTTGGCCTGCGACCTCACATGGGCGATGTAGCCGCGCACGTCGCCGGCCGGACCAGCATAGGCCTTGCCGAGCTTCTTCTCCATCGCAGCCATGTATTCCTTCGCCCATTTGGGCAGGGCGTAGTCGATGACGGCGAGGAATTCGAGCGTTGCCGCAAGACGGATGTCCGCGATCGACGGGTTCTTGCCGCCGATGAACGGCTTGCCATCGCGGAAGAAGGAGTGGAAGACCTCGAGCGGCTCGGCAATGGCGGCGACCGCGGCCTTCTGCGCCTCCGATTTCCTATCCGGGTGGGCGTCGCTGTGACCGACTTCGCCGGCATATTGCGGGAAGCCGAGCGCCGGATAAGTGGCGCGCGCGACATAGGGATAAAGCGTACCGATCAGATAGAACATGGCGCTGTCTATCATCGCCCGCTTGGCTGGCGCCTTCGGGTAGAATTTCTCCAGCCCATGCTTGTTGGAAAGATATTGCATGATGGCGCAGCTCTCCCACAGCACGCCGCGCGGCAGGCCCTTGTCCTCGATCATCGGCGTCAGGTGGGCCGGATTACGCGCCATGTATTCGGGCGAGCGCGTGTGCCCCCACGCATCGGTCTCCGCATGGTCGAGCCCGGCGGCGCGGGCAAAGACGCGAACGGTCATGTTGTTGACGCTCGGCTTCAGCATGCTGATGGTCAGCGCCGATTTCCTTGCCGGTTTCGCCTTGGCCTTGGCCGCGGTCTTGCCGGCGGCCTTTGGCGCCGTCTTGGTCGCAGCTTTTGCTGCCGCTTTTGCCGCTGGTTTGGCGGCCGGTTTCCCTGCGCTTTTCGCCACTGCTTTTGCCACGTGTTCCTCCCTTGCCTGTTCAGCCTTCAGTATGGATTTTTGGGCGCCCGGTCCGCCGACAATGTCGCGCGCGCGCGTTCCACCAGCGCCTGGATCGCATCAGCCAGATGCACCTCGGCGATGTTGTAGTCGCCACGCGTGACGCGAAGCTTATGCGCCTCCATCAGCACATCGGCATGGGTGAAGCCTGCAGGCGGCTCGAAACGATAAGAGGCAAGCTCGATCAGAAGGCCGAGCGGATCCTCGAAATAGATTGAATCCATGAAGCCGCGATCCTTGACGCCACTGTGTTTGACGGCGCGCTCGTCGAGCCGGGCGACCGCCTGCAGGAAAGTGACGCGGGACACCGAAAAGGCGATGTGATGCACGCAGCCCGGGTCGGTCGGGGTGCGGCGCTGCACGACCGTGCGGGTCTCGTCGGTGAAGATGGTGATCAGCCGGCCGTCGCCCGGATCGAAATAAAGATGGCTTTCGCTCGGCTTGTCGAGATTGGGCTGCTCGAAGATGAAAGGCATGCCCAGCACCCCTTCCCAGAAATCGATCGAGGTCTGGCGACCGGCACCGACCAGCGTGATGTGATGGACGCCTTGCGACTGCAGTTTCTGCATCGGCCTTCTCCCCGCAATATCCGCTCTGGCAGAGGCGGCCCGTCACGCCGCGCCCGCACATGCTACATCTGGCATGAGCTGAGCGCCAATTCGATGTCCGTCCCCCGGCGTTCTGCGCGCCTGCCTTCGTTTCCGGCTTTATGAGATGATGCTAAACCAATCGGCCGTGCCGCGCCAGAAGCCGCAGCCGGGACAGGCTGCATTTCGCGCCACTGCCGCCTGCCCCAAAAGCAAGCGCGGTCCTGGAGCAGCGCCGTGCGGGATTTCGCCCGTATAGCTGGCTGGTGCGGAGCCGACAGGGGCTGGGGCCGCCTTCACTCAAGCAGGCGCACGCCTTATGGCCGATATCGCCATTCTCGATACACGCGAAAGGGTCTTCGCCGGAATCCTGCTGACGGGCGCCGCCTATTTGCTGTTTTCGACGCAGGACGCCTCGATCAAACTGCTGGTCACCGGCATGACCGTCTGGCAGATCATGTTCTTCCGCAGCATCACCATTCTTGGCGCCTGCGCAGTGATCGGCGGGCGGCCGCTGTTCGCCGATACGGTGCGCTCGCCGATCGTGCGGCCGATGCTGGTGCGCAGCGCCTTCACGCTCGCCGCCTGGCTCTGTTACTACAATGCCGCCCGCAGCCTGCAACTCGCCGAACTGACCACCGTCTATTACGCGGCTCCGATCATCGTCACCGTGCTATCGGTGGTCCTGCTCGGCGAAAAGGTGCCCGTTCTGCGCTGGCTGGCGGTTCTGATCGGCTTTGCCGGCGTCTTTGTCGCCTGCGATCCCGCCCATCTTGGCCTGTCCGTGCCCGTGTTGCTGGTACTGACGGCGGCCTGCCTTTGGGGCATCGCCATCGTGCTTCTGCGCAAGACGGCGCTTGCCGAGCGCTCGACGATCCAGCTCCTCCTCAACAATTTCTATTTCCTGGTTTTTTCGGCGGTGCCGGCGCTGTCGTGGTGGCATACGCCGGACCCGGCACAATTGCTGCTTCTTGCCAGCGTCGGTGCGCTCGGCGGCTTGGCGCAATATCTTCTCTTCGAGGGCATGAAGCGTACGCCGGCATCGATCCTGGCGCCGCTCGAGTACACCTCGCTGTTGTGGGCGTTCGCGCTCGGCTTCGCGATCTGGGGCGACGTGCCGCGCCGCGAAGTGTTCCTGGGTGCCGCCCTTATCGTCGCCGCCGGCCTGCTGATCGTCGGCGGCGAACATTTCCGCAAGCGGCTTTGACGTGGATGGTCACTACTCCCGACGCGACGATGTCAGGACGAGGCAAGGTAGGCTGCCGGCATGACTGAGATCACGGCCACCGCGGAAACCGCCGAACGCACGCTGGGTATCCTGCTGGTATCATCCTCGGCGGCTGTATTCGGGCTGACCGGCGTTCTGACCAAGTCGATCCATGCCGATCCGCTGACAATCACCTGCTGGCGCGGCTTTGTCGGCGCGATCCTGATCAGCCTCTACGTATTGTGGCGCCGCCGCCGTGCCGGCAACCGTGAACCGCTGCGGCTTGGCTGGCGCGGCTGGCTGCTGGCCGTCGAAGGCGCACTGGCCAGCATCGCCTTCATTTCCGCTTTCAAGTTCACTTTCGTCGCCAATGTCGCGGTCATCTACGCGACGTCGCCCTTCATTGCCGCCGTACTGGCCTGGATGCTGGTGCGCGAACCTTTCCGGCTGCAGACGATGGTGGCGGCGGCGGTGTCGCTGTGCGGGGTCGCCATCATGGTGTGGTCGGGTTTTGCCACCGGCAATTTGTTCGGCGACGGGCTGGCGCTGCTGATGACGGCCGGCAGCGCGCTGTACATGATCATGGTTCGCGCGTTCCGTGACACGCCCGTTGTGTGGGCCGGCGCGGTTTCGGCCTTCCTGCTGTTCATACTCGGATGGTTCGTCACCGATCCCCTGGCGGTCTCATCAAGGGACGCCATCCTGCTTGCCACCTTCGGCGCGTCCTTCGCGCTGGCTTCCATTCTGTGGACGGAAGGCTCGCGGCTGATCCCGGCGCCTGAATCGGGCCTGCTCGGTTCGGCGGAAGTGCCGTTCGCGATCCTGTTTGCATTTCTGTTCCTGGCCGAAATCCCGCCGATGGCCAGCATGGTCGGCGGGGCCATCGTGCTCGGCGCCGTCTTTGCCCATGCCGGCCGCGATTGGCTGAAGGCACGCTCGCGACAGGCGTCTTCAAATATTTCTTAAAAAATTTCGGAAGTCACGGAACCATCACCGTGCCCGGACATTATTAGTGTGACGGGCCACCCCCCAAGTCCCCCCAAACCCCTCGGCCCGTCCTACTCCAAGCCGACCGCAAGGTCGGCTTTTTCTTTGCGACAGCTTTTGCTTTGCAACAGACGGGTCGACCGCAAGTCGGCTTTCCATGCCAAAAGACCGGCGACGGAACTTCGCGCCTCGCCAATCAACCAAGCGGTCCGGACAAAGCGAGGCTACCGCCGAGCAGCGTCGCCAGATCGCCCGCGGGCGCATCGGCACCGGCGCGCAGCCGGATCGCGAAATCAGCCATCGGAACCGGCGGCAAGCCAAGTTCGCGGGGCGCTTCGACAATGCCGGAATGGGCAAAGCGCGGGGTTCGCAAGGTCAGCGCAACACCGGCATTTACCGCAGTGCGCAGCCCGGCCAGGCTGGCGCTGCCGGCAGCGATGCGATAGCGGCGGCCGGCCGCGTCGAGGGCGGCGAGCGCCGCCTCGCGAAATCCGCAATAGGGGTCGAGCAGCGCCAGCGGCAATTCTTCCTGCCGCGAGGCCAGTCCCTTGTTCGAACACAGCCATATCATCGGCTCGCGCAGCACGCCGACCTCGTCCGGCACGGCAGCCTGGCGCATGACGATCGCCAGATCGAGGCTGCCAGCTTGTAACGCCTGCCCCAGTTCGGCGGAGCGGCCGACACGCAATTCGATCCTGACGCGGGGATGGCTGGAGGCGAAGGCACGCAGCAGGTCCGGCAGGCCGCTATCGGCGAAATCCTGCGTCGTGCCGATGGCGACGCGCCCGGCAGCGCGTGCGCCCTTCAGCGCCAGCCAGGCCTCGCGATGCACAGCAAGAATACGCCTGGCGTGCCCGACAAGATCCTCGCCTGCCGGCGTCAGGCCGCGCCGCCTGCCCTGCGGCGCCAGAACCGGCTCACCAACGATCTCTTCCAAGCGCTGCATCTGCGCCGTCACCGCCGAGGGTGAGCGGCCGACATTGGCCGCCGCCTGCGCCAGCGAACCGCTGTCGACGAAAGCAAGGAAGGTTCTGAGCAGGTCGGGATCAAGCGTTTCCATAATTCGATATTATCGAATCGTCATTTGAAAACAATTCAGTTTTTTCGATCAAAAGATGATGGCATGGTCTTCAACGGCGCCCACGCCGCTAAAAACCAAGGAGAGAAGAATGCCCATCATCAATGTCAGCGTCACCGGCAAGCCCGACGCCACCCTGTCGGCCAGCATCGCCAGGGAAATAACCGAGATCACCGCCACGCATCTGCGCAAGGATCCGACGATCACCGCAGTTGCCGTGTCCTATCTCGATCCGCAGCACTGGTTCGCCGGCGGCAAGTCGCTCGCCGAGCACGGCACCAACACATTCTGGCTCGACATCAAGGTGGTCGACGGCACCAACACAAAGCTCGAACTGGAGGCCTATCTCAAGGCGATCTTCGATGCCCTTGGCCGCCTGCTAGGCGGCGTGCACCAGGAGAGCTATGCTTTCGTGCATGAGGTTCCGGCAGCGGCCTATGGCTACGGCGGCAAGACGCAGGAGTTCCGTTTCATCAGCGGGCGGCTGAACGCGGCGTGAGGGCGCCCCTTCCGCATTGACCTTGCCTCGACTTCCGCTAGGCTCTGCCCCCGAAGCGGCCGCACAAGAGCCGCAATGACAAAATCGTTGGGAGAGACGCGGCATGATCCTGACACTGGCGCTGCTTGCGGGTCTGGTTGTGGCCTGGTTGCTGATCGGCGTGGTGGAAAAATTCCGCCTCGGCCTGCGCTTCACCCAAGCGCTGCTCTACGCACCGTTCAAGCTCGCCTACCGGATCAGCGACAATCGCATTAAGATCGCTCGCAAGGCGCAGGTGCCGGTCATCTATGTCATCTCGCACCAGTCGCGCTTCGAGCCGGCGCTGATGCTGTCGCTGCTGCCCGACGACACGCTGCATATACTCGACGAGGTCTCGGCGCGTTCGCCTTGGCTCGAACCGTGGCGCGAACTCGGCCGCACCATTGCCTTCAACGCCGAACATGTCTTCGTCAGCCGCCGGCTGGTGCGCGTGCTGAAGGGCAAGGGCCGGCTGGCCGTCTATCTGCCGGACGCGGTCGAGCCCGACGTCAAGACGTTTCGGCTGTTCCGCGCCGTCACCCGCATCGCCATGCAGGCCGACGCCCGCATCGTGCCGATCTTCGTCGCCGGCGCCCGCAACCTGCCGGTGTCGCTGACGTCGGCGGACAAGGCACCGCGTCACTGGTTTCCACGGCTGTCGATCAGTGTCCTGGAGCCGATGACGATCGCCGAACTGGTGGCGCGCAATCCGGACCAGGCTTCCAACACCAATGCGCTGTTCGACCGCGTCGCGGAGGCCCGGCTTTTTGGCACCGACCTCGACCGCGGCCTGTTCCTTGCCATGCGCGACGCCGCAACCAGGATCGGCGCTTCGCATCCGATCATCGAGGACGTCATTTCCGGGGCGCTGAGCTACCGCAAGATGTTCATCGGCGCGCGGGTGCTGGGCAGGCGCTTCGAGGCGGTGACGGCGCCGGGCGAAGCTGTGGGGGTAATGCTGCCCAACGCCAACGGCGTCGTGCTGTCGCTCGTCGGCCTGCTCTCGGCGGGCCGTGTGGCGGCGATGATCAACTACACGGCCGGGCCGGCAAGCGTCACCGCGGCTGTCCGCACCGCCGTCATCCGCACCGTTGTCTCTTCGCGTGCCTTCGTCGAGAAGGCCGATCTCGCCGATATCGTCGCCGCGGTCGAGAAGGGCGGCGCCGGGCTGCTGTGGCTGGAAGATGTACGCGAAAGCGTCACCACGCTGGACAAGCTTGCAGCCGCCTTGCTGTGGCGCCTGCCGCTGCAGCGACAGGACGCGGCAAAGCCCGGCGTGATCCTGTTCACCTCGGGCTCCGAAGGCACGCCGAAGGCCGTTGTTCTGTCGCAAAAGAATCTCCTCGCCAATGCCATGCAGGCCGAGGCGCGGATCACCATTTCGCCAGCGGACATCCTGCTCAACGTGTTGCCGGTGTTCCATTCGTTCGGCCTGACGGGCGGCACCATCCTGCCACTGGTCACCGGGGTAAAGCTGTTCCTCTATCCCTCGCCTCTCCACTACAAGCTCATCCCCGAGATCGCGCGCAAGGTGAAACCGACCATCATGTTCGGCACCGACACGTTCCTCGCCAACTATGCGCGCACCGCCAAGGACGGGGATTTCTCCAGTCTGCGCTTCGTCGTCGCCGGCGCCGAGGCGGTGAAGCCGGATACCCGCCGCGTTTATCGCGAACGCTTCCAGGCCGAGATCATCGAGGGCTTCGGACTGACCGAGGCGGCGCCCGTGGTTGCCGTCAACACCGCGATCCACGGCCGCGACGGCACGGTCGGCCGGCTTCTGCCGGCCATTCGCATGAAACTGGAGCCAGTCGAAGGCATCAACGATGCCGGCCAGTTGTGGCTCGACGGGCCGAACATGATGATGGGATACATGACCGCGGACCGCCCCGGCGAACTCCAGCCGCTGACCGGCTGGCACGACACCGGCGATATCGTCGCCGTCGACCGCGAAGGCTTCATCAGCATTCGCGGCCGCGCCAAGCGCTTCGCCAAGATCGCTGGCGAGATGGTGTCGCTGGGTGCGGTCGAGATGCTGGTGCAGTCGCTTTGGCCGGAAGAACGCCATGCGGCGGTGGCGGTGCCGGACAAGAGGCGGGGCGAGCGCATCGTGCTGGTCACCACCGCCGACGATGCCAGTGCCGAGGAGTTGCGTCAGTTCGGCAAAAAGGCCGGAGCGGCCGAACTGATGGTGCCTAACGACATCGTCAAGGTCGAGGAAATCCCGGTACTCGGCTCCGGCAAGACCGATTATGTGTCGACGAGAAAGCTGGCGATCGACCGGCTCGGACTTGGCGTGGCGGCCTGAGTCGGACCAAGGACTTCGGCCGACTTTCTAACCTATGTCCGAAGGCGGCACTTTCTCGCCTTCCAGCTTGGCTCGCTTGGAATAGGCGCGCACGCTGAATGGGAGAAAGATCAGGTAGCCCGCGACCGATGCCGTCAGCGTGTACCAGGGATAGGTCATCAGCAAGAGAATGTAGAGGACGACGGCGAGGATGACCGGCAGCACCCTGTCGCCGGGGATCTTGATGCTCTTGCCTGAATAGACTGGCAAGCGGCTGACCAGCAGGAAGGCCACCAGGATGGTGAAGCCGGTGGCGACGAAGGCGGCCGGCCGGCTGGGCTCCACCCCAAGCCGCAGGAAATAGAGATAGAGCGGCAGCATCACCAGAACGGCGCCCGCCGGCGCCGGCACACCGACGAAATATTCGGTCTGCCATATCGGGCGGTCGGCCTTCTCGTCGTCGAGCACATTGAAACGCGCCAGCCGCAGCCCGCAAGCGATCGCAAACAGTAGTGCCGCGATCCAGCCTGGCGAGCCGGCGCGGTCGAGCAGGAAGGCATAGAGCACCAGTGCCGGCGCAACGCCGAAATTGACGATGTCGGCCAGGGAATCCATCTGCGCGCCGAATTTGGAGGTCGCCTTCAGCATCCGCGCCAGGCGGCCGTCAATGCCGTCGAGAAAAGCGGCCAGCAGCACCATCACCACCGCCGGCTCGAAACGCCCCTCGAAACCGAAGCGGATGCCGGACAGGCCAGCGCAGATGGCAAGCACGGTGACCAGATTGGGCAGCACCATGCGCATGGGGATCTCGCGGATGCGCGGACCGCCGCTGGCATGGGCCTCGAATTTTTTATACTGCGTGCCCACCGTCAGGAAATCCGCACGAGAGGCGTGCCGGCGACACCGCCGAATTCGGCGAGCACGGTTTCGCCGCCGACCGCCGTCTGGCCAACGGCGACGCGCGGCGTGGCGGTCAAGGGCAGGAACACGTCGACGCGCGAGCCGAAGCGGATCAGGCCGAAACGCTCGCCGGTGCCGATCGAAGCGCCGGCCTCGGTCCAGCAGACAATGCGGCGCGCCACCAGGCCGGCGATCTGGACTGCCGCCACCGTGCCGTTGGGGCTCTCGATGACGAGGCCGTTGCGCTCGTTTTCCGTGCTCGCCTTGTCCAGCTCGGCATTGAGGAATTTTCCCGGCCGATGTTCGATTCTGGCGATGCGGCCGCGCACCGGAGAGCGGTTCACGTGACAGGAAAAGACGTTCATGAACACGGAGATACGGGTCATCTCGACATTGCCGAGGCCAAGCTCGCGCGGTGGCACGGCCGGCCCGACCGCCGAGACGATGCCATCAGCGGGGCTTACCACCAGGCGATCGTCAACAGGCGTGACGCGCTCGGGGTCACGGAAGAAATAGACGCACCAGGCGGTCAGGATCAGGCCGATCCAGAACAGGATCGAGGAGAAATAGCCGACGAACAGCGTCGCCGCGCCAAACGCCGCGATGAAGGGATAGCCTTCGCGATGGATCGGTACGAACGCGTTCTTGACCGTGTCGACAAGGCTCATGGGCTGGGGGCGGTCCCTGTTTCAGGTCCGGCCTCAATAGCCGAAACACCCCCTGCCCGCAACGCGACAATCGCCGGCGCGGATGAACGGGCAAGTGCGGGCCTGTGACCGCGGATAGCCTGGCGCTCCGTGTGTCGTGAAATTGGATCCGGGTCGCATGCCTGCGTCATGCCCTCAAAAGCCATCCTTTGACAGCGCCAGGACAGCCAGAGTGGCCGAGAAACCTATCTGCGCCGACGCCGCCCTTGCGCAGACCGGCACCTGTGGCGTCAGCGTTCTTCCTGCGCGAAAATACAGCGGTCCGCTGTCGGGAGACTCTCATCTCGCCCGTCCTTGGTGGGAAGCGCTTCATCGCAAGGGCGGATGACGCGCGCAACGGAGGCTCCTGATCATGCGAATATCGTCCGGCGACAAACCGCATATCGTCATGGAAGGTCTCGCCTTCGGGGAATCGCCACGCTGGCATGATGGGCGCCTGTGGGTCTGCAATTGGGGCACCGGCGAGATCATCGCCGTCGATGCCGACGGCAGCCGCAAGATCATGCTCACGATTCCGGCTGTCCTGCCCTACTCAATCGACTGGCTGCCGGATGGTCGCCTGCTGGTTGTCTCAGGCCGCGAGGGCCTGCTGTTGCGGCAGGAAGCCGATGGCTCGCTCGTCACCCACGCCGACCTGCGCGGCCTGTCGAAAAGCCCGTGGAATGAGATCGTCGTCGACGGGCGCGGCAACATCTACGTCAATGGTGGCGGGCCGGCGCCGGCGACCGGCCAGCATTTCGGTCCCGGCACCATCGTGCTGGTCACACCGGATGGCGCGGTCAGGCAAGTGGCGGACACTATCGCCTTTGCGAACGGCATGGCGGTGACCCCGGACAACAAGACGCTGATCATTGCCGAATCCCATGCCAACCGGCTGACCGCGTTTGACATTGCCGCCGACGGTTCCTTGTCCAACAGACGCACCTGGGCCGATCTCGACGGATATCCCGACGGCATCTGCCTCGATGCCGAAGGGGCGGTCTGGTATGCCGACGTTCCCAACAAGCATTGCGTGCGGGTGCGCGAAGGCGGTGACGTCTTGCAGACCGTCACCGCCGATCGCGGCTGCTTTGCCTGCATGCTGGGCGCTGCGGACAGGAAAACGCTGTTCATCACCGCCGCCGAGTGGCGCGGCTTCGAACATATGACAAGCGACGCCCGCACCGGCAAGGTGCTCGGCATTGAAGCGCCGGCACCGGGTGTGGGGTGGCCTGGCTAGAGTCCCGGCACGCGCTGATAATTGGCGATATCAGCTCGCACTCCGAGCCGGGCGATCGTCTCCTGCGGGTTGAAGGCGATGCGCTCGTGAGCAGCCTTGACGATCGGTACCACATTGTCGACGGCAGCCTGGCTTTCCCATTCGACGATGGTGACCAGGTTGAATTCGCCCGGTCCGGAGAATTGCTCGAGCAGAAAGTCCTGGACGAAGCCTTGCTGCAGACGCAGCAACTCATGCGTCATCTTCACCTTTGCGAGGATTTCATCGCGGGCATTGGCGGGCACCACGAACTTGTCGACCCTGAACACGCTGCCGCCGTTAACATCCTGATCCGTAAAGCTCATATCCATTTGATTCCGTCCTCGACGATGCTGTTTTGCGGCTCTCGGGCGACGGTCTACAATCTCAACCTAAGTTGAGGTCAAGAGCTTTTTTGAGCTACGACATCTCCGATGTGCGCCGGCGTACGACGACACCCAGTTCGTCGCTTTCGCGGGCAATGCGCAGCCGCTCCTCGGCTTCGGTCGCCTCGCGCTGGCGGTCCCACATCGAGGCATAGAGGCCGTGCTTTCGCATCAGCTCGACATGAGTGCCGCGCTCGGCGATCTGGCCGTCCTTCAGCACGATGATCTCGTCGGCGGCAATCACCGTCGACAGGCGGTGGGCGATGACGATGGTGGTGCGGCCCTTGCTGACGAGGTCGAGCGCGGCCTGGATCTCCTGTTCTGTATGACTGTCCAGTGCGGAGGTCGCTTCGTCGAGCATCAGGATCGGCGGTGCCTTCAGGATGGTGCGGGCGATCGCCACGCGCTGCTTCTCGCCGCCGGAAAGTTTCAGCCCGCGCTCGCCAACCATCGACTTATAGCCGTCAGGCAGCTTCTCGATGAACGGCCCGATCTGGGCGAGTTCGGCGGCCTTGCGCACCTCCTCCTCGTCGGCGCCGACACGGCCGTAGCGGATGTTGTAGGCGATGGTGTCGTTGAACAGCACCGTGTCCTGCGGCACCATGCCGAGCACCGCGCGCAGGCTGTCCTGTGTGACATCCCTCACGTCCTGGCCGTCGATCAGAACCTGGCCACCCTGCACGTCGTAGAAGCGGAACAGCAACCGCGAGATGGTCGACTTGCCCGCGCCCGACGGCCCGACAATGGCAACGGTCTTGCCGGCCGGCACCTCGAAGGAGACGCCCTTCAGGATCTTGCGGTTCGGATCATAGGAAAAGTGGACGTCGCGGAACTCGACCTTGCCGGCGCTGACGGCCAACGGCTTGGCGTTGGGCTTGTCGACGATCTCCTGCGGCACGTCGAGGAGGTCGAACATGTGCTCGATGTCGGTGAGGCCCTGGCGGATTTCGCGATAGATGAAGCCGATAAAGTTGAGAGGCACGGAGAGCTGTACCAGCATGGCATTGATGAAAACGAAATCGCCGACGCTCTGGGTGCCGGCCTGCACCTCCAGCGCCGACATGCACATGACGACGACCGTGCCGACGCCGAAGATGAAGCCCTGGCCGAAGTTTAGCCAGCCGAGCGAGGTCCATGTCTTGGTTGCGGCGATCTCGTAACGCGCCATCGAGCGGTCGAAGCGCTCGGCCTCCATGCGCTCATTGGTGAAATACTTGACCGTCTCGAAGTTAAGCAGCGAGTCGATCGCCTTGGTGTTGGCGTCGGTGTCGCTGTCGTTCATGTCGCGGCGGATCGAGATGCGCCAATCGCTGGCCTTGACCGTGAACCAGACGTAGAGGCAGACGGTGACCGCCACCACGGCCACATATTTCCAGCCATAGGTGAAACCGAATATGCCCGCGGTCAGCGCGAATTCGAGGATCGTCGGCGCGGTGTTGAGCATGATGAAGCGGACGATCGTTTCGATGCCCTTGGTGCCGCGCTCGATGATGCGCGACAGGCCGCCGGTGCGGCGCTCCAGGTGGAAGCGCAGCGACAGCTGATGCATGTGCACGAAGGTGCGGAAGGCAAGCTGGCGAACCGCATGCTGGCCGACCCGGGCAAACAGCGCATCGCGCAGCTGGTTGAAGCCGAGCTGGACGAGCCTCAGCACATTGTAGGCAATGACCAGCATCACCGGGGCAAGCATGAACGATGGCAGCGGCGGTGGCGTTTTGAAGCCGCCCGCCAGCGCATCGGTCGCCCATTTGAAGAAATAGGGACCGGCGACCAGCGTCACCTTGGCGACGACCAGCAGCAGCGTCGCCCAGGTCACCCGCGCCCTGAGATCGGCGCGGTCGGCCGGCCACATATAGGGCCAGAGATTGCGCAGTGTCGTTAGTGTCGAGGTGTCGGAGGAGACGGTTTTTTCGGCCACTTTTCTTGCCTTTTGGGTGAGAGGGTCAGCGGCCGGAGCAGCAGGAATTGATGAGCGCGCCCAGCGATGCCGACACGTCGGCCAGTGCCGCGCGATCGACCGCATAACGCGATCGCTGACGGTCGGGCTCGAACCGGACAAGGCCGGCCTCGACCAGTATTTTCAGATGCTGGGAGATCGTCGACTGGGCCAGAGCGAAACGGTCGACGACCTCACGGCAGCAGCAGGAATTGCTGGCCGACAGATGCCTCAGTATCTCGATCCGCGCCGGATGCGAAAGTGCTGCGAACCGCGCCGCGACAGCGCGGCTGTCCGGCATGCAGCCAGGCAGTGCCGAGGCGGCATGGTCTGGTAAGGGAACGCATTCTGTCATCGTTCATCGGCGATAGACGATGAACGATGACAGGGCAAGCTAGGCCGATGGGTAGATCGCCGGAATTGCCGGTCTATCCCTATTCCGTCTTCATCGGTGCGGTCGTCGCCTGCTCGCCCATTGCCTTGAGGTCGGCGGCTTCGCCTTCCTTCGACTTTTCCGGAACCTTGAACACCTGCCCCGGCCAGATGCGGTTCGGATTCCTGATCTGGTCCTGGTTGGCGAGGTATATGGTGGAGTAGCGCACGCCGTGACCATAGACGCGCCGTGAGATCCGCCACAGTGTGTCGTTGCGCCGAATGATGACCGCGCTGTCGGCATGTTCGAGCTTGGGCGACACGATTTCGGGCACGTCGCTTGACGGCGTGGCTGCTGCGACGTTAGCCGGAGCCTCGGTGGCTGGCGCGGCGGGAGCCGGCGCGGTCTCGCCCGGAGCAGCGGCGGCAACAGCGGGCGCCGCGGGCTTGGCCTCGGCGGGCTTGGTCTCGGTGGGCTTGGTCTCGGCGGGGGCAACGGCGGCGACCGCCTCGCCCGGTTCGCGCTCGAAGGGCACCGCGGCGCGGGCCACCACCTTCACGCCATCGGCATCGAGGCCGTCGACATGGATGGTATAGCTGCCGACCGGAATATCGCGCGTCGCCTCGACCAGGAAATGGCCGTCCGACGAGGTCTGCGCGTCGCCGAGCAGGATGTCGTTGGCGTAGGCGCGCACCTTGCGGCCCGGATCGGCGAGGCCGGCGACAAAGATCTTGTTGCCGTCGATCTCGACTGCCTCGACCACGATCTTTGGTTCGGCCACGGCTGCCGCGGGCGCGGCCGGTGCCGCCGGACTGGGTTTTGCTTCAACCACGGCTGGCGTGGCCGTCGCCGGCGCGGCGGGCGCTTCAGCAGCAGGAGCGGCAGCCTGGTCGCCGGTTGCCGGCGCCGGCTTTGGCTCAGATGCCGGAACCGTCAGCAGTTCGGCCGGCTTGCCCGGCTCCTCGACCATGGCCAGCACCTGGCCAGCCGCATTCGCGGGCACCGAGACGACTGCGGTCTGCGCCGAGGCGGTCACGACCGCGCCAACCGTCGAACGCAGGGCGATCGTATAGTCGCCGGGCTTCAGCGGATCTTCGAGCACGATGACAAAGGCACCATCGGGACCAGCAACCGTGGAGCCGATCACCGTCGCGCCGTTGAGAATTTCGACCTTCGAGTTGGGCGCCGCGTTGCCGGCAACGACGATCGAGCCGTTGCTCTCGACCCGTACGACATCGAAAGTCGGCGCGATCGGACCCGCCGTCGCGGGCGCCGCAGGCGCCGCAGCGTCGGTTGCAGATGCTGCCGGGGCCGTCGCCTGAGGTGCCGCGCCCGGCGCGGCCGGCATCGCCGGAGCCGGCAGGCGCCCTTCCGTGCCAGGATCGGCCGGCTTCGGCGCCGCGGGCGGCGTCAACGCCGCGACTTCCGCCGGCGGTGTGCGATGAAGATACGGGTCGAGTGCGCCCGATACATAGGCGGTTCCCGCAGCCGCTACGGTCCCACCCGCCGCGAACAAGAACGCCTTCAATGGATTGATTGCCATGTATTTCCCTGCCCCTTAGCCACCTAACGCCGGTCTAGCGTGTTTTGCCATGACCGACAAGAAAAAGCCCGGCCTTCTCAACCCTAGGGCTTGACCGCGCTTTCAGACCCAATCACCAATCATCGGCATGAACACGATTCGATCCGTTTGCGTCTATTGCGGCTCATCTCCGGGCCGCGATGAAATCTATGTCAAGGCCGGCCACCTGCTTGGACGCTCAATTGCAAAGGCAGGCCTGCGGCTGGTCTATGGCGGCGGCACCAAAGGCATTATGGGCGCCGTCGCCGAGGGCGCGCTCAAGGCCGGCGGCAAGGTGACGGGCATCATTCCGCGCTTCCTGATCAACAAGGAAGCAACCGAAACCGCGCTTGACCGGCTCGACGAGTTGTCGATCACCGACAACATGCACGAGCGCAAACACAAGATGTTCGAGAAATCCGACGCCTTTGTGGCGCTGCCTGGTGGCATCGGCACAGTCGAGGAGATCGTCGAGATCATGACCTGGGCGCAGCTTGGCCATCACCGCAAACCGATCGTCTTCGGCAACGTCAACGGATTCTGGGATCCGATGACGGCGTTGCTTGATCACATGGCGGCGGAAGGCTTCATTCATACCGCGCAGCGTGTGAAGCCGCTGGTCGTCAACGACCCCGAGGCCATCGTCGCCGCCATCATGGTCGCCGGCTCCTCGGTCGACGCACCGACCGAGGGCGTCCAGTCGGTGATCGACAAGATGTAAGGTTGCGGGAGTAGAGCAGTAGGTTTGCAGTGTCGGAGCGTACACTTCCCCCTACTGCCTGCTCCCTACTCCCTCCGAGCAGCTTGCCCCAGGTCGGCGACATTCCCGGCAGCGGCATGATGTTCGAAGTCGGCAGCGATGCCGATGTGCGCGGCCATCTCGCAACCTTGCCACTGGTCAAGGCTGGCATGATGGACATTGCCGCGATCGTGCCACTCAATCCCTATCGGGGATTTGGGCCGGAGCGCTGAGGCCGACGGCCGCGACAATCGAGGTCGTCAGCAGGACCGCCAGGCCGACAAGCGCCTTGCATCTCATCAAGCCACGCGGCACGCTGGCGCTGCCGCTTGCCAAGGGCCGAACGAGCCTTCGACTGACGGGCGATAAATCGCAATCGATGAAGGTGCAAATTGCATTCGACCGACTATCTCGGCCAACTGTTCGGCCTCGAAGGCAAGCATGCCTTCATAACCGGCGCCAGCCGTGGCCTGGGCCTCGCCTTCGCGGAGGCGCTTGCGAGCGCCGGCGCGCGCGTCACGATCGGCGGCCGCAAGGCCGACGATCTCAAAGCGGCCGCGGACAAGTTGCGCGCCGCGGGCCATTCGATCACGGAAGCGGTGATCGACGTAACCGACACCCAGTCGGTCGACCAGGCAATCGCGGCGGCGGAAACCGGCACCGCACCGATAGACATCCTGGTCAACAATGCCGGCATCCAGCGACGGGCGCCGTTGGAGACCTTCAGCGACGCCGACTGGGACGCGTTGATGGCCACCAACCTGGACGGCGTGTTCAAGGTGAGCCGGGCCGTCGTAAAGGGCATGATCGCGCGCCAAAGGGGGTCGATCATCAATGTCTCCTCGGTGCAGAGCGTGCTCGCACGCCCGTCGATCGCGCCCTACGCGGCGAGCAAGGGCGCCATCACCATGCTGACCAAGTCGATGGCCGGCGAATGGGGCCAGCACGGCGTGCGCGTCAACGCCATCGCGCCGGGCTATTTCAAGACCGAGCTCAACGCCGCGCTGGTCGCCGACGAGACATTCTCCGCCTGGCTGACCGGCCGCACGCCGATGCGGCGCTGGGGCGAAGTGAGGGAACTCGCGGGCGCTGCCGTGTTCCTGGCGTCCGACGCCGCCAGTTTCGTGAGCGGACAAACGCTGCTGGTGGATGGCGGGATCACCAGCGTCCTGTAAGGGGGCACGCCGTCACGAAACAGTCACACGAAATCGGGGATGCCATGCTAGTAATCGCGCTTGGCCGCCCCCGCGACCCCGACCGCATCAGAGACCGGCGAAGCCGCCATGAACATCGCCATCCCCTCCGAAGGCACTGACCTGTCGCCTTACCTGCCCGATGAGCACGGTCTGTTCTTCATCTACCACTTTACCACCGAGGGGGTGCGGACCAGGGATACCGCCGCAGCGCATTGGACATGGCGCAGCTACCAGCTTTCCGACATGCGCGCCCGCCACGAGATCGGCGCCGATCAGGCCTTGCCGGCACCGGTGCGCGAAGCCTTCCTGACCGCCAGTCATGGCTGCCACATCGACCTCGAGGATGACTGGCTCTATGGCGATCTGCCGGACCTGCGCCATGACTATTCGGCGGAAGCCGGCGGGCTTGGTCATTTCCGCTTCGCCCTCAACGACACGATGCTGGTCGGCGCCCGCAAACAGCCGCTGCAATCGGTCGACAACATCCGCAAGGCGATCGAGAACGGATCGCGCAAGTTTCGCTCGCCGGCCGAGCTGATCGAGGCTGTCGTCGGCCAGTCTTTCGACGGAATGGCGACGGAACTCGCGGCACTTAGCGACAGTCTCGACGGCATCGAGGACCGTATCGTCTGCGACGCATGGCACAATGAGCGGCAGGCGCTGGTCGATGCACGCCGGCACCTGGTGGTCATCCACCGGCAGATGGCGACGCTGACCAACCTGTTTCGCCATCTCGACCATTCGCACCGCAACGACCTGCCGGATTCGATCAACGACATGGCGGCGCGGCTTTCGCACCGCGCCCAGACGCTGCACTATGACGGCGAGCAGTTGCAGGCGCGCACGCGGCTGCTGCAGGACGAGTTGATGGCCAAGCTGACGACGCAGTCGAACCGGCTGCTCTACGTGCTCTCGGTGATGACGGCGGTGCTGTTGCCGATGACCATCATCTCAGGCCTGTTCGGCATGAATGTCGGCGGTTTGCCGCTGGTCAACACCCCATTGGGTTTTTGGGTGGTCACGGCCGTGTCGCTGCTGATCGCGGGCGTGACCTATCTTTTTGTCAGGCGGCTCGGGCAGATGTAGCCCGGCGCGCCGTCGCCAGCATGGACCAGGAATAGACCGCAAGAGCCGCCCAGATCAGGGCAAAGGCGATGGCCTGCGTGGTGCCGAACGGCTCGTCGAAGATCAGCACGGCAATCAGAAACACCATGGTCGGCGCTATGTACTGCATGATGCCGATGGTCGAGAGGCGCAGCAGCTTGGCGCCAAAGGCGAACAGCAGCAGCGGCACGGCCGTCACCGGCCCGCAGCCGATGAGCAGCGCGGTGTCGGTGCCATTGCTGGAGACGAAATGTCCTGTCCGGTGGTGATAAGGAAGACGATGTAGCCCAGCGCCGGCACCGACAGCAAAAGCACTTCGAGCAGGAAGCCCTGGCTGGGACCGATCGGCAGCGTCTTGCGGAAGAAGCCGTAGGCGGCGAAGGAAAACGCCAATGCCAGCGACACCCAGGGCAGTTTGCCGCCGTCGATTGTCAGCACGGCGACGGCGACCGCCGCAAGCACCACCGCCGCGATCTGCAACCGGTCGAGCCGCTCGCCGAGCAGCAGTGCGCCGACCACGACGTTCACCAGTGGGTTGATGTAATAGCCCAATGCCGTCTCGACGGTGCGGTCGACCGCGATCGCCCAGACATAGATGCCCCAGTTGACCGAGATCAGCGCCGCCGTCAGCCCCGCCATGGCGATGGTGCGAGGCGAGCGGATCGCCACCTTGAAGTCGGCCGTGCGGCCGGCCCAGACCAGGACCGCCGCGGCAATCGGCACCGACCAGACGATGCGGTGTGCAATCACCTCGGCAAGCGGCAGATGCGCCACCGCCTTCATGTAGAAGGGCAGCAACCCCCACAAGAGATAGGCACCCAGCGCCAGCAAGAAGCCGCGGCGGGCTTTCGATTCTGCATCGGGAGTAATTGCTTCAGCGGCCATGGCCCAACGCTATGGCCCAGTAATCTTGGCAAGACCATCGCAAAGTTCTGATGGATCAATGGACTTTCGCTGATGGTTCAAACTTACTCCGCCGCCACCAGCCCCGCCATCTCGCGATTCTTCATCAGCTTGTAGACGATCGAATCCATTAGCGCCTGAAACGACGCGTCGATGATGTTTTCCGAGACCCCGACCGTCCACCAGCGCGCGCCGGTACCGTCATGCGATTCGATGAGCACGCGGGTGATGGCCTCGGTGCCGCCATTGAGGATCCGCACCTTGAAGTCGGCAAGCTCGAGATCCGCGATCTCGTTCTGGTATCTGCCGAGATCCTTGCGCAGCGCAATGTCGAGCGCGTTGACGGGGCCATGGCCCTCGGCCACAGACATCTTCTCCTCGCCCTCGACCAGCACCTTGACCACTGCTTCCGACACCGTCTTCAACTGGCCATTGGCATCGAAGCGGCGTTCGATCATGCAGCGGAACGAGGTGACGTGGAAGAATTCGGGCAGGCCGTGCAGCATTTTGCGCGCCAGGAGTTCGAAGGAGGCGTCGGCGCCCTCATAGGCGTAACCCGAGGCCTCACGCTCCTTGACCACCGATATCAGGGCGTCGAGCCGATGGTCGTCCTTCGGCACATCGATGCCGCGCCGCTTCAACTCGGCGAGGAAATTGGCCTTGCCGCCCTGGTCGGAGACCATGACGCGGCGGCGGTTGCCCACGGCCTGCGGCTCCACATGCTCATAGGTCGCCGGCTCCTTGGCCAGCGCCGAAGCGTGGATACCCGCCTTCGTGGCAAAGGCGGAGGAGCCGACATAGGGCGCCTGCGCTTCCGGAGCGCGGTTCAACAATTCGTCGAAGGCGCGCGACAGGCGCGAAATGCCGGTCAGCGCTTCGGCTGAGATTCCCGTCTCGAAGCGGTCGGCGAAAGCCGGCTTCAGCGCCAGTGTCGGCACGATCGAAATCAGATTGGCGTTGCCGCAACGTTCGCCGATGCCATTCAGCGTGCCCTGGATCTGGCGCACGCCGGCCTCGACGGCGGCAAGGGAATTGGCCACCGCCTGGCCGGTGTCGTCATGGGCATGGATGCCGAGATGCTCGCCCGGAATGCCCGCGGCGATAACCTTCTCGACGATTGCCCGCACTTCCGAGGGCTGCGTGCCGCCATTCGTGTCGCAAAGCACCACCCAGCGCGCGCCGGCGTCGTAGGCCGTCTTTGCGCAGGCCAGCGCATAGTCCGGATTGGCCTTGAAGCCATCGAAGAAATGCTCGCAATCGACCATCGCTTCCTTGTCCGAAGCGACCGATGCCTCAACGGACACTTTTATGGAGTCGAGGTTCTCCTCGTTGGTGCAACCGAGCGCCACGCGAACATGGTAGTCCCAGCTCTTGGCGACGAAGCAGATGGCGTCCGACTTCGATTGGAAAAGTGCCGCCAGCCCCGGATCGTTAGAGGCTGAGACCCCGGCCCGCTTGGTCATTCCGAACGCAACGAATTTTGCGCGTGCCGTGCGCTTCTGCTGGAAGAATGCAGTGTCGGTCGGATTGGCGCCGGGATAACCACCTTCGACATAGTCGAAGCCGAACTCGTCGAGCAGTTTGGCAATCGCGATCTTGTCCTCGACCGAAAAGTCGATGCCCGGCGTCTGCTGGCCGTCGCGGAGCGTGGTGTCGAAGAGATAGAGGCGCTCGCGGCTCATCGTCATTTGCCCGCAAACTTGTCCGTCGCGCGGATCAGCCGGTCGAGGATGCCCGGCTCCGAATAGGCATGACCGGCGCCTTCGATCAGATGAAAGTCCGCCTTCGGCCAGGCCTTGTGCAGCGCCCAGGCGTAGCGCGCCGGGCACGGCATGTCGTAGCGGCCGTGAACGATGGTGCCGGGGATGTCCTTGAGCTTCCCGGCATCGCGCAGCAACTGTCCCTCCTCGAGCCAGCCGGCATGGACGAAATAGTGATTTTCGATGCGGGCGAAGGCGACGGCATAGTCGTCCTCGCCAAACGGACCGCTGGTTTCGGGTTCAGGAAGCAGCGTGATCGTCTCGCCTTCCCACAGGCTCCAGGCGCGGGCGGCCTCGATCTGCGCCTTTCGGTCGGACCCGACCAGCCGCTTGCGGTAGGCGGCCATCATGTCGCCGCGCTCGGCCTGCGGGATCGGCGCCAGGAAACGCTCCCATTTGTCGGGGAACATCTCCGAGACGCCGAATTGATAGTACCATTCGAGCTCGGCGCGGGTCAGCGTGTAGATGCCGCGCACCACCAGTTCGCTGACGCGATCAGGGTGTGTCTCGGCATAGGCGAGCGCCAGCGTCGAGCCCCAGGAACCGCCGAACACCAGCCAATTATCGAAGCCGGCCATTTCGCGCAGTCGCTCGATGTCGGCAACGAGATGCCATGTCGTGTTGGCCTCCAGCGAGGCGTTTGGCGTCGATTTTCCGCAGCCGCGCTGATCGAAAAGGATGACGTCGTAGAGCTTGGGGTCGAACAGCCGCCGGTGTTTTGGCGAAATGGTGCCGCCCGGCCCACCATGCAGGAACACGGCCGGCTTGGCGCCCTCAGTGCCCGACCGCTCCCAATAGACCATATGGCCGTCGCCGACATCGAGCATCCCCGAGTCGAACGGTTCGATTTCCGGGTAGAGGGTGCGCAAGCTCATATTTTCAGGCCCTGTTGCGGCCAGTTGGCCGTTTCGTAATCGGGGTGTTGGAAGGAGATGATCTGCTCCTGCCGCGCGTAATAATCGGGATCCTGGTGGACAGGCTGGTCGAAGATCGTCTCGACCCAAGGCAGCCGTGCCGCATAGTTGACCTGGATCCGCGGCGCCAGATCCGAGCGGTCGTCGAAGGCGCCGATGGCGATCTCGAGCCCGCCGGGCTGCCGGTAAGTCAGCGGCGTGCCGCAGCGGGCGCAGAAGCCGCGATCGATGTTGACCGAAGACTGGAAATAACTTGGTTCTTCATGGGTCCATTCGACGCCATCCTTGGGTACCGTCACCAGCGCGCCGAAGAAGGAGCCGAACTGTTTCTGGCACATGCGGCAATGGCAGATGGACGCACGTCCCAGCGCGCCCTTGATGCGGAAGCGCACGGCGCCGCATTGGCAGCCGCCGGTTCGGACAGTTTCGGTCATGGTCTTTCCTCCGGCGGCCATTGGTCGGTGTCGTGGTCGGGATGCTGATAGGAGACGAGCTCGGCGAGATAAGGAGCCGAGCCGATATCCGCCATCGTGTCCTCGCCCGGCAATCGCGGAATGGAATCCACATAGGGCAGTTTTGCTTCCGTGCCCCACTGGATGGTCGGCGCGATACCAGCCGGATCGTCGAAGGCGGCGATCGCCAGAGCCATGCCGTCGGGCGCCTCGAAGGTCAGCGGCGTGCCGCATTCGGCGCAGAAACCGCGCCATGCTGCATTGGAGGAACGGAACCGCTTGGGTTCGCCGCGCGTCCAGTCGACCTTGGCGCCGCGCACCGAGACCAGCGGCAGGTAGAAATTGCCGCTGGCCTTCTGGCACATGCGGCAGTGGCAGACCGAGGCGTCGCCGAGCGCGCCTTCGACGCGGAAGCGCACCGCACCGCACTGGCAGCCGCCTGTGTAGACTGGCCGGTTGTCGAGGCTCATCGGTTTTCACTCCGGATCATGGCAGACCGCCTCGACATTGTTGCCGTCGGGATCGAGGACGAAGGCGCCGTAATAGTGGGGGTGATAGTGCGGACGCAGGCCCGGTCCGCCATTGTCCTTGCCGCCGGCTGCAAGGGCGGCGGCGTGGAAGGCGTCGACCTCGGCGCGGCTGCGCGCGGTGAAGGCGACGTGCTGATGATCTCGGGGCTTTTCCCTGGCCGCGCTCAACCAGAACACCGGCCGGTCGCGGCCATAGCCGCCGACCTTGGCGCCACCAGTGTATTCCTGCGGCACCATATAAAGCAGCGAGCCACCCAGCGGCGCCATCGCCTTGTCGTAGAAGGCCTTGGAGGCATCGAAATCGGAAACGGTGATGCCGAGATGGTCGATCATGGAACGAGCTCCTCCGTTGCTGGCTCCGGCACGTTGGCCATGCCAGCCGAGTTGACGATGTGCTGGCAGACATTGTCGATATCGCGGATCACGTCGTCATTCCAGAAGCGCAGGATGGTCCAACCGCTGGCGCTCAGATAAGCGCTTCTTGCCTGATCGCGTCTTGAATGTTCCGCGCCGGCATGCTGGCTGCCGTCAACTTCAACTATCAAACGATGGGCCGAGCAAGCAAAGTCAACGATATAAGGCCCAATCAGCACCTGCCGCCGAAAGCTCATTCCCATCAGCCGGTGAGCACGCAACTCATTCCAAAGCTTCAGCTCGGCATCGGTCATCACGCGCCGCATGGATTTTGCGTTTTTACGCTGACGGGACGGAACGAGATCGTGCCCCATCAAACACCCCTTCGCCGGCAATTAGCGAAATCGGCGACGAGAGCTGATCTCCCCCCTTGCGGGGGAGATGCCCGGCAGGGCAGAGGGGGGTGCTGTCCCGCCGACCTATCAGCTTGCGACCACTGCCTTCTCAATAAATGTTTGCAGCGAGGGTGAACAAACGGAAACGCCGGTGTTCCGTCACACCCCCCTCTGTCCTGCCGGACATCTCCCCCGCAAGGGGGGAGATCGGCTGTCACCGGCGCCCCCGCCAAAACCGCAATGGTGCCTGGCGCCACCCTCACCGCTTCACCTCCCACGTCGTCACGCGCTCGCCGGTGACCGGGTCCTTGCCATCCTTCAACTGCACGCCCTTGGCCAGAAGTTCATCGCGGATGCGGTCGGCCTCGGCCCAGTTCTTGGCAGCGATGAACTGCAGGCGCCTGGCGATGGTTTCCGCAATCGCGGCCTCGTCGACCTTGGCCGCGCCGACGTCGAAACCGAGGAACGCGAGCGAGGTTTTCAAGGAAGCCGCGGCGCCATTCTCGCCAGCGCCGCTGAAGTCGGTTGCCTCACCGGCAAGCTGGGTCAGTTGCTGGAAGGCCGCGTAGGTCGCAAGATCATCCGACAGCGCCTCCACGACTTCCGCCGGCACCTGGCTTCCCGCAGCCGGCGCGAGGTCCGACGCGCGTTTCCATTTGCGGAGCGTGTTCTCCGCCTCCTCAAGCTTGCGCACGGAAAAGTCGATCGGCTCGCGGTAGTGCGTCATCAGCATCGCCAGCCGCAGCACCTCGCCAGGCCATTTGCGGCCGCCGAAGGTCTCGGTCTCGAGCAATTCTTGGATCGAATAGAAATTGCCGAGGCTCTTCGACATTTTCTGGCCCTCGACCTGCAGGAAACCATTGTGCATCCACACATTGGCCATGACATCGGTGCCGTGGGCGCAGCGCGACTGGGCGATCTCGTTCTCATGATGCGGGAAGATCAGATCGAGGCCGCCGCCATGGATGTCGAAGACCTCGCCGAGATAGGCGGCCGACATGGCCGAGCATTCGATATGCCAGCCGGGCCGGCCCCTGCCCCATGGACTTTGCCAGCCGGGCTCTTCCGGCGATGACAGTTTCCACAGCACGAAATCGCCGGGGTTCTTCTTGTGGGCGTCGACGGCGATGCGGGCACCGGCCTGCTGCTCGTCGAGATTGCGCTTCGACAATTGACCATAGTCGGGCATCGAGGCCGTATCGAACAGAACTTCGCCTGCCGCGACATAGGCATGGCCGCGGTCGATCAGGCTTTTAATCAAGGTGATCATATCAGCCTTGCCGTCGGCGCGGGGTTCGACGAATTCGGTGGCGCGCGGTTCGACCGTCGGCTCCAGGCAGCCAAGCGTGGCGACATCCCTGTGGAACTGGTCGGCCGTTTTTTCGGTCACCCGTCGGATCGCTTCGTTGAGCGAAAGGGTTCCCGAAGCGATCTCGCCGCCGAAATCGCGCAGCGCCCGCGCGTTGATCTTGTCGTCGACGTCGGTGATGTTGCGCACATAGGTGACGTGCGTCTCGCCGTAGAGGTGGCGCAATAAGCGGAACAGCACGTCGAACACGATCACCGGCCTGGCGTTGCCGATATGGGCGAAATCGTAAACGGTCGGGCCGCAGACATACATGCGCACGTCAAGCGGATCGATCGGCACGAAGCCCTCTTTCGTGCGCGTCAGCGTGTTGTAGAGGCGCAGGCCCTTTGATGCGTCAGACATTCCATGCTTCCCGTTCAGAACTTCTTGTCTGGATGGAGCCAGCCCAGCGCCGAGGCGCAAATCAGGTTCCAGCCTGCTGGCCGGGGCGTTTGTCCACTCTGGGGAAGATGAGGCGAAAACGTCCGGACCAGCGCGAGGCTAGCCAATAATGCAAATGCCACAAATGGCGAAAGACGTTTTCATCGGCGGCTTTATCGCCCTGACCAGTGTTGCCGTCAAGTCGCGGATCCCGGGAAAAAGGTAGCGAGGGCTGGCAAACGCATCGCCCGGTCACGCGGAATCAGTCAGTGAAACATTTTATTAAACATGTCGGCACAGTCATGAAACATTCGCCGGCTAGATCACCACGCGTCACGATTTGGTCGGAATCAACCAGCAAACGCAGACACGGAAATGTTACCAGGGAAGAGAAACATGCCTCGAAGCAAGCAGGAAGCCAACCGCGCCAAGCAACCGGCGCTGGCCAACCACTATCGCGCAATCGGCCCGGCCGCCATCGTCGCTGCCCTTCTTCACACCGCCAAGAAGAAGAAGCCGGCGCAGAAGATCGTGTCGCCTCGCGCTGCCTGAGATGACGCGGCTGGCGCAATCGCCGACGATGAGGGCGAGAACAGGCGTCCTGAACTTAGACTTCGACCGGCTTCGCTAGAACAGCGTCATCTGACTGTCGTCCGCGCCAGGTTTCTGGCGCCTGACCTTCTCGGGTTCCGGCCCGATTTCGCCCCTCTCTTGAATCTCCGGTCCAGTGTTGGCAACCTTGTTGACGAGGTCGGAGACAGGGATCGCCTCGAAGGAATCGGACCGCGCCGGCCGCAGCAAATCGACGACATCGCGCGGTTCGAGCGTGCGGCAATCCAGCCAACGGGCAAAGTCAGAAATATCGACCACCACCGGCATGCGGTCATGGATATGGGCGATATCGGCGTTGGCGTTGACGGTCAGGATAGCGCCGGTGTCCATCTCCGAGCCACCGGGCTCGGCATAGGTTTCGATCAGACCTGCAAAGGCGATCAACCCGCCATGCCTGGGCCGGATCCAATAGGGTTGCCCCTTCTTGCCTCCGGTCTGCCGCCATTCGTAGAAACCGGACGCCGGCACCAGCGCGCGGCGATGGCGCATGGCGGCCTTGAACGAGGCCTTCTCGATCGCACCTTCGGAGCGCGCGTTGAACAGCAGCGGAAACTCCCTGGTGTCCTTCACCCAAGCTGGGATCAGGCCCCAGCGCACCAGCATCGGCTGTCGGTCCGGCAGATTGGAGCCTGGGGCTCGCGGCACGCCAGCGGTCACCATCAGGACCGGCTGTGTCGGTGCGATGTTGTAGCGGGCCGGGAAATCCTCCAGCTCCGCAAGGCCCAGCAAGGCAGCGGTCTGGTCCGGCGTGGCGGTCAAGGCAAAACGTCCGCACATGATCGATTGTGTCTTTCGAATAGTTCGGTGTTGAAAGTGGCGATCGAACCGGCGTTGCGCAACCGCTAAAGCTTGCCCATGCTGTCGGTCCACAAAAGACCTGTCTCAAATGAGTTGATCAAGGATCGATGGACACAGCACGCAAGGTACTTCCGGCCGTTTCCGTAGCCGTCGTGCGCGGCGACACCGTACTCTTGGTCAAGCGGGCGCGTTCGCCCTCGCAAGGGCTCTACGCCTTTCCCGGCGGTAAGGTCGAAGCCGGCGAGACGCTGGAGGACGCGGCACGGCGTGAACTGATGGAAGAGACCGGCTTGCGCGCCGCCGGCTTTCGCCCGCTTCGGGAAATCCACATCGACGGCAGGCAAGACAGCCACCCGGTCGATTATCTCCTCACGGTCTTCGGCGCCATCTATGCCGGTGGCGAGGCCGAGGCCCGCGACGACGCCGAGACAGCTGCCTTCTATACACTCAAGGAGATGACCCTGCTGCCGCTCGCCGGCTCGGTGTTCGCGGTCGCCGAGGAACTCCTCGGTCCCGTTCAAGCCCGCTGACGCAGCACTGAAAAACCGCCTTGCAGGCGACAAATTGTTTCGTCACAAGGCTTATGTTGTCTCGCCAGCCACGACGTCTCAGGCCATCAGGCAGACCACAAGGCCTAAGCCGTCAGGCAGAGAAGGTTTATGAACCGTCCGTCAGTGCTCCTTGCCATTTGCCTTGCCGTCAGCGCGGTCGTCCCGGCGCGGCCTGCCTTCAGTGCCGAGTCGCCGTTCGAGCCGGGGCTGATGCGATTGGCGGAAGTTCTCGGGTCGCTGCATTTCCTGCGCAATCTGTGCGGGGAGAAGGGCGACCAGTGGCGTGGCGAGATGGAAAAACTGCTCGATTCGGAAAACCCGGACCCAGAGCGCCGCGCCCGCTTCATCGCCAGCTTCAATCGCGGCTACCGTTCCTTCGGCACTTACACCCAGTGCACCGCTTCGGCCACTGAAGCCATCAGCCGTTACATGAAAGAAGGCGAGACGCTTTCGCGCGATATCGCCTCGCGGTATGGCAACTGAGCATTCATCAACAGATATCAGGCCCGCCGCCAGGGATCTCGATATATCCGGCTTGTGGCCGCCCACATCTTGGTGCAATTCTGATGTTGCACTTCTGCAACAGCGTTAATCAAACGTTATCACGCGAAGGCGCAATTAACTCAAACTGAAGGTTTTCGCCCCGCAGGCCAGCCTAATCGGCTAAGTTTGATCCGGGTTGAAACGCAGCTTCGCCAAACACAGTTGGCCCCTGTAAATGACGATCAAAAAAATGTCGTATTTACAGATACTTACTTGAAGCTGCCTATGAATGGAACAGATCAAGCCTGATCCACACTGATGGGTTGCCGCTTGGAAGGGTGGACATCGCTTATGGAACATGCTGCCAACGACATCGACGCGCTGGTCAGGGAAGAGAAGCGCCTGACGGCGGTTGAGAGCCACAGCGAAGCCTGGGCGGAAGGCCTCTCGGCCGGCATTGAGCCAGAAATCATCGCCGAGGCGGCCCTTGAGACGGCATTCGGTGAAATGTTGCGCGCCAACGGCGAAACCTCGGCCCTTGCCCTGCTCGACCGCATGCGCGAGAAGGTGATCGCAGGCGCCTTCGAACCTGAGCGGCTGCGGCACTGAACCGATATCAGGTTCTCTGACGATCGAATGCCGTTCGGGTGTCATGCCCGGAAGTAGGGAGATACGGGCAGTGAATTTTCCGATGTCAGGCAAGCCGAAGGGCTTGGGCCTCTACATCCGCCTCGCTGCTTGCTGTGCCGCGGTTGCCTTCACGACTTGCCTGGCCTGCAGTCCGGCTCAAGCGCTGAGCGAGATCAAACGCGAAGAGCTCCCCGCGCCAGCCACACCGTCGGAGGACGATGTTTCGCCGCCCGGAAGCGCGATTCCCATGCCTGACCCGGTGGGAACGCCGCCTTCAACAAGCCAGCCGGCCGCTCCCGACGCCGCTGAGCCGGACAGCCCATCGGATGGCGGCAGCAACAGGCCGCGTGTCGATCCCGAGGCACCTCTGCCGGAAGTCGTCTATGATCTCGGCAAGCTGCCCGAGCCCGTGCGGCGCATGCATGACTTGATCACCGAGGCCTGCAAGAGCGGCGACATCGAGAAGCTCAGGCCTTTGATCGGCAAGGGCGACAGCATGACCCAGCTGTCGCTGGCCGACATCGACGGCGACGCCATCACCTTCCTCAAAGGGCTGTCCGGCGACCCTGACGGCCAGGAGATCCTGGCCATTCTGGAGGAGGTGCTTTCCGCAGGCTACGTCCATGTCGATGCAGGCACGCCACAGGACCTCTATGTCTGGCCGTATTTCTTCGCGCTGCCGCTGGACAAGCTCGACGCCAAGCAACGGGTCGAGCTGTTCAAGATCGTCACCGCCGGCGATTTCGACGACATGAAGCGGTTCGGAGCCTACATCTTCTATCGCGTCGGCATCACGCCAGCCGGGCAATGGACCTTCTTCGTCGCCGGCGACTGAAGGCGCCCCCGCCTGGTTGCGCCAGGATGCGAACAGCATCGTGGACGATGTTGCTATTTGAGCGGGCCAGCAGGTTTTGCACTTACGTCAGCACCCGGCCAAATTCGAATGCTTTTCAACCCGATCGCTTGTCCCGCCACCGAACCAGCATTGGACCGCGGTCAGGAAATCGCGGTCCATAAGCGCGAGGGCTTCAGAGATAATCCTGTGCTCAGGCTTCTGACTTCCTTCATGGCCTTCGCTCGCGACGTGTCCGGTTTGATGTTGCAGATACGAGGCGAAAAACACCACGGGAGGACAATTCAGCCGGCAGTCAGAAGGATACCGTGACCGAATTCCCTGGCGAGTTCTGGATAAGCAATTTCTCGCGCGTCGTAAGCCGTGTCTGATCGACAAAGCGCCAATTGCGCTCGTAGAACGCAAATGCTTCGTTGGCCGGGATCAGTCGCGCGACATCGCGATTCCACAGGAGCGCTTGCAGCTCTGGAAACTCGGTCAATCATAGGCGCGACATGTGTCCGCATGATGCCTTGAACATAATGCGGAACGCTTAAAAGACGTGACGCACAGCCACAGGTGGCTAACCCGGCAGCGCCTCGGAAAACTCCACCGCCGTCCCCTGGCCTGGCGTCGCGATTTCGCCGTCCCACATAATGCGCTGACCGCGAATGACCGTGCCGACCGGCCAGCCCGTGACCTGCTTGCCGTCATAGGGGGTCCAGCCGGCTTTCGAGCCGGCTTGCGCGTTGGTGATGGTCTCGCGCCGCTTCATGTCGACAATGGTGAAGTCGGCGTCATAGCCGGCGGCGATGCGGCCTTTTCTGGCCATGCCGAAGATGCGCTGCGGGCCATGGCTGGAGAGATCGACGAAGCGCTGCAGGGTCAGCCGGCCGGCGTTGACATGGTCGAGCATGATCGGCACCAGCGTCTGCACGCCGGTCATACCCGAGGGCGAGGCCGGATAGGGTTTTGCCTTCTCGGCCAGCGTGTGCGGCGCGTGGTCGGAGCCGAGCACGTCGACGATGCCTTGCGCTATGCCATGCCAGACGCCGTCGCGATGGCGTTTGTCCCGCACCGGCGGGTTCATCTGGATCAGCGTGCCAAGCCGCGCATAGTCGTCGGCGCTCAGCGTCAGATGGTGCGGCGTGGCTTCACAGGTCGCAACATCCTTGTGCTGTTCGAGGAACAGGATCTCCTCGGCGGTCGAGATGTGCAGGACATGGATGCGGGCACGAACGGCGCGCGCGATGCGCACCAGCCGCTCGGTGCAGCGCAAGGCGGCGATCTCGTCACGCCAGACCGGATGCGATGACGGATCGCCCTCGACGCGCTCGTCCAGGCGCTCGCGCAGCCGGAACTCGTCTTCCGAATGAAAAGCGGCGCGACGGCGGGTATTCCTCAGGATCGAGGCGACGCCTTCATCGTCCTCGACCAGCAGGTCACCGGTGGACGATCCCATGAAGACCTTTATTCCCGCAGCCCCCGGCAAACGTTCGAGCTCGCCGACGTCCCTGGCGTTGTCGCGGGTACCGCCAACCCAGAAAGCAAAATCGCAATGCATGCGGCCGCTGCCGCGCCGGACCTTGTCGGCAAGCGTTGCCTCGCTGGTGGTCAGCGGATTGGTGTTGGGCATTTCGAAGACGGCGGTGACACCGCCCAGCACCGCGGCCCGCGAACCCGTTTCCAGGTCTTCCTTGTGTTCCAGTCCCGGCTCACGGAAATGCACCTGGCTGTCGACGACACCGGGCAGGATATGCAGGCCCCGGCAGTCGATCGTCTCGCCAGCCGATGCTTGGCGCAGATCGCCGATCGCGGCGATGCGCCCACCCTTCACACCGATGTCGCGTGGCCCCTCGCCGTCATGATTGACCACTATGCCGCCTGTCAGGATGAGGTCGTAGGTCATGGTGATGCTCTCTTGCGGGGGGAGTGTCAGCGGCTTACGTAATGGCCAACCGTTTTGCAAGATCAGGCTTTTAATCGCCCCATGCCCTTTGCCCTGCTGAAAGATCGCGCGCTCATCACCGTCTCCGGCCCGGATGCCGAGCATTTTCTGCAGAACATCCTGACCACCGATCTCGATACGCTTGGCAATGGCGAGGCAAAGCCGGGCGCGCTTTTGACGCCGCAAGGCAAGATCCTGTTCGACTTCCTGATCTCACGGGCAGGCGAAAACGCCTTCCGCATCGAATGCCGTGCCGATATTTCAGACGATTTCATTCGCCGGCTGATGCTCTACAAGCTTCGCGCCAAGGTCGAGATTGCGAAGTCGGGACAGGCACTTGTCACTGTCGCCTGGGGAAAAGAGTCAATCGCCTCAGAAAGTGATTCAACCGCGCTTGCCGACAGGCGCTTTGGCGACGAAGGCGTCACGCGCTTCCATGCCGGCACCGCAGACGCTGGCGACATTGGCGCGTGGCAGGCCTTTCGCATTGCCCACGGCGTCGCCGAGAGCGGGGCCGACTATGCACTTGGCGATGCATTCCCGCATGACGTGCTGCTCGACGAAATGGGCGGCGTCGGCTTCAAGAAGGGCTGCTATGTCGGCCAGGAGGTCGTCTCGCGCATGCAGCATCGAGGCACCGCCCGGCGGCGCGTGCTGATTGTCCAGGCTGGGCTTCCCCTGCCCGCTGCGGGTGCCGAGCTAACCGTCGGTGGGCGGCCGGTCGGCACGCTCGGCTCGAGTGCTACCGTGACAGGGCTCGCCATCGTCCGCATCGACAGGGTGAAGGCGGCGCTCGATGCCGGCCAGCCGATCCTGGCGGGTGACGTACCGGTGACGCTCATCATCCCCAGTTGGGCCAAATTCAGCTTTCCGCAGGAAATCGCCGGCGCGGAGGAAGCCTGATGGCGGCAGACCGCGCCGGTGCGCCGCCACGGGCCTGGCAGCGTATGCTGTCCGGCCGCCGGCTCGACCTGCTCGACCCTTCGCCGCTCGACATCGAGATCTCGGACATCGCCCATGGGCTTGCCCGCGTCGCCCGCTGGAACGGCCAGACCAGCGGCGAGCACGCCTTTTCGGTTGCCCAGCATTCACTGCTGGTCGAGGCACTGTTCAACGAGCTGGTGCCCCAGGCTTCGGCCGACGACCAACTGGCGGCGCTGCTGCACGATGCGCCCGAATATGTCATCGGCGACATGATCTCGCCATTCAAGTCGGTGATGGGCGGCAGCTACAAGGACTGCGAAATGCGCCTGCAGCGCGCCATCCATCTGCGCTTCTCGCTGCCGCCGGAACCAGGTGCCATTCTGCGCAAGGAGATCAAGCGCGCCGACCAGATCGCCGCCTATTTCGAGGCGACGCTGCTTGCCGGGTTTTCGACCGCCGAGGCGACCGAGTTCTTCGGCCGGCCGCGCGGTTTTTCCGCCGAGCGCTTCGACTTCGCGCCACGCTCGGTGACCTCAGCGCAGAATGCGTTCCTGAAGCGGTTTTCGGCGATCGAGAAGTCGCGGCATCACGTTCCGACGTCCGCGCTAGGATAGAAAACGCTAAATTAACCGGAAGCGTCAACAGTGTGGTGTTCGATCAAGCATCGCAGGGGCGCCTCATGCCCGTCGTGGATGTCAAGGGTGGTTCGGTCGTCCCGGAACGGGCGGCCGGAGGCATGGAACATCAGCGCCGCATGCAAGATGAGCTGCGCGAGCAGAACGAACGCTTTTCAGCTGCTGTCGAAAACATGTCGCATGGCCTGTGCATGTTCGACGCCGACGAGCGCATGATCATCTGCAACGGCAATTATATCAACATTTTCCGCCTCGACGCCAAAGTGGTACGGCCAGGTATCCGCTTCGTCGACATTCTGCGGCACAGCGTCGATATCGGGGTTGCCTCGCAAAGCGCCGAAGAACTCTACGCCATCCGCAAGCCCTATATCGACCAGGCAAAACCCTCAACTTACGAGGAGACGCTGTCTGACGGCCGCATCATCAACATCTCGCACCGTCCGCTTGCCCTGGGTGGGTGGGTTTCGATCTACGAGGACATCACCGAAAAGCGGCGCGCCGAGCAGGATCTCAAGGAGCAGCATCGCCGTTTCGACGCGGCACTCGCCAACATGTCGCAAGGCCTTCTGATGTACGACGCCGACGGCAAGATGATTGTGCGCAACAGGCGTTTTCTGGAGCTCTACAACGTCACTGCGGAGGACTTCCCGCTTGGAACGGCGCACCGCAACGCGCTCGAACGATTGCTGGAACTCGGCATCTACATGAAGATCGACGTCGACAGCGAAGTCGCCAAAACCGAAGCCTGTCTGGCGGCGGCAAAGACGCATTCGGCCTACCGGCATCTGACCGACGGCAGGACGGTTCTGGTCACACGCCGGCCGATGAGCGGCGGCGGCTGGGTGGTGACTTTCGACGACGTGACCGAGCGCCGCCGGACCGAAGAGCGCATGACCCATCTTGCGCATCACGACACGCTGACCGGACTGCCCAACCGCTCGATGTTTCGCGAACGGCTGGATCTTGCGCTGGAGGACGCGGCAGCCAAGCCGTTGGCGATCTTCTCGCTCGATCTCGACCGCTTCAAGGCGGTCAACGACACCTGGGGACACCCCGCAGGCGACTGGCTGCTGAGAAGCGTAGCCGAGAGGCTGCGGCATTGCGTCCGCAACGAAACAGACATCGTCGCCCGCTTCGGCGGCGACGAGTTCGTCGTCATGCAGTTCCATTTCAAGGGCATTGGCGATGCCGAAAAACTGGCAAAGCGCATCGTCGAAGCAATCGCAAAACCATTTAGAGACAAGAGCCGGGACATGCATGTCGGCATCAGCATGGGCATTGCCGTTTTCCCCAACGACGGCAGGGACGCCGACACGCTGCTGAAAAACGCGGATACGGCGCTCTACCGGGCGAAGAGCGAAGGACGAAACCTGTATCGCTTCTTCGAGCCCGGAATGGATGCTGTCGTGCAGGCCCGCAGGGCGCTTGAAGTGGACCTCGAGGCAGCACTACCGCGCCAGGAGTTCGATCTCCATTTCCAGCCCATCATGAACATCACTTCCGGCGAGATCACCGGCGCGGAAGCCTTGATGCGCTGGCATTCACCAGGGCGTGGCACTGTCGCGCCGGACGACTTCATCCCGGTCGCCGAAGAGACCGGGCTGATCGTGCCGCTCGGCGAGTGGGCGCTGAGGAAAGCCTGCGCAGAGGCCGCAAGCTGGCCACCCGGCCTACGCATTGCGGTCAATGTCTCGGCCGTGCAGCTCAAAAGCAACGGGTTTGCCCGCGGGGTGATCTCGGCGCTGGCTTTTTCCGGCGTTCCGGCTGGACGGCTGGAGCTGGAGATCACCGAAACCGTGCTGATGGACGAAAGCAAGGCCGTGCTGAAAACGCTGCGCCAGTTGCGTGAGCTCGGCATCCGCATCGCCCTGGACGATTTCGGCACCGGCTATTCCTCGCTCGGCTACCTCAGGCGTTTTCCGGTCGACAAGATCAAGATCGACCGATCATTCATTCGCGACATGGGCAACCGCGACACGGCGGCCATCGTTCGGACCATCATCGGGCTGGGTGCCGAGCTTGGCATCGTCGTCACGGCCGAAGGCGTCGAGACGGAGGCGCAACTCGACATGCTGCGCGACAATGGCTGTGTCGAGGCGCAAGGCTATCTGATCGGCGTGCCGTCAAAGCCGGCCGACATCCAGCGCCTGCTGAAGTCGCGTGCGACACGCAGCCAGACCGGCTGATGGCGTCAGCGCAAGTCAGCGCAGCGTTTCCAGGTATTTCTCATGGAAGCTGACATAGCCGGGCTCGACCACCTTCAGATGCCGCTCGATCAGCGCATGAAACCGCGGTAATTGGTGAAACGGAACGCCGGGATAGGCATGATGCTCGGCATGGAACGGCATGTTCCAGGCGAGCTTGCGCACCCCCCAGCTGGTCAGCGTCGTCCTGGTGTTTTCCAGCATGTTGGCCACCAGCGGGCAACGACCGTGCTCGGCCAGCAGATAGAGGCGCAGGAATGGCTGTCCGAGCAGAGCGGGAATGATCCAGACATAGAAAAGCACGGTGAGCCGGAAATAGACGGCGAGCAGAATGAGGACAGCGTAGAAGGCAATCATGGCGCGCGCCTCGGCCCGCACCTTGCGTCGGCCTTTCAGCGGTACATAGCTCTCCTGACTACCGCCAATCGCATTGGCGTAGAGTGTCTTGAGATGGCCCCACCACACCGGAAGCCCAGAGACGTGGACAATGTATTGCCGCAGGGTTTCGGGCTTCGGGGAGGCAAGCTCGGGGTCGTTTTCGGGATCCTGCGTGTACCGGTGGTGAGCGAAATGGAAGTAGCGGAACCAGTCGGCCGGCAGCGCGATGGCCAGGCTGCACAGCCGCGCCACGCCGTCGTTCAGCCACTGTGTTTCGAAAGCCGTGCGGTGCGCCGTCTCATGCAGCAGCGTGAACAGGAACACGATCAGGATGCCTTGCGGCAGCATCAGCAACGGCCAGAATGGGACCTCGGCCGCGATCAGTGATCCAATGAAGATAATCGCACCCAAGTGAGTGCAGAGCTGGAACAGGCCCGCAACATCGGACTTGGCCGTCAGGCGATTGCGCTCTTCCGGTGTCAATGAGGCGATAATGTCGCGATGGTCCATCGGCTTCGATCCATGCTGAAGAATGATGAAGCCATTCTAGTCGACGAAAAAGCTTTCCAGAAACGACGATTTCTGCGATTTAGATAAGCTTACCTTACCTATCTAGCGATCATGGCCACATCCCCATCCCTGAAAGGACTTCAGGCTTTCGAGGCCGCGGCGCGCACGGGCAGCTTTACCGCGGCGGCGGAAGAGCTTTCGGTTTCGGCCGCCGCCGTCAGCCAGCTTATCCGCACCGTGGAGGTGCAGATGGAACGCAAGCTGTTTCACCGGATCAACCGCCGCGTTGTCCTCACCGAGGCCGGCGTGGAAATGCTGCCTCGGCTGACCGTGGCCTTCCAGGAGATCGGCAGCGTCTCGCGCGAACTGGGCGCCGATGCATTCCGCCCGCGCCTGGTGGTGTCGGTGCCGCCATCCATGGCCATGGGCTGGCTCTCGCAGCGCCTCGCCGGCTTTGTCGCAAGCCACGGCGCCGCCGACATATCGCTCCGGGGCGATGACGACCCGGTGTCGTTCGACCGCGAGTTGATCGACATCAGGCTTTCCTATGGTCCGCATTATCGCGAGCACCCGACCGAGGAGATCGCCAGGGACGCCGTCTATCCCGTCTGCGCGCCAGGGCTTGCCGGCATCACCAAGGCGGGCGGCGAGCCGCTCGCCGGGCTGCCGCTCATCCACACCGACTGGGGGCCGACAGGCGCATCGTTTCCGTCCTGGCCCAACTGGTTCGAGGCCGCGGGTGCTCACCCTGGCCGAGCGGCACGGCGCGGCCTTTCGGCCAATTCGTCGCGCGCGGCCCTCGACCTCGCCATTTCGGGGTTGGGCGTGGCGCTGGCGCAAGGGATTTATTGTGCCGAAGCCGTGGAGGACGGCAGGCTGGTCCGGCCGGCCGGCGGCGCGATTGCATTGCGCCAGCCCTATTGCCTGACGGTTCCAGAGCGAAGCGCAAGCCGCGATGTCGTGGCCGCGTTCCGCGATTGGCTGGTCAACCGATGCCAACGCGCGGTTGGCTCGCCGGCGCTGCGCTGACCGGGAGGGAGATGGTCAGAGGTGTCCGCTCAAGGCCGCCACCATGTCCTTGCTGGTCGCCACGGGCACGATCTCGAACTCGACCAGATCAGCCCATTCGATGACCCAGCGCTGCAGCGACGTGACATCATCGGTCTCCACCAGCAGGAAACAGCGGCTCATATCAGCCGCGATCCAGCTGTGATGCACGACAAGCTCCTCCGGCTTCAGGCGGCCGCGGTCGCGCGGAACCGGCGGTAGATTTCCTTGCGGTCGCAGCCGGTGAAATCCTCGATGACGATGAACTGCATATTTCCCCTCGGATGATTACCGCCCCGGCCGGTCGAGCCGCTCCAGGAACCACTGCGTCAGCCGCACCCAGACCTCGTCCTTCTCGCCGGAATCTTCCCAGCCGTGATCGAGGTTTGGATTGTCGTTGACCTCGATGACGAAGACGCCGTCCTTGGTCTCCTTGAGGTCGACGCCGTAGAGGCCGTCGCCGATGCAGCGCGCCGCCTTGACGGCGGTCTCGACGACATGGGCCGGCGTCTCCTTCAGCGTGAAGGTCTTGATGCCGCCTTGGTCGGGCTTGCCATTGGCCTTGTGGTTGACGATCTGCCAATGTTTCTTGGCCATCAGATAGTGCACGGCAAACAGCGGCTGGCCACCGAGCACGCCGACACGCCAGTCATATTCGGTCGGGATGAACTTCTGCGCGATGAGAAGGTCGGAATCCTCCAGCCACTCGGTCGCGAGCCGCGTCAGTTCCTCCAGGGTCTCGCATTTCTTGACGCCGCGCGAGAAGGACGAATCCGGAATCTTCAACACGAGTGGAAAACCCAGCGTCTGTGCGGCCAGTTCGAGGTCAGAGGTGCCGGCGATCATCACCGTCGGCGGCACCGGCACCTTGTTGTAGGCCATCAGTTCGTTGAGATAGACCTTGTTGGTGCAGCGGATCATGGACAGCGGGTCGTCGATGACCGGCATGCCTTCCTGCTGGGCGCGGCGAGCGAAGCGGTAAGTGTGGTTGGAGATCGAGGTGGTCTCGCGGATGAACAGTGCATCGTAATTCGCGAGCTTGGCCAGATCTTTTCTGGTGATCGGCTCGATTTCGACCCCCATCTTTTCGGCGATCTTGGCCCAGTAGCGCAGCGAAGAGATTTCCGAAGGCGGCAATTCCTCATGCGGATCGACCAGCGTGGCGAAGGTGTAGCGCGCCGGCGTGCGGCCCTTGGTGTCGCGCCACTCGCGGTTGGTGTAGGTCTCCAGGCACTGGATGAAGCTTTTTTCCTCGTCCTCCGTCATCCGAGCCAGGGGGTGGAAGCCGATCTTGCGGATCGAAGCCCATTCGGCGCTGTCCTTGATATGGACTTCGAGCGCCGGCGCCCGGAACCAGTCGAACAACAGCTTGGCGAAACGGTCCCAGACCTTGGACGGGCCGATGCCGAAGAAGATGCAGACCTTCGCCGGAAATACACCGCCGAGATCCTTGCGGCATTTGTTGAGCGCCAGTTCCAGTTCCGGCAAGGCGTGCTCGTAGAGCTTGCGCTCCGATAGGTCGATCATCGTCTCCACAGTCGGGATGACCTTGTGGCCGCGCGAACTCGCCAGCAGCGAGGCATAGTAGCCGCGGCTCTGATAGCCGTAGTTGTTCGACAGGTTGATGACCTTAGGCCGCTGACCGCGAAACAGCGAGGGATGCGCGAGATAGTCGCGATTGGTGATGATCTTGTGCGGCGTCGCCACCTGGTCGAGATCGCTCTGCCTGCCGGTAAGAATGACCCAGGTCATTATCTCTTTCCCAAAGTGATGGCGGCACGCAGTCCGTCGCGGCCGAACTGCGCCATGTTCATGAAGATGCCGTAAGGCACGGGAATGTTGGCGGCATCAAGGATGGTTTCCTGCCTTTCATCCTCGACCCACGGATCGTGGATCAGAATATGATCGCCATCATCGCCGATGGCCAGCACCCAGTGCGGCACCTTCTTGCCGAACATCAGGAAGCCGCTGATCAGCACCAGCACCAGTTTGCCCCCGGCGAGAGCCGCCCTGATATCGTCGATGGTGAATGGACGGTAATTCACCGGGATGCCGTAAAGTTCCGCGCGGCGGCGAAAGTCGACCTGTGCCAGTTCCATGACCCGGCGCTTGTCCTCGCTACGCACCGACTGCAGGAACAATGCGCCGTAGAAGGAAACGTAAATCTCCGCCGCAAGCCCGCTTTCGTAGCCCGAGACAGCCAGGCCGAATGGTTCGCAGCCGCCCGGTCCTGACATCATGAAGACGGTCGTCGCCTCGCGCCAGAGTCGGATTTCCATCACCGGGTCGGGCACGAAGCCACGATCGAAATTGGCCATGGCCATCATCAGGCAGCATGGACCGCAGGTGAACTCGCAGGTCTGCTGATAGAATGGCACCCTGGTGGCGACCGGAAGGTCGCCGCGCAGGGTTTTTTCATAGCGCAGTGCCGTCGCGCCGTCCTCGTAGTAACCGGGCTCGCGGCCAATCTTGCGGTAGCCGGCCTGTTCATAGATGCTGATGGCACGGCCATTGTCCTCGCGCACTTCGAGACGCAGCATCATGCGGTCGTGTTCGAAGGCTGCCTCTTCGGCCGCGGCCAGCAATTGCCGGCCTATGCCGAGCCCGCCGAAAAACGGTCCGACGGCGATCGAATAGAGCCGTGCTACCCCACTGCCCTTGCGAAACAGCACGATCGCATAACCGCCGACGCGGCCATCGATTTCGGCGACCAGCGTCTCGGCGGTCTCGCGCTCGATGAACAGGCGGAAGGAGCGGCGGGAAATGCGGTCGCTCGAGAATACAGCTTTCTCGATGGCGGCGAGGTCATCGACGTCAGACGCGCGGGCCGTGCGGATCTCGGCAGGCATGCGGCTTGAGAAAACCTCGATTGCGTTGCGGCAACGTCCCCGGTCGAAAAGCGTCGCAAACACCGGCCGAAGCGCCGGTATTCATCAAGCGCTATCGCTCCTTGATTAGGGCCGAATTGTGACACTTTCCGCGACGGCAGGGAAGCTGACAAGCTTTGAACGGAATCGCTGTTTTCATGCCAGCCGACCGCGCAAGATCGCAGCCGGCTCAGCTGGAGAGACCGGCCAGAAGCTGGCCATACGCGCTCTTGGCCACGGCCGCCAACTGCTCGCGCGGCAGCGAACCAACGACGGCACAGCCATAGCCTTTATCCAGCCAGTAGACGGCCTGCGGACCGTCCTGCGCCGAAGCATAGGTGCCCTTGGCATTCTCGGTCGATTCCGCCGTCACGAAGAGGGATATGCGCTCGCCCTTGTCGTCTTCGTAGAGCAGCATCGCGGCCTTGCTTTCCCCCGCCGGCAGCAACCGGCCGCCAACCAGTTGGAAGCCGTTCGCGCTCAGGTCCGGTGCCACCAGTTTCAGGCCGACCCGACTGGACAGCCAGGTCTGCAGATGATCCTTGTCGCTGGCCGACACTTCCACCGCGTGCCGCTTCTCGGCGGCATAGATGACATGGGCGGCGATCGCTTGTTCGGCGAGCTGATCCTCCGCCGGATCCTCCTGCCCGATCCCTCCGATACCCGCAAAGTAGCCGCCAAATCCGCCCGTGGCGAGAAGCACGGCCGCGGCGGCGGCAAGCCACCAGCGTGAGCGTGGCACTGCTGCCTTAACAGGCGCTTCACCGAGCACCACCTTGCGCAAGCGCACTGGCACCACCTCGTCCAGCACGCCGGCGAAGGCCGAGCGCAACGCCTCCCGGTCGGCGGTGAAGCGGGCGCTCCTGGCCTTCATCTCGGGATTGGCGTCGAGCCAGGCATCGTAGGCGGCGCGCTCATCGGCCGGCAGTTCGCCGTCGAGCGCCATATGGATGTCCCGTTCGGAAAAATCGCGGCGGATCATTTCTCGACGATCCTTATGGCGCGGCGGCGCGCTGTGTCGTCCAGCAGCCCACGCAATTCCTCACGCCCCCGCGCGATGCGCGACATCAGCGTGCCGGCGGGAACACCCAGAATGTTGGCAGCCTCGGCATAGGAAAAGCCTTCTATGGCAACCATGACGATGGCCGCGCGGCGATCGGGGCTGATCGCCTGCAACGCGTCGATGATCTCGCGCGAAGCGATGCCCTCCAACTGTTCGGGCGGCTGGGCAACCGCCTCGCCCGCCTCCAGCGGCAGCATCGCCGCTTCGCCGCGGCGGTTCACCTTGCGCATCTGGTCGATGAACAAATGATGCATGATCGTAAACAGCCACCTCCTGGGGCTTTCTCCCGTCTGCCAGTTGTCGAGCCGCAACAGCGCACGCTCGAGGCAGTCCTGAACGAGGTCGTCGGCAGCATCACGGCCGCGCAGAAGCGAGCGTGCGTAGCGGCGCAGGCGCGGTATTTCACCAAGGATTGCTGCCTTTTTTTCGTCCATGACCGCTGGTTCTGAGGTCGCCCTTGTTGATCCGATAGAACGCGCCTTCCCGGCACGGCGCAAGCAGCCAGCGCGAAGCGGTCCACCGCTCCGGTCACCCAAGCAATGAGATAACGCCGGCGGATGCCGGTTTATTCCCGCGCAGCGTTGAATTCCGGCTATTATTGTTCGCCGGCCGGCAATTTCTCCTTTGCCGCCCGCGTCAGCAGCCGCTGGTAGAACAGGCCGATGCCGATCAGAACGGCACCGAGCCCGATAAAGGACAGCGCCCTGAGCACACCTTCCAGTTCCGACATGTCGAACAGGAAGACCTTCAGGACGGCCACCGCGATCAGCGCGGCGGAGGCGATGCGCAGTACCTGCGATTTCAGCCAGACGCCAGCCGTGAGCAGCGCCACGCCGATAACCAGCCAGAGCGCCGAATAGGTATAGGTCTCCAACTGCCCAAGGCCGCTCCACATGCCGATGAACTCGCCCTTGAACAGGCGCCTGACCGAGAGCGTGGCATAGGCGAAGGCAAGCAGCGCCGCCATCAGCGCCAGCATGGCCGAATACCATTTCGGCCGCTTGCCCCTGCTATAGAGCGCTAGAGCACCGGCGGCGACGGCCGGCAGGAGATAGGCGAGGAACAAGAGGTTGAAGACCGGTATCCGGCCGGTCGATTCGTCCGTGAACAACGGATTGAGCACCAGGAAATGCTGGATGACGATGAAGGCGGCCGAAAGCACGCCCACCGCCATCGAACCATAGCGCAGCACCGAGCTTGGCGATCGCCTGTCGATGGCGATCAGGATGGCGCCGGCACCGATAGCGATCAGCGTGTAGATCGCCTGTTCGGCGAGCGTCGGCGCATCGCTGTTGATGACGCCGCCATGCATTGCGTGACGCACCAGCATGGCGAGCGTCAGCAGCGCAAACAGTGCCGCCGCCGCTTCCATGGCCAGGCGTGGACGGCCATCGGTGGTGCGGGCGAGTTGCCAGGCCGCGAAGCCGAAGGCGAGCGCCGGCACGCCGTAGCCCGGCAGCAACCAGTTGAAGACCGGCGTCGTCGCCAGGAATTCGGATCCGACGATCGTCGGATCGAAGGCGGCGCGGCCAAGCACCGCGATGACAGCGGCGACCGAAATCCAGCCGAGCACAGGATAGGAGCGCCAGCGCGTGGCGAGCGCCGGCACGATCGCGGCGGCACCAAGCAGGATGGTGGTCCAACCGGAATCAAAGGCCATATGCAGCATCAGGAGGCCGGCGACTGCCGCGCCGCCCAAAACAAACGACACTGCGGCTCCCCCCTTGAGCGGCGGTTCCTCAGCCCGCGCGATCCACTCGCCGCCGGCGGCGAAGACCAGGACCAGCAGGGCCGCGACGGCGGCATAGACAAAGTCGCGGTCGAGATTGCCGAAGGTGAACCAGAGCGCCAGCAGGACGACCAGCGGCACGATGACACCCCATGCAGCCCAAGAGGCTGCTCGGATCCGCGCCGTGGCGGCGAAGCGGCGCGCGGCCCACAAACCAGCGGCGACGAAAACAAGACCGAGACCAATACCGATACGCAAGCTCAGCGCGTCAGCGGTGGCCAAGGGCACCCCATCAACACCCAAAGCGCCGCCCGAAAAGTCGGAAGCGATAGACGTTGGCGGGATGATGCCGAGATAGATCAGCACCGTCACCAGTCCCGCGCCATAAAGCAGTGGCAGCGCCAGTGGGCGGTAGAGCGCGACCGCTATCATCACGACAAGCAGCACCGCGCCCGGCAAAGCATCACCGGCAGCGGCGAAGACCGGGTCAACCGAGAGGCCAAGCGCCGAGAAGGCGACGAACAGTCCAGGCACGATGGATGGCCAGTCGAAAGTCCCTGCTAGCCCGGTGTCGCCGCCACGGCTGCTCAGCCAGACAAGGGCAAGCACAGCCAGCGTTACAGCGTCGATGAGCAGTATGGCGGAGAAGTTCGCGCCCGGTGCGTCGGTCATGTAGAGGATGGTCCAGACGCCGGTACCGAAAAAAGCGGCCGCCATCAGCGTCTTCCAGTCGCGCATGCGGGCGATCACGCCAGTGGCGGCGAGCACGATGGCGAGATAGCCGAACAACGCCCACGGATTGGGCGCCTGCGAAGCGATCAGCACCGGCGTCACCATGGCGCCGACGAGACCGATGCCGGCCAGCGCCTGGCCATGGACGAGAGCGGCGGCAATGGTCGCAACGCCGATCGCACCGAGCAGCGTGAAGGCAAGCGCCGGGCCGATAAAGCCGTAAATGCCATGGGCGGCATAGACGGTGCCGAACAGGATGAAGGCGCCGGCCGCGGTCAGGATCGCCGGAATATAGGCGCCGGCAATACCTTGCACCGGTACCTTGAAGCCGGTGCGGCGAATGAACTCGCCGCCGGCGATCAGCACCAACCCGAGCACCGCCGCCATGGTGAGCCGCACGCCGGGTCCGAAAATGCCGGCCTCGATGGTGTAGCGGATCAGGAACAAGCCGCCCAGAGCCAGCGCAATGCCGCCGACCCAGACCGCCCAACGCGTGCCGAGCGCGGTTTCAACGTCGGACTGGCGAGCGGCTTTGGCGACCGCGGCCGGCGCGACCTCTGGCGTTTTCGGTGTGATCTCGGGGGCGCTCCAAGGGCCGGGCCCTCCGGCCGGGATTTCCGCCTCCGTGGCCTGTAGCGCGGGAGCCGGCTCGCCGGTTGCTGCCGGGGCGATGTCGGCAGGCCTGGCCACCGGAGCCGTGTCGGCCCTGCCCTGCGCCGCCTCCAGTTCCGACGGCTTGACCGTGGGCGATACCGCGCCCGAAAGCACGAGGCTGCGCAGTGCGCCAAGTTCGCGCTCGATCAGACCGATGCGGCCCTGCTGACGCGAAATGATGACGAACAAGGCAATGATGGCGACGAGGCCGATCAGGCTCTCAAACATGGCGGTTCCCCCAAACCAGGCCAGTTTTCACTGACGCTTCATCTCACTGACATTGAAATACGGCGGCTAAACGGCTGAAAATTCAACGTGCCGCCAGATTGGCGGCTGGAAATATCGAACATGTCTCGGTACCGAAAGCCAGCAGCTTGCCGCCGGCATCCTTCAGCGTCGCTTCCGAAACGGCAAGCGTGCGGCCCTTGTGAACCACCTTGCCTTCGCAGACAACCTCACCGGTCCTGGGCGTGATCGGCCGCGTCAGGTTCACCTTGAACTCCGCAGTCGTGTAAGCCTCGCCCTTGTCGAGCAGGGTCTGCACCGCGCACGCCAACGCCGAATCGAGGAGCGTCGCCGCCCAGCCGCCGTGAACGGCTCCCAGCGGGTTGAGGTGGCGTTCGTTCGGCACGCCCCGGAACACGGCGCGACCTTCCGATACTTCGGTCAACGCGAAGCTGAGCTGGAAGGAGATCGGTGGTGCCGGGTATTTGCCGTCGACGATTCGCTGCAGCAATTCCAGGCCGGTGTATTTCAGGATGTCGGCATGAGGAATGGTGCCGAGGCCGAGCGGCGAGACCCGGCCCGGATAGAGTTCGACTTCGCTCATCGGCTGATTTCTCCGGCCGCGCTCTCTCCGGCGATGGGCTTCTGCGTTGCGTGGTGCTTGCGCAGTGCGGCCAGAAAGCCGGCGCGTGCATCGGGCTGATCGATGCCGCGCGGCTCGTAGACGTGACGGGTGAAGAAGAAGCCGGTCAGGCGGAAGGCGTCCGCGATCGCCGCATGATTGGCGCGCTGGCCGGAGCCGCGCTGCAGGAAGGCGGGCAGCACCAGCATCTTGTCGTGCCACGGAGCGCCGGCCCCGCGCGACACCGCGCGTCCGGATTTAGGCGAGACATAGGCCAGATCCTGCCTCGTGCCGGTGGCGGCGCATTGGCTGAGATCGAGGCCAAAGCCGAGTTCATCAAGGATCAGAAGCTCGAAGCGCGCCACCAATTCGCCGGCGGCATCTGCGTCGTCGAGATGAACGATCATCACCGAAAGCGCCTCGTAGAGGCCGCCATGGGCATCGCGCTCGGGCAGCAGGCGCAGATGCGCCGCCATCGTCTGAAGGCCGTAGACGGCAATGGCACTGTCCATCAGCCGGGCGGCGTTCATCTCGATGGCTTCGGCCTGGAAAGTGCCCAGGTGCTCGTCGAGGCGCGCGCGCCACAAGAGATCGACACGATTGCCTGGCTGGAGAACGGGCTGCTGCTTGCGCGAGCGGCCACCGCGCACGAGGCCGAGATGGCGGCCATGGGCGCGCGTCATCACCTCGAGAATGGCGCTGGTTTCGCCATGCCTGCGGGTGCCGAGAATGATTCCCTCGTCGCGCCATTCCATATCAGGAGCTTTTCACCGATCGGGTGGCGAAATCAAGGTATGGTCTGGCGCCTGTGCCGGCTCTCGCAACGAGGCATAAAAAAGCCGCCCGCAGCGATGTGCTGCGGGCGGTTGGTGAGGTCAGTCGATCCGTTAGAAGTTGCGCTGGAAGCGGACGATGCCGCCGACGCTGTCCTTCTTGTCGGCCTTGGACCAGTTGCCGTAGATGGATGGATTGCCGAAATTGCCGTAGTGATCCCAGTCGACTTCGGTCGTGACCGTGAAGCCCGGGACGATGGTGTATGCGACGTTCGCGGCGAGAGCATAGTTCTTGTCGTCGTCAGCCGAAGCCTGGACGTTGAACGAGGTCTTCTCGTTGAACTTGTAGGTACCGCCGCCCCAGACGGCCCAGTTGCCGCCCCACGGCTTGTACTGGCTGCGGCCATGTACGTCGATGGCATTGTGTGCGTCGTCTGTGAGGTTGTCGTCGGTGCCGTAGCCGCCCATGATGAACAGCGACAGTTCCTTGCTGACGTTGACATCCAGGCGAACCTTGCCGGCCACTTCCTCGTAGTTGCTGTCATAGGCGACAACACCGGTGATCGCGCCCCAGTCGCCCTTGTACTTCAAGCCGCCGACGACATGCGGAACATAGCTGTCGATGGTGTTGACGCCCGTGCCTTCTTCGAGCGAGACCACGCCCGTGAAGCCGCTGCCAGCGTCGAAATAGTACTGGACGACATTGGTGTCCTTGACGCCGTACGGGATGATCGTGTCCTGGATGACGTTGCCCGCGTAACCGATGAACTGGTCGTATGCAGTTTCATCCTTACCGACGCGCAGGCCACCGAGCTGTATCCAGGCGAAGTTGAGGCTGGTGGTTTTGTTGCCGGCCTGCCAGGAGGTCGAGGAGCTTCCATCATAGTCGCCCGAGGAGTTGCCGAACTGGAAGCGGGTCTCGGTGAAGGTCTTCAACGTGCCGAGTTCGGTTTCCTGGCCGGTATACGTCCTCAGCGTGAAGCGCATGTTCTTGTAGTAGGTGTCGTGGTTTCCGCCGTCCATGTGATCGCCAACGTTGTTGACGCCATCCAGCGTGCCGGAATCGCCGACGCCGATGTCATAGCGGAGATAGCCGCCGATGCGCAGGCAGGTCTCGGTGCCCGGGATGTAGAAGTAGCCGGCGCCGTAGACGTCGCAGATCTTGACGTATTCGGCTGGTTCCGGTTCGGCGACGACAACCGCGTCCGCGGCGCGCGCGCCGGACACCGCGATCAAAGCCGCGGCTGAGCCGAGAAGGAGGCTCTTGATGTTCATTTTCTGACCTCTCCAGTCAAGTTTGAAAAAATGGCTTCTGAATTGTGGCTGGCGGATATGTTTTCCCGCCTCACCCCCACAATGAAAAAGGCCCGCACCGCGTCCCCTTTTCGCGGCGAACATACCCACCAATCGTCCACCTTCAATGACAATTCCATAAATGCGCTGGATTCTCGCTACAGATTAAATACGTGTTGCACAAATAACACTAATGAGATCTGGCTTGAATTTAAAATGGCACAAATGGAACATCGTCATATTTTTGTAACAAATAAGTGTATCCTTCTGCATAGACCAGTTTAGTCTATGGATTGCGGTCTTTTAAAACTCTAAATCTAAAATAACTCGAGAAATTTGTGATTTCTGTCCTCGTATCGCTGTCGGCGCGAAAACAACACCGGCAGCGGCTCCAGATCACGGCGCGGAAGCCGGCCTCAGCGCGCGTCGCCGCTTCGTTGGCGGCTTGCCAAGAATCTGAGTTGGTCTCGCGCCAATCGCGGGCCGCATGGTGGAGCCCGCGCTTCGCCTTAGTCTGCTTCCCAGCACCCCGGGCGGTTCGCGGTTCGCGTAAACCGCGACGTGCTCTACAGCACGTCGCGGCGAATCGGATTCGCCGACCTGCTGTAAGCTTCTGATTTTATGCATGTCGTTGTCCCGGAACCGAGGACACTTCCGGGCGACATGCATTAGCCTCACGCCCAATGCTTGTGGTCGGCCACCGCGCGATGGCGCGCCAGGATTTTTCGGCCTTAGCGGGGGAACTCCAGCCCCATCTCGCGGTAGCGCTCGGGATCATCGCCCCAGTTCTCGCGCACTTTCACGAACAGGAACAGGTGCACCTTCTGTTCCAGTATGCCTGATATTTCCATCCGCGCGGCCTGCCCGATGGCGCGGATGGTCTCGCCCTTGTGGCCGAGCACGATCTTTTTCTGGCTGTCGCGCTCGACAAAGATGGTCTGGTCGATGCGCACCGAGCCATCCTTTTTCTCTTCCCATTTCTCGGTTTCGATGTGCGAGGAATAGGGCAATTCCTGATGCAGCCTGAGATAGAGTTTTTCGCGGGTGATCTCGGCCGCCAGTTGGCGCATCGGCAGGTCCGAAATCTGGTCTTCCGCATAGTACCAGGGGCCGGCCGGCAGCGCCTGCGCCAGATAGTCGAGGAGGTCCTTGCAGCCGGAACCGGTCAGCGCGGAGACCATGAAGGTGCGCTGGAACGGCACTTTCTCGTTCGCTGCCGCAGACAGGGCCAGCAGCGCCTCGTGCTTGACCCGATCGACCTTGTTGAGAATCAGCACCATCGGTTGGCGCACGTCCTTCAGCCGTTCGAGGATGGCGTCAGCATCGCCCCTGATGCCGCGCTCGGCGTCGATCAGCAGCAGCACGATGTCGGCGTCCTTGGCGCCTCCCCAGGCGGTGGTCACCATCGCGGTGTCGAGCCGCCGCTTGGGCTTGAAGATGCCCGGTGTGTCGACAAAGACGATCTGCGCGTTGTCGTGCGTGGCGATGCCGCGCACGATGGCGCGTGTCGTCTGCACCTTATGGGTGACGATCGAGACCTTGGCGCCGACCAGCTGGTTGACCAGTGTCGACTTGCCCGCGTTAGGCGCGCCGATCAGCGCAACGAAGCCGGAGTGCGTGACGGGAGCGGCTGCAGTGTCTTCTGCGGTCATGCCGCGCTCCCTTTATTGGCCCACACGCCTTCGCGCACGAGAAATGCCGAAGCCGCCGCTTCTTCAGCCGCCCTGCGGGAGCCGCCGGTACCGACGGAAGGTGCAAAGCCGCTAACCTGCAAAGAAATAGTGAAGACCGGCTGATGGTCGGGCCCTTCGCGTTTTTCGATCACATATTCGGGTCGCGCGTCACTCGTCTTGGCAATCCATTCCTGCAAATCGGATTTCGGATTAAGTGGCTTCGTCACAACCGTGCTCGAACGTGGCTCCCAATAACGCAGAACGAACCGCCGCGCGGCGTCGATACCGCCATCGATATAAACTGCCGCGATTAGCGCTTCGACGGCATCAGCCAGATAATTTCCGCCAGAGCCGCGCGATCGCGTCTTCAAGGCGGCGTCGGCCCGGACCAGATTCTCCAGCTGCATCTCGATGCCGACTTCCGAGCATGTCTTTGCATCGACCAGCGCATTGAAACGGGGCGCGATTTCACCTTCCGGCGCATCGGGGAATTTCTCGAAAAGCATATCGGCGACGACAAGACCAAGCACGCGGTCGCCAAGGAATTCAAGACGCTGATTGTTGCTTGCCGCCTTGACCGCGCTGGAATGCGTCAAGGCGGTCTCAAGTAAGCGGATGTCCCTGAAAACATGGCCGGTCCTGGCCACCACCAAACCGGCCAGGGTCTCGCCTGTCGGGCGCTTCAAGGCCATCAGTTGACGAAGTGGAACAGGCGCGAAGCGCGCATCAGCGACGGCCATTTCCAGATTTCGAGCGGGCTCGCCTTGCCGGCGATCGAGAAGAACACAAGGTTGGCGCGGCCGACCAGGTTCTCGGCCGGAACATAACCGACGGTGAAACGGCTGTCGGCGGAATTGTCCCTGTTGTCGCCCATCATGAAATAGTGGCCGGGGGGCACGTCGAATTCGCGGGTGTTGTCGCCAATCGAGTTCGGCGACAGGTCGAGCGTGTCATAGCTGACACCATCGGGCAGCGTCTCGCGATAGACGTCGATCGGATAATCCTTTTCCGTGATGTCGGGATTGTCGATCTGGCCCGTCTTGACGCGCGGCACGCCAACGCCATTGATGAAGACTTGGCCATCCTTCATCTGGATCTTGTCGCCGGGCAGGCCGATGACGCGCTTGATGTAGTCGACGGACGGATCAGGCGGGAACTTGAACACCACCACGTCGCCACGCTTGGGCTCGGAGCCCCAGATGCGGCCCGAGAAAATGTCCGGTCCAAAAGGCAGCGAATAGCGTGAATAGCCGTAGGACCATTTGGTGACGAACAGATAGTCGCCTTCCAGAAGCGTCGGCCGCATCGAGCCCGACGGGATCGAGAACGGTTGGAACAGCAGCGTGCGAATGACCAGGGCGAGCAAAAGCGCCTGGACGATGACGCTGACGGTTTCGCCAAGCCCGCCGGATTTCTTCTGAGATTTTTCAGCCACGCTCATGTCGTCCTCGATTGTGCGTTGGATGGTATAGAGTCTCGGCGCGCGCTGGGCAACGTCCATGCCGGTCGTCAGATGCAATCAATGTGGCGCTTCTTCGACCGGTAACGCCTCTATGATCACAAAGGCTTGAGCGAGCGGGAAATCATCCGTGATGGTGAGGTGGATCGCCGCCCGATGACCTTGAGGCAGGATCTTTTCCAGCCGCGCCAGCGCCCCGCCGGTCAGCGCCATCGTCGGCGCACCGCTGGGCAGGTTGACGACACCCATGTCACGCCAGAAGACCCCTTGTGCCAGACCAGTGCCCAGTGCCTTGGCGCACGCCTCCTTGGCGGCAAAGCGCTTGGCGTAGGAAGCTGCGCGGGCGCGCCGGTTCTCCGAACGCGCCTGTTCCACCTCGGTGTAGATCCTCTGGATGAAGCGCTGGCCGTGACGCTCAAGCGATTTCTCGATGCGTGTGATGTCGATCAGGTCGCTGCCGATGCCGATGATCATTGGGCGGCGGAACCGACGCTTCCGCCGGGATGAGGCGAATGCTCACGGCGTCTCGCGCGCTCGGCCAGCCGCTTGCGCCGCTGTTCGCGGAAGACATTCATGCCCCAGCGCGTGATGCCGTAGAACACCAGGCCGAACACCAGCCCGAGCGGCACCGCGCCGATCAGCATCGGCTCCAGGACGGGATGCCATAGTTTGGCGAAGGACAGCGTGTGCAGCATCTCGCCCAGATGCGCCGGCGGACCGTGTGTCGGCAGGCGATCGTGCAGGATGAGCTTGCCGGTTTCCCAGGATGCGCCCCACAAGAGCGGAAAAGTCAGCGGATTGCCGAAGAATACGGCTCCCAGAGCGGCGGCCACCAGATTGCCGGCGATCACCCAACACAGAACGGCGGCAATGATGAAGTGGAAACCGACGGGGAAGAACGAAGCAAAGACACCCGCGGCGACGCCGGCCGCCACCGCATGCGGGGTGGCCTTCAGCCGCAGAATGCGCTTGGAGAAATATTGAAGCGAGCGCGAAAACGAACGGCGCGGCCACAGATAGGTACGCACCCGCTCGAAAAGGCCATCAGGCTTGCGGCGACGAAAAAGCACTCTCTTCCTATTCCCGACAGTTCACAGCTTACACGCCGGCTGTTTCCAGCCAGGCTTCGACCGCCACATCTTGCGCTTTACGGTCGCCAGAAGGCAATCGCGACTTTGATATAGCCATCCGCAAGCCCAACAACAACCGAAGGCCGTACGCTCAGCGGCCGCAGCGCCAGATTTTTGGTCAGATCCATCTTCTCCACATCGGACAATCGCGGCGAATTTGAGAAGTGGTTTCGGCTAATTGTCGCAGCCGGATGACCGATATGCGGCCAGGGGTTCCGGCCGGCTTCGACAAGGTCACCATCCGGGGCCGAGACGATATCCTTCCGGCGCGGTGCCTACTTCAGATATTCGCTGACCTCGACCAGATTGTCGTCGGGATCGCGGAAATAGACCGACATCATAGGTCCTCGCGCGCCGATGCGCTCAACCGGACCGACTTCGATGGCAACGCCGTCGGCCGCGAGGCCGGCCTGGATTTCGGCGAGAGGCACCGCCGACACGAGGCAGAAATCGCCAGAACCCGGCGTCGGCGTCCTCGCCTTTGGCTCGAAAGTGCGGCCGACTTCGTGCAGGTTGATCTTCTGCGAACCGAACAGAAGCGCTGTCGGCCGGTTCGGCTGATCCAGGCGCCGCATGCCAAGCACGCGCCGGTAGAAGTCGCAGGTCGCTTCAACCGAGCGGACCGTCAGCACGAAATGGTCGATGCCGGCGATCATTTCGACCTCCTCGTCAGATGTTGCGGCTGCCCGGCTTGATGGCCGGGATGGCGGCAAGCTCCGGCGGCAACCTGTCCGGCGGGTAGGCTGGAACTTCATATTCGGCAAGCGCGATCAACGGCACGCCGACATGGGTCTTGCCGGCCGAACGGTCGATGATGCAGGCGGCCGCGACCACCTCTGCGCCAACGTCGCGCAGGCAATCAATGGTTTCGCGGATCGACAGACCGGTGGTGACGATGTCCTCGACGATGACGACGCGGGCGCCTCGATCGATCTCGAAGCGGCGCAGGCGGAACTCGCCCCCTTCCCGCTCCACCCAGATCGCCGGCACGCCAAGGTGGCGCGAGGTTTCGTATGCCGGGATCAAGCCGCCGATCGCCGGCCCGACGACATAGTCGATCTTGCCTGGCACGGCGGCGCGGATCTTCTTGGCCAGCGCCTTGCACAGCCGCTCGGTCTTGTCGGCATGCATGAAGACGCGTGCCTTCTGCAGGAAAACTGGACTGCGCAGGCCCGACGTCAGGATAAAATGACCCTCGAGAACAGCGCCAGCCTCACGGAATATGTCCAGCACTTCGTCGGTATTCATCTCGTCCCCCATGGTCGGCTATCGCTAGCCGTTGACGCGCCGCGCATCGCTGACGCTCGAATTGTCCTTGAGCTGCGACAGCAGCCGGTTGAGATGCTTCAGGTCCCAGACTTCGAGATCGATCAGCATTTCGGTGAAATCGGGCGCGGTGCGCACCATCGACAGCGTATGGATGTTGGCGTCGTTGGAGGCAACGACCTGGGCGATATCGGCAAGCGAACCCGGCGCGTTGATGGCGGTGACCGAGACGCGCGCGGGGAACCGTTCCTTGGTGCGCTCGTCGATGTCCCAGCGCACGTCGATCCAGCGCTCCGGCTGATCGTCGAAGGCCTGCAGCGCCGGAGACTGGATCGGGTAGATGGTGATGCCGGTGCCCGGCTGGACGATGCCGACGATACGATCGCCAGGGACCGCGCCTTCCGGCGCGAAGCGCACCGGCAGGTCGCCGCGCACGCCGCGGATCGGCACGGCGCCGGCGCCTGGCTGGTCCTTGTCCTTGCGCGCGGCCCGGCCAGGTATCTGGAACAGCATGCCTGCGGCGTTGCGGATCTTCGACCAGCCCTCCTCGCGCTGCTTGGGCGCTGCCGGCGTGACGCGCTCGTCCTTGTAGTCGGGAAACACCGCCTTCATGACATCGGTTGAGGCCAGTTCGCCGCGCCCCACGGATGCCAGCACATCCTCGATGTCCTTGCGTGCCAGCCTGTGCAGCACGGGCTTCAGGCTTTCCCTGGTGAAGGTCTTGCCGGCTCGTTCGAAGGCACGCTCCAGGATACGCGCGCCAAGGCCAGAATACTGCTTGCGGATCGCATTCTTGGTGGCGCGGCGGATGGCTGCGCGCGCCTTGCCGGTGACGACGACCGATTCCCATGCGGCTGGTGGTACCTGCGCTTTGGAGCGGATGATCTCGACCTCGTCGCCATTCTTCAGTTCCGTCATCAGCGGCATGATGCGGCCATTGACCTTGGCGCCGACGCAGGTGTCGCCGACATCGGTGTGGACCGCATAGGCGAAATCGATCGGCGTGGCGCCGCGCGGCAAGGCAATCAGCATGCCTTTCGGCGTGAAGCAGAACACCTGGTCCTGGAACAGCTCCAGCTTGGTGTTCTCGAGAAAATCCTCGGGATTGTCGCCCTCGGCCAACTGCTCGATGGTACGGCGCAGCCAAGCGTAGGCGTTGGTCTCCTTCGAGATCGCATGGCCGGCGCCGTTCGTCTTGCCGCCGGTGTCCTTGTAGATCGAATGGGCGGCGACGCCGTATTCGGCGATCTTGTTCATCTCGCGGGTGCGGATCTGCAGTTCGACGCGCTGGCGCGAAGGCCCGACGATGGTGGTGTGGATCGAACGGTAGTCGTTCTGCTTCGGGGTCGAGATGTAATCCTTGAAACGGCCGGGCACCATCGACCAAGTGGTGTGGATGGCACCCAGCGCGCGATAGCAGTCCTCGACGCTGTCAACGACAACACGGAAGCCGAAAATGTCGGACAGTTGCTCGAAGGACAGCGCCTTGGCCTCCATCTTGCGGAACACCGACCATGGCTTCTTCTGCCGGCTCTTCACGCCGGCGTTGATGGCGTGCTTTTCAAACAGGGCCGACAGCGCCTTTTCAATGTCGGTCAGCACGCCCTTGTTGCGCTCGAATATCTCGGCGAGCCGCGCGGTGACGGCCCGGTAGGCTTCCGGATTGATGAAGCGGAAGGCGATCTCTTCCAGCTCCTCGCGCATGCCTTGCATGCCCATGCGCCCGGCCAGCGGCGCGTAGATATCCATCGTCTCCTCGGCGATGCGCAGGCGTTTGGCCTCGGGCATGTGATCGAGGGTGCGCATGTTGTGCAAACGGTCGGCGAGCTTGACCAGCAGCACGCGAACATCTTCCGAGATCGCCAGCAAAAGCTTGCGCAGGTTCTCCGCCTGCTCGGCCTTCTTGGAGACGAGGTCGAGCTTCTTGAGCTTGGTCAGGCCCTCGACCAGCTTGCCCATTTCGGGGCCGAACAGATCGTCGATCTCGGCCCGCGTCGCCGTCGTGTCCTCGATGGTGTCGTGCAGCAGGGCGACGGCGATGGTCGCCTCGTCCATGTGCATATCGGTGAGGATGGCGGCGACTTCGAGCGGATGCGAGAAATAGGGATCGCCGGAAGCGCGCTTCTGGTGGCCATGCTTCTGCATGGCGTAGACATAGGCCTTGTTGAGCAACGCCTCGTTGACGTCAGGCTTGTAGCGCTGGACGCGCTCGACAAGCTCATACTGACGCATCATGGGCTAAATCTCTCGGCGATGAAATGAATCATGCGCCGCACTGTTGTACGGCGCATGCCGGTACCAACTGTCGCAAATACCAGATTCACGCATTATGCCAAGTGCGGCCAAAGCTGCATCTGGTATTTGCGACAGTTGGTACTAGATAGCCACGAAACCGCCGGGACGGAAGTGCCGGAAGATTGTTCCAGCGACCGCCGGAACGGAGGGCTTAGTAGTCGTCGCTCTTTTCCGGGGGCACCAGGCCTTCGATGCCAGCCAGGAGATCTTCCTCGGTCATCCGGTCGAAGGTGACGTTCTCCTCGGCGTCGTCGGCTTCGGCGGCCGCAACAGCGCCGCCGGTCTGATCGGCGATCACTTCGCCATCGGCTTCGGGCTCGTCGACCTCGACATGCTTCTGCAGCGAATGGATCAGATCTTCCTTGAGATCATCGGGCGACAGCGTCTCGTCGGCGATCTCGCGCAGTGCGATGACGGGGTTCTTGTCGTTGTCGCGCGGGACGGTGATCTGCGCGCCCTGGCTGATCTGACGGGCGCGGTGGCCGGCCAGAAGCACCAGCTCGAAGCGGTTGTCGACCTTGTCGATGCAATCTTCAACGGTTACGCGGGCCATGGACTGCCCCTTTCATGCCTGGATTTAATGGAAAACAGGCGCGGTCCATAACCCGAACGGCGCCAAAATACAAGCATCATGGCAATGCGGGCCCACAGGGCACTCAATCTCAATATCGAACTCCCGATCTAGCAAAGCAGCCGGGTCCAGGGTTCGGCGCCACGATCACAATTGCTTGCAGTGCGCCACATGCCCTTGGATTGCCACCAAACTGGCGTTATCTCGATTGGTCCAAGGTCGGCCGGTTATTAGAGCCTGACCGATAGTCGCTACCGCATTTCGTTTAGACGGCCGTTTTTTCGAAAAGGATTATTTCCATGTTCGACCCTCGTGAAAAAATCGCCCTGTTCATCGACGGCGCCAATCTCTACGCCACATCGCGCGCGCTCGGGTTCGACATCGATTATCGCAAGCTCCTGGCGAGCTTTCACAAGCGCGGTTACCTGTTGCGCGCCTACTATTACACCGCGCTGGTCGAGGACCAGGAATACTCCTCGATCCGGCCACTGATCGACTGGCTCGACTATAACGGGTTCAAGGTGGTCACCAAGCCGGCCAAGGAATTCACCGACTCGACCGGCCGCCGCAAGATCAAGGGCAACATGGACATCGAGCTTACCGTCGATGCGCTGGAACTCGCCGATGTCGTCGACCACTATGTCATATTCTCCGGAGACGGTGATTTCCGAACGCTGGTCGAAGCGCTGCAACGGCGTGGCCGCAAGGTGTCGATCGTCTCGACCATGGCCTCGCAACCTCCGATGATCTCAGACGACCTGCGCCGGCAGGCCGACCATTTCATCGACCTGGCGACGCTGAAGAACGAGGTCGGCCGCGATCCCTCCGAACGACCGGCACGGCGGCCCGAACCGGCTGAAGTCGACGAGGACGACTACTGAGGCCGGTCGACTTGACCGCCCCTTCGCTTTCCGAACCCAGCCGCGATTGCCCGCTCTGCCCGCGGCTGCATGATTTCATCGCCGAATGGCGGCAGCGCGAGCCGTCATGGTTCAACGCGCCGGTGCCGACCTTCCTGCCACTGGGCGGCGAAGATACCGTCCAGCTTCTGATCGTTGGTCTGGCGCCTGGCCTGCGCGGCGCCAACCGCACCGGGCGCCCCTTTACCGGCGACTATGCCGGCGACCTGCTCTATTCGACACTGATTGCCCACAACTTCGCACGCGGCGAGTTCAAGGCGCGGCCCGATGATGGGCTGGAACTCCTCGGCACGGCGATCACCAACGCGGTGCGCTGCGTGCCGCCGGAGAACAAGCCGGTCGGTGCCGAGATCGCTACCTGCCGGACATTCCTGGTGCCGACGATCGCTCGCTTTCCCAACCTGCGCGCCGTGCTGGCGCTGGGATCGATCGCGCACCAGTCGACCGTGCGGGCACTGGGCGGGCGCGTCGCCGCCTATCCGTTCAAACATGGCGGCCAGTTGGAAGCCGGCGGCATCATGCTGTTTTCGAGCTACCATTGCTCGCGCTACAACACCAATACCGGTGTGTTGACCGAAGACATGTTCGTCAGGGTGTTTGGCGAGATCGCGGCATTCCTGAAGAACTGAGCTCTCGGATACCGTGCGGTCTGCGGTGCGAGCTCACACCGGCAGCAAGGCATCCGGCTTCACGTCGCCGATCGAGGCATAGGTATGTGTCTCCTTCACCCCGGGCAGCGGCAGGATGACGCGTTTGAGAAAGTCCTGATAGTCGGCCATCTCGGCAATGCGGGCCTTCACGAGATAGTCGAAGCCGCCGACGACCATATGGCATTCCAGAACCTCGGGCGCCTTTGCCACCGCCTCGGCGAAGCGGTCAAAGATATGCGGGGCCGCGTGATCGAGCCGCACCTCGATGAAGACAAGCATGCCGCGGCCAATCTTTGCCGGATTGAGCACCGCCCTGACGGCGGTGATAAACCCGTCGCGAAACAGGCGTTTCACGCGCTGGCTGGCGCCGGTCGGTGACAGGCCGACGCGCGCTGCCAGGTCGAGCGTGGTGCGGCGCCCATCTTCCTGCAGCAGTCGCAGAAGACTGCGGTCGACGGCGTCCAGGTCGACTGGTTCAGGATTCACGTTCAAGTCCTCCTATTTGCGTGAATTACACTTCAAATTCTAAAAAACAGCGTATTTTGCCGCGACCATTTCGACCATAGACTGCGCTTCATCGCAAGGTCGGGGGCTGTCTCCTCCTGGCGACATGAACATGCGGCGGAACTGACATGGCGGACGGACGAGACACGGGAGACACAAGACTGGCGGTGATCGCCGGCCTTGTCATGATCGCCATCTATGCAGCGCAGTTCGTCGCCGCCCGCTTCAGCCTCAGGGAGCATCTGACGGCCACCGACATGGCCAGCCTGCGCTTTGCCGGTGCCGGCGCGGTGTTCCTGCCGATCGTCTGGAGGCGCGGCCTGGCGACCATGAAGGCGCTGGGCTGGCGGCGTGGACTGACGTTGGCTGCACTGGCCGGATTGCCCTATCCGCTGATCATCAACTGGGGTCTGACCCACGCGCCCGCCGCCCATGCCGCAGCGCTCTGCCCGGCCTCGATCGTGTTCTTCTCGTTCCTATTGTCGCTGTTCAGGGAAAGCGCGTCGCGTCGGCGGATCATCGGCGTCGTCACGATCATCGCCGGCTTGTTGCTGTTCATAGCACCGGCGCGCACCGGCGCCAGCGATGTCCTGTTCGGGGACCTGCTGTTTATCGGATCGGGCGCGATGTTTTCCACATATGCCGTTCTTGTGCAGCGATGGCGTGTCGACCCGGTCACGGCGACCGCGAGCGTCGTGCTTTTGTCCTGCCTGCCGCTGCCACTTCTTTATGTCTTTGCGCCAAGCGGCCTCCATGCCGCCGCAGGCGCCGAAATCGCCAGCCAGATCGTCATTCAAGGTCTTCTCGCGGGCGCTGCGGCAATGTTCCTCTACACTTACATTGTCGACCGATTGGGCTCACAGGCTGCATCGCTGTTCCTGCCGGGTGTGCCGGTCGCCACCGTGATGGTCGGCATGGTCGTGCTTGGCGAGACCCCGCTGGCTATCCAATGCGTGGCCATCGCCATCATGGCCGCCGGGATGGGTTATTCGGCGATGGGTCGACGCAGCACCAGGGAAAATCTGGCTGTCTCGACATCAGCTGGATCGTGAATGGTTTGAGGGGCATGGCAGGCTGCCGAAGAACCGGACCGGCATCGGATCGGGCCTGTTCATCAAGGTGTGGAGGCGAGCAGCGCCGCCAACTTCTCCGGCCCGCCCTGCAAAACGTTCAGATCGACGTCCCCCTCGATGCCGTTCACGCGCCCCCTGTTGTGGTACTGCCAGTAGATCCAGTCACGGCGGTCCGGTTCCACGAGCAGTGAGCGTAGCCAGAGTGGGCGAGCGGCGATTTGCCCGGCATAAGCGGCCTCGGCTTCATCCGTAAGATAGACGATCGCCGGCTTGCCGAATGCCGCCTCGACAGGTCCGAGGAAGGCCTGGAGTTCGGCATTCAACTGTTCGGGCGACGGACGCCGCGGACAGTTGCCGCCGAACTCGATGTCGACCACGGGCGGCAGCAGCGGCTGATCGTGCGGCACCACCGAGATGAAATTCCTCGCCTGGTCGGCGCCCGGCCGGCAGAAGGTGAAGAAATGATAGGCGCCGACGGCGAGTCCGGCGGCGCGGGCCTCGCGCAGATTGCCGGCGAAGGCGTCGTCGACATGGTCGCCGCCTTCAGTCGCCTTGATGACGACGAAAGCCACATCATCGGCGGCAACACGCCGCCAGTCGATCCGGCCCTGATGATGGGAGACGTCGATGCCCCTGACCGGATATCGGTCGCGGTCGGGAGAGTAGGTGCGGAAATAGGCCACTCCTCCCGCAGCAATGACACATGCCAGGGCAAGACTGGCCGCGCCCCAGAGAACAATCCGCTTCTTCAAGACCACCCCTGTTGGACTTGCCGGTTGTTCGGCGTTGAAAACCAGACCGTTGGCTTTGCAGGCTATCTCCCGATCACCCGCGTTCCTTCAGCAGCCGGCCTTTTTCGCGCGACCAGTCGCGTTGCTTTTCGGTCTCGCGTTTGTCGTGCAGTTTCTTGCCGCGGCCGACGGCAAGCAGCAGCTTGGCGCGTCCCTGGTCGTTGAAATAGATTTTCAGCGGCACCAGGGTCATGCCTTCGCGGTCCACGCTCTGCGACAGCTTGGCCATTTCGCGCTTGTTGAGCAGCAGTTTGCGGCGGCGGCGCGGCTCGTGGTTGAAGCGGTTGGCCTGCAGATATTCGGGCAGATAGGAATTGATCAGCCAGATCTCGCCGCCTTCGACCGAGGCATAGCTGTCCTGGATGTTGGCCTGGCCCTGACGCAGCGACTTGACCTCGGTTCCGGTCAGCACAAGGCCGGCCTCGATCGTGTCGAGCACCTCGTAGGAAAACCGCGCTTTGCGGTTTTCGGCAACGGTCTTGTTGTTGGGATCGGCTTTTCTGACTTGGTTCATGAGGTCTAGAGTCCGTTTCGAAACTCGCTCTCGCGAGTCAGATGATGGTGCTACCGAGAACCGGAGCGGAGCGTACATATAGTACGGGAACACCGGAAGCGCAGGTGGCGCCTTCAGATGATCGCGGGAGCAGACTTCCCAAACGGCTCGCTAATTGATCAAGCCGGCGTGCTTCATGGCCGCATCGATCCTCTCGGCCGTTGCCGGTTCAACAGTCACCAGCGGCGAACGCAGCACGTTCTCGACCTTGCCCAGCTTCGACAGTGCATATTTCGCGCCGGACACGCCGGGCTCGATAAAGATCGCCTTGTGCAGCGGCAAGAGACGGTCCTGCAGCTCCAGCGCCTTCGCACTGTCGCCCGAAAGCGTTGCTTCCTGGAATTCGGCGCAGAGCCGCGGCGCGACGTTCGAGGTCACCGAGATGCAGCCGACACCACCATGCGCGTTGAAACCGAGCGCGGAAGCGTCCTCACCCGAAAGCTGGATAAAATCCTTGCCACAGGTCATGCGCTGCTCCGACACGCGCTCGACCTTGCCGGTGGCGTCCTTGACGCCGACGATGTTCTTGAAGTCGTGCGCCAGCCGGCCCATCGTCTCCGGCATCATGTCGATGACCGAGCGCGGCGGGATGTTGTAGATGATGATCGGCAGCTTGGTCGCCCGGGCGACCGCGGCAAAATGCTCGTAGAGGCCGCGCTGTGTCGGCTTGTTGTAATAGGGCGTTACGACCAGGGCAGCATCGGCGCCGGCCTTTTCGGCATACTGCACGAGCCCGACGGCTTCCTCGGTGTTGTTGGAACCGGCACCGGCAACCACCGGGGCGCGGCCCTTGGCCACCTCGATGCAGATCTTGACGACGTGGCGATGCTCGTCATGCGACAGCGTAGGCGACTCGCCCGTTGTGCCGACAGGAACCAGGCCTGTCGTGCCCTCGCCAAGCTGCCAGTCGACGAACGCGCGAAAGGCTTTCTCGTCGAAACGCCCGCTCTTTTCGAACGGTGTCACGAGCGCGGTAAGCGAGCCTCTCAGCATGTCGTCCAACTCCTTGGGACTTCTCGGTTCACGCATGTCGTTGTCCCAAAACCGGTATCCACTTTTGGGCGCCATGCACTTTGTTGGTTGTGCATGTCGTTACCCCCAAAACCGGTATCCACTTTTGGGCGTCATGCATCGGTGTTTCGTGGTGCGCCTTCTAACCGAAAGCGAAGCCGCGCACCATAGTCTCGACATTGTTGCGCGGCAAGCATTGCCATGGTGCCAGCAAGCGTAATTCGAACGGCCTCGATAACCCTTTGTTTACGAGCCCTTCACGACCTAAGTTTAGGCTTCAAGGCTTCTTCGCCGCCGGTAAAATACTGGATTAAGGAAAGACACGCGATCATGCCGACCAGTCGGCCCCATCTCTTCGCGCTGCTTGGCGCCGTCGCCGCGCTGATGCCCGGCGTGGCGATCAGCGGCAGCGTCGATGTGCGGGTCACCTCGGCCATCCCGGTGCCTGGTGTACAGGACAAGGCGCAACAGGCCCCCTCACCCAGCGTCGCGCGGTTGAAAAGTGGGCTGGATGCGCTGGCGGCCGGCGATATTGCCGGCGCGCGCGGCGTGCGTGATGCACTGCCCGCACAATCGCTCGACCAGCACATATTGGCCTGGGCGATCGCGCTTTACGGCGGAGACAAGGTTCCGAGCGGCGACATCGCGGCGGCCGCGAAGATGCTGCCCAACTGGCCGGGCACCGTCGCCTTGCGCAAGAACAGCGAGCGCGCGCTCTACCGCGAAAACCCGGCGGCGGATGTCGTCGTCAAGGCATTCGACGGCAGCCAGCCGCAGACATTCGAAGGCGTGATGGTTCTCGCGCGCGCCTATGTGTCGTCCGGCAACGCCAAGGCGGCGCGATCGGTGCTGTCGCCGTTCTGGCGCACCGCGATCCTGGAGGCCAAGGACGAGACGGCTCTGATCAAGGAGTTCGGCAGCCTTGTTCCTGCAGCCGACCACCGTTTTCGCATGGAGCGCATGTTCTATGCCGACCGGGTGAGTTCCGCCTTGCGTGTCGCCGGCCTCGCCGGCGCCCAGCAGCTTGCCGACGCCTGGGCGGCGGCCGACAGGAGCGACAAGAATGCCGCCAAACTCCTAAAGGCGGTACCGGCGGCGCAGCGTTCGGCCGGCTATTTCTTCGCGCAGGCCGAGTATCTGCGCAAGCAGCAGGATTTTGCGGGCGCCGCGGCGGTTGTCATGAAGGCGCCGGCGGACCGTGACTCCCTGGTCGATCCGGATGCCTGGTGGGTCGAACGCCGGGTGCTGTCGCGCGAACTGGTCGACCAGGGCGACATGAAGACGGCATACAAGATAGTCGCCACGCATGCCGCCGAAAGCGCGGCCAATGCGGCGGAAGCCGAGTTCCATGCCGGCTGGTACGCGCTGCGTGGCCTGAACGATCCCAAGCTCGCGGCGACGCATTTCGCGCGTATCGCCGACCTTGCCCAGGGACCGATGACCCTGTCGCGCGCCTATTACTGGCTCGGCCGCGCGGCGGAAGTCGGAGGCCCTGGCAATGCCAAGGACTATTTTGGACGTGCGGCGACCTACGGCACCACGTTTTACGGCCAGCTCGCCGCCGAACGTGTCGGCCGGCAGGCGCTCAACATCGTCTATCCCCAGCCAAGTGCCGCCGACCGGCAGAGCTTTGCCGGCCGCGAGGCCGTCTCCGCCATCAAGCGCCTGCAGGAGGCGGGCTACGACCGCTATGCCGAAACGCTCTACCGCGACCTTGCCGGGCAGTTGACCAGCCCGGGTGAACTGGCGCTGCTCGCCGTCCTGGCGGAAAAGCAGGACAACCATTTCATGGCGCTGAAGATCGGCAAGATCGCCGGGGCGCGGGGCATCGACGTCGGAGCGCTGTCGCATCCGCTCGGCGTCATCCCCGATTCGGCCAATATTTCCGGTTCCGGCAAGGCGCTGGCCTACGCGATCGCCCGCCAGGAAAGCGAATTCAATATCGGTGCCATATCCAGTGCCGGCGCGCGCGGGCTGCTGCAGTTGATGCCGGCAACCGCCAGGCAGTTGGCGAAGAAGGCCGGATTGCAGTTTTCGCAGACCAGGCTGACAACCGACGCCGCCTATAATGCGACGCTTGGTTCGGCCTTCCTCGGCGAACAGCTGGATCGCTTCAACGGCTCGTACGTATTGACCTTCGCGGGCTACAATGCCGGCCCGACCCGGGCCGGCCAGTGGGTGGCGAAATATGGTGACCCGCGCGGCAGGGACATCGATGCGGTGGTGGACTGGATCGAACGGATTCCCTACACGGAAACAAGAAGTTACGTGCAGCGCGTGATGGAGAACTACGAGGTCTATAAGATGCGTATCTCCGGCAAGTACGACATCATCGGCGATCTCGTGAACGGGCGCGGCTGAAGCTTTTGCTCTTTCTTCGTGAGGAGAAGGAGGAGCCTTCCCATTTGACCCTCCCGCGCTCCGTCCATAGCGGACGTGGACGATCCGCGGCCAAGGAGCCCGTCCCATGTCGAGCAACCCAGGTTTCTCCGACTTCTTCTATGCCGCGCCAGATGGGCTGAGACTTCACGCGCGGGTCTACGGCGAAGCGAATTCCGCACATTGGCCGGTCGTCTGCCTGCCTGGCCTGACACGTAATGCGCGGGATTTTCACGAGCTGGCGCTCTATCTCTCAACGCGATCCGCCTTGGCGCGCAAGGTCATCGCCTTCGACTATCGCGGACGCGGACAGTCGGCCTACGATCCCGATGTTGGTCACTATAATGTCGGCGTCGAGGCGGGGGACATCCTTGCCGGGCTGACGGCGCTCGGCACCGATCAGGCGGCCTTCATTGGCACCTCGCGCGGCGGGCTGATCATCCATGTGCTTGGCGCGATGCAGCCGGCGGCACTGAAAGCCGTCGTGCTCAACGACATCGGGCCAGTGATCGAACCCGCCGGCCTTGCCCATATCCGCGCCTATCTCGATCCCACGCCAAGACCGAAGAGCCGTGCCAAGACTGTAGATGCCCTGCGCGACACGCATGGCGGCGACTTTCCCGCCCTCGCTTCGGCGGATTGGGAGCGGATGGCGTCGGCGCTCTATCGCCAGACGGATCAGGGGCTGATGCCGGATTTCGACCCGAGGCTGGTTGAAACGCTCGCCGCCCTCGACCTAAGCAAGAAACTGCCGGATTTGTGGGCGCAATTCGAGGCGCTGGCCGTCATGCCTATGCTGGTCATACGCGGCGCCAGTTCGAGACTTTTGTCCGTCGAGACGCTTGAAGAAATGAAGAAGTGCCACCCAAACCTCGAGGCGATCACGGTCGAGGGCCAAGGCCACGCGCCTTTCCTCGAGACCGGCAGCCTGCCCGTCGCCGTTGCTGCTTTTCTCGATCGCGCCGAGAGGCAAATAAGCGGCAAATAAGCCCCAAGACCAGATCAGATCCCGGGGCTGTTACGGCAGCAAAGGCAAGCTGTCGGAACTACTTGGCCTTGGAGCTTTTGCGGGTCGCTTTTGGCGGCGCCTTCGCCGAAGCGCCCTCATCCGCCTGCTTCCGCTTCGCCGACGGCGTCGTCACCGGCGACGAAAACAGAGAGCTTTCCGCGCTGCCGGCCGGTTGCTCGCCGCGAGGCTTCTCCAGCACGACAACGCAGCCATCGAGATCATTGGTGGCCAGATGCGCGTAGCGCATGGTCATCGACAAGGTCTGATGGCCAAGCCACATCTGAACGCGGCGGATGTCGATGCCGCCCTGGACAAGACGCGAAGCGCAGGTGTGGCGCAGGATGTGCGGCACGACCTGGTCGTCGGCACCGAGGCCGACTTCCGCCTTGGCATCGTTCCAGATGGCGCGAAATTGTGCCTGGCTGAGCTTGGTGAACGGCCCCTTAGGCCGGCGCCCTTCGGCCGGAGGCAGCTTGATGACCTCCTTGACCCGCTCGGTCATCGGAATGGTGCGGCTGCGACCGGACTTGGTGATCCAGAAGGAGACGCGATGTTCCTGGATATCGTTCCAGATCAGCCCGAGCGCCTCTCCGAGGCGGCATCCGGTGTCGACCAGGAAGACGGAAAGCCGGTAAGCATCCTCGCTGCGGCTCTTGATAGCGGCAAACAGCCTTGCCTCTTCCTCCCTCTCGAGGAAACGAATTCGTCCCGCCCGCTCCTTCTGGCGGCGAAACTCGGGCAGGCTGTGGATATCTCCCATCTTGTAAGCCTTGCGCAGCAGTTTGCTGAGAGCAGCCATCTTTCGATTGATGGTCGCGTTGCTGTTGCCGCGCTGGCGCAAGGTGCCGATAAGGTTGTCCAGGGTACTCTGGTCAAAGGCGCTGAAACGCTCCCCAAGGAGGATCTCGTCTATCTCGCCGATGAAGGAGCTGACATTATATTTATGTCGCCCATCATCCCACAATATGTCTCGATAAGCTGAAAAAAGCTCTCCGACCCGGTATGACTTTACTTCTCTTATCTTGTTATATGTGTAGTTGATCTTCGAGTTCTGAGAAGAAAACGTCGAAAACTGATCAGAGGGGTATCCCTCTTGAATCGCTTCGTTGGTCATTATCCGTCACTCCCCCGAGTGGATTGGGATCAGCCCTATCCGCTTGGGAGCGTCCTTTCAAGAGATTAAATCACGCAGTTGTGATCTCACCCGCCCACCGCGGATCCCACGAGACCAACCTACGGATCTGTTCAGCTACCGATTCCCCCTCTTTCCTTGGTTTGCGTTGACCCAGTCACGAAACAAAAACAGCCCGGGCGTTTGTGCGCCCGGGCTGGATTTCATCTGTAAGGAACCAGCCCTTAGAAAGAGCGCTGGAAGCGGAGGATACCGGCGACGTTGCTCTTCTTGGTCGCACCGACCCAGCCTTGCGACAGGTCGTCAGCACCGCCGACGTTCTGGTAATCGACTTCGGCCGTGACCGTGAAGCCAGGAACAACGTCATAGGCGATGTTCGCAGCGATGCCGAGGTTCTTCCAGTCATCATACGAGATCTGAGCGTTGAACGAGGTCTTCTCGTTGAACTTGTAGGTGCCACCGCCCCACACTGCCCAGTTGCCGCCCCACTGCTTGTAGAAGCCGCGGCCGGTACCGAAGTCGTTGAGGTTGTCGTCCGAGCCATAGCCGCCCATGATCCAGAGCGACAGCTCATTGGAGACGTTGACGTCCAAACGAACCTTGCCGGCAACTTCTTCGTAGTTGCTGTCATAGGAAACGACGCCGGTGAGAGCGCCCCAGCCCTGGGTCCACTTCAGACCGCCGACAACATGCGGAACGTAGCTGTCGATGGTATCGGCACCTGCGCCTTCTTCCAGCGAGACCACAGCCGAGAAGCCGTTGCCGGCGTCAAAGTAGTACTGAACGACGTTGGTGTCGAAATTGCCGTAGGGGACGATCGTGTCCTCAATGACGTTGCCGGCGTAGCCGATGAACGTATCGAAGGCCGATTCATCCTTACCAACGCGGAGACCACCAAGCTGGATCCAGGCGAAATTCAGCGAAACGCCCTTGTTGTGCGCCTCGAACGTGCCAGTCTGCGGGAAGTCATAGTCGCCATAGTTGTTGCCGAAGTTGAAGCGGGTCTCGGTATAGGTCTTCAACGTGCCGAGTTCGGTTTCCTGGCCGGTCCAGGTCTTCAGCGTGAAGCGGGCGTTCTTCCAGTAGGTGTCGTGATCGCCATCGCCCATATGGTCCGGAACGTTCTGGGCGCCACCGAATGCGCCGGCATCACCCACGCCGATGTCGTAGCGGACATAGCCGCCGATGCGCAGGCAGGTCTCGGTGCCGGGGATGTAGAAGTAGCCAGCGCCGTAGACGTCGCAAATCTTGACGTATTCAGCGGGCTCCGGCTCGGCGACGACGACGGCGTCGGCGGCGCGCGCACCGGAAACTGCGATCAGGGCCGCAGCGGAGCCGAGAAGAAGGCTCTTGATGTTCATTTTCTGACCTCCAGTCAAAAGTTAAAAAACGGGTCTGGGTATTCTTTGCTGAAGGACAGCGTTCCCTGCCCCATCCCCACTACCGAAAAAGATGCGCACCGCGCCGCTCCTTCGAACTCGACATTACCCATGAGCCGGCGGCGTTCAACAACGATCGTACCGGCGAAAGGGCTGTTCGGCTGCTATCCCCCAGCGTTGTTGCACAAATGACACGATTTGGCCTCACTCAGAAAGCTCTCGTTAACCATCGGGCCCGCCGCAGCCGGCTATTTCCGGCCGAATCCGGCATTCGGCCGATGGAATCGTGGCGAGGCCGCGAGTCACCTGCCAGGGATTTGCCGCATTACCGCCCCATCGCGGAAATCCGCGGCGACAGAGCGCCGTTATTTTCTATATTAATGATGCGGGCTTGTTGATTGTGCCGGCGCTTTTCTTTATCCAGCGGCTCAACGGAGAGGTGGCCGAGTGGTCGAAGGCGCTCCCCTGCTAAGGGAGTAGAGGTCAAAAGCTTCTCGTGGGTTCGAATCCCATCCTCTCCGCCATCCTGCTTCGCCCTTCGGGCTTCGCAGGACAAGCCCAGACATTCCCGCGAAGCAGGACGCCCTCCGAAGCCTCGGCGAAGGAGGGCCTATGGATAGCGAGCGATATGTCGGCATCACATCCGACCTGAAGCGCCGGATCGCCGAGCACAATACCGGAAAATCCACCCACACGTCTAAGTTTCTGCCCTGGCGGATCGTCACCTATGTAGCTTTCTCCGACCAAGCCAAGGCGGCTTCATTCAAGCGCTATCTGAAATCCGGCTCCGGGCACGCCTTCGCCAACAAACGTCTTTGGTGACTATTCGCACGACAGCGCGAAATCCACCTGGCCTCCGAAACAACTTAATTATCTCAATTAGTTGATGCCTGAACTAGCGTTGATAGGGCCGTCATTCGGTTCGATTCTGACTGGAGGTCAGAAAATGAACATCAAGAGCCTTCTTCTCGGCTCCGCTGCGGCCCTGATCGCAGTTTCCGGTGCGCGCGCCGCCGACGCCGTCGTCGTCGCCGAGCCGGAGCCCGCTGAATACGTCAAGATTTGCGACGTCTACGGCGCTGGCTACTTCTACATCCCCGGCACCGAAACCTGCCTGCGCGTCGGCGGCTATATTCGTGAGGATATCGGTGTGGGCGACGGTGGCTCGTTCGATGGCGTCAATCACGTCACGGACCACCAGCACGGTGATGACGACTCGACCTACTGGAAGCAGACCCGCTTCACGCTGAAGACCTGGACTGGCCAGGAAACCGAACTCGGTACGTTGAAGACCTACACTGAGTACCGCATCAACTTCGGCAACAGCTACGGCGACTATGGCACCCCTGGTCTCGCAGGCAACACCGAAGCGAACCCTAACGCTGGCGGCGACGGCTGGCAGGCGCGCAACAAGACCAGCGCCTTGGAATTTGCCTGGATCCAGCTCGGCGGTCTGCGTGTCGGCGCTGACGAATCGGCCTTTGATACGTTCATCGGCTACGCCGGTAACGTCATCAACGACACGATCGTCCCTTACGGCAATTTCCAGACCAACGTCATCCAATACTACTTCGACGCTGGAAACGGCTTCTCGGCCGTGGTCTCGCTGGAAGAAGGCTCCGGTGAGGTTGGCACCATCGACAGCTATGTTCCGCATGTCGTCGGCGGTGTGAAGTGGACACAGGGCTGGGGCGCCATCACCGGCGTCGTCGCCTATGACAGCAACTACGAAGAAGTCGCCGGCAAGGTTCGCCTGGACGTCAACGTATCCAACGAACTGTCGCTGTTTGCCATGGTCGGCTATGGCTCGGACAACAACCTCAACGACCCGACCAACAACATCGATGCGCTCGGCCGCGGCTTCTACAAGCAGTGGGGCGGCAACTGGGCAGCATGGGGCGGCGGCACCTACAAGTTCAACGAAAAGACATCGTTCAACCTCCAGGCGTCGTATGATGACTGGAAGGACATCGGTGTCGCGGCGAACGTCGCCTACACCGTCGTTCCCGGCCTCACCGTCACGGCGGAAGTCGACTGGCAGCGCGTCGGCCAAGGCGCCATCGACAACCAGTCCGTGTGGGTCAACGCGACCAAGAAGGACAACGTCGGCGGTCTCCTCCGCTTCCAACGCGACTTCTAGTCAATTCGCCTTGGCGAAATCAAACCCGGCGGGCAACCGCCGGGTCAGACTGCTGACAAACCCCGTCAATTTTGGCGGGGTTTTGTTTTTATGGTTTGAATGGGCTGGTTATTTCGGTGTC
>NZ_VFVB01000010.1:0-207271 GCF_006658535.1 Mesorhizobium sp. B2-4-13 | reverse complement strand
ACTCACTACTCACTACTCACTACTCACTACTCACTACTCACTACTCACTACTCACTACTCACTACTCACTACTCACTTACTCCCCTATCCCGCCTCAATCTCCGACTGCAACGCGTCCATATGCGTTGCCGCGGCCGCACTCGCCGCGCGCTCGATGGCGCGAAAACGGCTGACCACGGCCAGGCCGACGGTCGTCAGTTGCGCGCCGCCGCCCTTGCGGCCGCCGGTCTGCGCCGCCACCAGCGGCTTGCCGAACACCCGGTTCATGTCCTCGACCAGGTCCCAGGCGTGCTTGTAGGACATCGCCATGCCGCGCGCGGCGGCCGAGATCGAACCGAAGGTGGCGATGTGCTCCAGAAGCTCGATCTTGCCAGGACCGATCCGTCCGTCCGGATCGAGATTTATCCGCAAGCTCAGCGACGGCATTTTTGCTCCTCCGCGACCGCTTCAGCTTCCGCGACCGTTATTCCAAAACAATATAGCGCCAATCGCCGCCGCTGTCAGCCATCGACGTCGAGCGGCAGACCGGCGCCGGTATTTCCCCGATCGAAGCTCACGGTCTTGACCACCGCGAAAACCTTGCCGCCGAGCCGCAGCTTCAGCGCCTGCCGCGACTGTTCCGTGATGCGGGCGAGCACCGTTGCCCCATTGCAGTCGATGCCGATTTCGACCGTCGGCCCCTCGCCGGGACTGATCGCGACGATCGTGCCGGGCAGGATGTTGAGGGCACTGAGGCCCGTCGGTTTCTCCGCAGCGATCATCACGTCGCGAGCGCGAATGCGGATACGCACGGGAGCCCCGGCCTTCATCCCAAGACGCGGCACGCGGATCTCGCCGGCGGCCGAGCCAAGCACGGTCATTCCAAAAGCCTCCTCGTGACGCAGCACCTTCGTGTCCAGCACGGCGCCACCCTCGCCGCGCTCTTCCACCGGCAACAGGTCGAGCCTTTGCATGACAGCGTCGGTCGGGCCGCTGGCCGTGACCTTGCCCCGCGCCAGCATCACGACGTCGCTCGCCAGCCGCGCCACCTCGGCGACCGAATGGCTGACATAGACGATCGGGATCTTCGTTTCGTCGCGCAGCCGCTCGATATAGGGCAGGATCTCGGCCTTGCGCGCTTCGTCGAGCGAGGCCAGCGGCTCGTCCATGAGCAGCAGTCTGGGGCTGGCCAGCAGCGCCCTGCCGATCGCCACGCGCTGCTTCTCGCCGCCCGAGAGTTTTGCCGGTCGTCGCCCAAGCAGCGGGCCGATGCCCAGCAATTCTACAACGGCGTCCATGTCCGCATAGCGTTCCGCCGCCGGCGTGAACCAGCGGCCGTAGCACAGATTGCTCATCACGCTCATATGCGGAAACAGGCGCGCATCCTGGAACACCATGCCGATGCGGCGTTTGTGCCTTGGCACGAAAATGCCGGCACCCGCGTCGACCAGCACGCGGCCATCGACCTCGATGCGCCCCTTGTCCGGCCGGATCAGCCCGGCAATCATGTTGATCAGCGTCGTCTTGCCGGAACCGGACGGCCCGAACAGCGCCGTCAGCCGTCCGGCGCTCTCGAAGCGGGCATCGATGGCGAAATCCCCAAGCCGGTGGCCGATGTCGACAAGGACGCTCATTCGATGTCCATCCACCGCCCGACCCGCCGCGCCAGCACTTCCGATGCGACCAGTGCCGCCATCGAGATGACGATCGAGATCAGCGTCAGTCGCAGCGCCCCTTCGTCGCCGCCCGGCACCTGGGTAAAAGTGTAGATCGCCGACGGCAGCGTCTGCGTCTCGCCAGGAATGTTGGAGACGAAAGTGATCGTCGCGCCGAACTCGCCCATCGCCTTGGCGAAGGACAGGATGGCGCCGGCGATCAGCCCGGGCAGGATCAGCGGCAGCGTGATGGTGCCGAACACCCACAGCGGGTTAGCGCCGAGCGTTCCCGCCGCCGCCTCCATCTTGCGATCCACCGCCTCGATCGACAGCCGGATCGCCCGCACCATCAGGGGGAAGCCCATGACACCGCAGGCAAGGGCGGCACCCGTCCAGCGAAACGAGAAGACGACGCCGAAATGTTCGGCGAGGAAGGCGCCGGCCGGGCCGCGTTTGCCGAACGTCAAAAGCAGGAGATAACCGGTCACCACGGGCGGCAGGATCAGCGGCAGGTGCACCACCCCATTGAGCAGCGTCTTGCCCCAGAATTGCCCCCGGGCAAGCAGCAGCGCGATCGCTATGCCCGGCGGCAGGCTGGCGAGCATCGCCACCGTCGCCACCTTGATGGACAGCCGGACCGCATTCCATTCGTCGGGAGTGAGGTCCAGCAGCCAGCTCATAGTGCGGTATCGGGCCTTTTCGAACTCAGTTGCTCGCCGACTCAGTTGCTGGGCGTGAGCACGGTAAAACCCTGTTCCCTAAAGAGCGCGCCAGCCTTGGCGGACTGCAGGCACTTCAGGAAGGCCAGCGTATCCTTGTCCTTCGAATCGGCGGTCTGGGCAACCGGATAGATGATCGGCGGATGTGAATCCTCGGGGAAGGTGCCGACCACCTTGACGCCCTTTTCGGCGTGCGCGTCGGTGGCATAGACGATGCCGAGGGCGGCCTCACCAGTTGAAACCAGCTTCAGCGCCGCACGGACATTCTCGGCCTGTGCCACCTTGCCCTCGACCGAGGACCAGACGCCGAGCGATTCCAATGCCGCCTTGCCGTACTTGCCGGCCGGCACGGCCTTGAAGTCGCCCATGGCAAGCTTGCCATCGCCGACGAGCTTGGCGAGGTCAAAGCCTTTCTCGATCTTGGTTTCGACCGTCGAATCCTTCGGCGCCACCAGCACAATCTCGTTGCCCAGCAGCTTCACTTCCGTGTCGGGCTTGGTCAGCTTCTTGTCGGAGAGATATTTCATCCAGTCGAGATCGGCGGAGATGAAGACGTCGGCCGGCGCCCCACCCTCGATCTGCTTGGCCAATGCCGAACTCGCGGCATAGGAAACGGTCGCGGCCTCGCCGACATCGGCTTCGCAGGCCTTGTTCACCGCATCGAGCGCGTCCTTGAGACTGGCCGCCGCGAACACCACGACCTTGTCTTCCGCGTGCGCTGCCGGCATTGCCGCCATCAATGTCGCCGCAAAGCCGCCAATGGCGATCATCCTCAACCCGAAACCTTTGCGTGTCATCGAAAACTCTCCCTGGGTTCAAACTCCGGTTGGCTCGAAGCCTGTAGACCGATATATCCGCATGGATATAACAAGGGAAGGCCCGGCCGGCTGAAACTCGATCCGGCGCTGCATGATTGTTCTGATAAGACCGCCGCCGCGAAAGGAACTGCAATGAAGATCAGCGCCCGCAACGTGCTCGAGGGAACGATCACCGAAATCGTCAAGGGAGCCACCACCTCGCATGTCCGCATCGACATCGGCGGCGGCATCATCGTCACCGCCTCGATCACCAATGAAGCTGTCGCCGACCTCAAGCTCGAAAAGGGCAAGCAGGCCTACGACGTGGTCAAGGCCTCGGACGTGATGGTCGGCATCGACGGAAAGCCGCGGCTCAGACCGCGATGGGCGCCTTGATCGACGCGTCGGCGACGTAGTTTTCCAGCCGGAAATCCTCGAAGCGGAAGGCGAAAAGGTCCTTCACCTCAGGATTGATCCACATCGTCGGCAGGGTCCTTGGCGTGCGCCGCAACTGTTCGCGCGCCTGCTCGAAATGGTTCGAGTAGAGATGCGCGTCGCCAAGCGTGTGCACGAAATCGCCCGGCTTCAGCCCTGTCACCTGCGCCACCATCAGCGTCAGCAGCGCGTAGGACGCGATGTTGAACGGCACGCCGAGGAAGATGTCGGCGGAGCGCTGGTAGAGCTGGCAGGAAAGCCGGCCCTCGGACACGTAGAACTGGAAAAGGCAGTGGCAAGGCGGCAGCGCCATGGCTTCCACCTCGGCGGGATTCCAGGCCGATACGATCAGCCGCCGCGATTGAGGATTGCGGCGGATCTCCTTGAGAAGATTGGCGATCTGGTCGATCGAGCCGCCATGGCCGTCTGGCCAGGATCGCCACTGCCTGCCGTAGACCGGGCCGAGATCGCCATTCTCGTCGGCCCATTCATCCCAGATTGAAACGCCGTGGTCGGTCAGGTACTTGATGTTGGTGTCGCCGGCCATGAACCAGAGGAGTTCATGGATGATCGACTTCAGATGCAGCTTCTTGGTGGTGGTGACCGGAAAGCCGCGAGCCAGATCGAAGCGCATCTGGTAGCCGAAGACGGAGCGCGTGCCGGTGCCGGTGCGGTCGCCGCGATCGGCGCCGTTGTCCAGCACATGCTGCAGGAGGTCGAGATACTGGCGCATCGGTTCCGGGCTCGATTCGGGAATTCGTCGATCATAGCGCATATAGGCGCCGACGCCACGCTTGTCTGAGATCGTCCCCATTCAGCAGGGAACGAAGCCTGCCAAGAATCCTCCCCGGCGAACCGGAAGCGCGGAAATCGCCAGCCGGCCGCCAGAATGAGTAACCAAAGGTCTCAGAGAGAGCCGAGCTTGCCCAGGTCCTTGGCCACCAGATAGTAGAAGGTCACGCGGTTCTTGGTGTTGTCGGCGTGCATCGCCTTGCAGGTCTTCTCGATCGCGGCGTCGGCTTTCGCCCCGTCGCTGACGCCGAGCTTCTTGGCCACCCAGCTCTCCTTGACCCGCGCCAATTCCTTCGGATCCGTGCAGGACACCAGCGAGGAATCGCGGTTCCTCAGCGCAATGCCCAGGTGCTTGACGATTTTTTCGACCGCATCGGCGCTTGCCGCGGCGTCATATTTCTTCACATCCGCAAGATAGTCGGCCATCAGAATTCCCCTCGTCGGCGCCACGGATCCGATCGATGAGGGCTGTGGCGCGCTTCGCAACTTGTGCGCTAGGTCGGTAACTCCTCACCGCCCGCAAAGCTTCGGTTGAGACCGCGCCCAAGTCAACCCTTCGCGTCGCGATTTGACACAGGGACAAAGCACCATTGCGGCCTTTCATTTCCGCGCAAGCCCCCCTATATTCGTTTTGTCGGCTTGACCGACTATGGCGATAAATGGGCGATGAAATAAGCCGTTCGGACCCGGGGGCGGTACCCGGCGCCTCCACCAAAAGCCGCTGTTGAGGACAGAGCGGTTTTTGCTGGGGGCGAAATAGGATCGACGAAGGTGTAAAGATCGTACTTTTGCCCGGCATTGTACCACCGTCATCGGGCTAAACTTATAGTTGCCAACGACAACTATGCGGAAGCACGTCTCGCTGCTTAATGCAGTGCGATAGCTTCAAATCAAGCCCTAGGGGTTCGCACTTCTAGGCGGGGTTCGGAGGTACCTGGCAACAGAAACCTCCACTTCTCCCCCTTTCATTTTGCGTGACGCACAACGGTTCCTGCCGTCAAGACTTCGCACGTCCACGGCTGCGAAGCCGCTGCGTTGCGTGCCCTTTCTCCATGGACAAAATGCAAAACAATTCCGATCGATTCTTCGTGCTGACCGGCGGCCCCGGCTCCGGCAAGACCACCTTGATCGAAGCCTTGCGGCAGGCGGGCTTTGCGACATCCGCCGAGGCCGGGCGCGGCATCATCCGCGACCAATCCGCCATTGGTGGAACCGCCCTGCCCTGGAGCGATCGCGCATTGTTCGCCGAACTGATGCTGTCGTGGGAAATGCGCTCGTACCGTGCGGTCCGCGAGCTGGCCGGTCCGGTCTTCTTTGATCGCGGCGTGCCGGACACGATCGGCTATCTCAGGCTCTGCGGCCTGCCGGTGCCGGATCACCTCACCAGTGCCGCCACGGAATTCCGCTATGCGCGTCGCGTCTTCGTCGCCCCGCCATGGCCGGAGATCTTCACCCAGGACGAAGAACGCAAGCAAACCCTCGACGAGGCCGAGCGCACTTGCCAGTCCGTGGCCGGCGTCTATGCCGAACTCGGCTACGAACTGGTGACCTTGCCGCCTGCGCCAGTCGAAGAGCGTGTACGCTTCCTCCTCGACGCTGCTGGATTGCCGCTGACATCGCGGACATAAAGAGGGTCGGACGGGTCCGGCCATTCCTGTGCGTTGTTGGACCAGGCGATACCCTGTAAACTGAAACGACACCCCCTGGAGATCGAAAACATGGCGCTCAAGCGGATGGACAATGTAGGAATCGTCGTCGAAGACCTCGGAGGGACGATCGATTTCTTTCGCGAACTCGGCCTCGAGCTCGAAGGGCGGGCCACGGTCGAAGGAGAATGGGCCGGACGTGTCACCGGACTGGGCGACCAGCATGTCGAGATTGCCATGATGCGCACGCCGGACGGCCACAGCCGGCTGGAGCTCTCCCGCTTCCTCGCGCCGCCTGTCGTCGCGGATCACCGGACCGCCCCGGTCAACGCCCTGGGCTACCTCCGCGTCATGTTCACCGTGGACGACATCGACGACACGCTTGAAAGGCTCCGCACGCGCGGCGCGCAACTCGTAGGCGAAGTGGTCGAGTACAAGGACGTGTATCGGCTCTGCTACATCCGTGGGCCTGAAGGGCTTCTCATCGGCCTCGCCCAGGAACTCAGCTGAGCGTCAGCAGCCAGAGCGCGGTCGTCAACCCGGGGGCAAACGCCGGCTTCGACACAAAGAGGGCCGGGATCGACCCGGCCTCTCCTGGTTCATTGAGGATTTCTATTCCGCCGGCGCTTCGACCGCTTCGCGCGAACGGCCAAGAGTGACCTTCGCCAGTGCGAACGAGATCACCGCGCAGAGCGTGATGCCGGCGACCATGGGCAGCGGCGTGCCGTCGAAGAACGCACCGGCGACGCCCATGGCGAGCGCGCCGATGGCGAAGTGCAGCGTGCCCATCAGCGCCGACGCCGTGCCGGCGATCTCGCCATGCTCTTCCATGGCCAGCACCGATGTGGTCGGGATGACCAAGCCGAGGAAGCCGTAGCCGACGAACAGCAGGGCCGCCATCACGTCAAGCCGATCGACGCCCGTCACCATGATCGCGAACAGCACAACCATCGTCGTCGCGTAGCCGGTCACCGCTACCCACACCACGCGCTTCAGTCCGAACCGTCCGGAAAGCAGGCCCGTCAACTGCGACATGCCGATGAAGGCAACCGCGTTGATCGAGAAGAAGACGCTGTAGACCGAAGGCGACAGCCCGTAATGGTCGATCAGGATGAAGGACGAGCTCGACAGATAGACGAAGAAGCTCGCAATGCCGAAGCCGGCTATCGCCACCAGGCCGAGGAAATTACGGTCGCCCATCAGGAAGCGGTAGCCGGCAAGGGCGGTACCGAAGGAGGACCCGACGCGTTCTTCCGCCGGCCGCGTCTCCTTGAGGGAAGTCGCGAGCAGGATGGTGGCAAGCACCGCCGCGCCGGTCACGGTCCAGAACACGGCGCGCCAGCCGAAATTCTCGATGATCTGGCTGCCGGTCAGCGGCGCCAGGATCGGCGACACCGAAAACACCAGCATCAGCAGCGACATCAGCTTGGCGGCCTCGTTGCCGGTGTGCAGGTCGCGCACGATGGCGCGCGGAATGGCCATTCCGGCACTGGCGCCAAGCCCCTGCAGGAAGCGGAAGGCGATCAGCCACTCGATGGTCGGCGCCATTGCCGAGCCGATGCCGCCGGCCATGAACAGCGCCAGGCCGCCATAGAGCGGCAGCTTGCGGCCGACCATGTCTGAGATCGGCCCGACGACGATCTGGCCGAAGCCCATCGACAGGAAGAAGATCAAAAGGCTCATCTGCACGGCGGCGGTGCCAGCATGCAGATCGGTGCCGATCGACGGCAAAGCGGGCAGATACATGTCGATGGCGAACGGGCCGATGGCGGACAACAGGCCGAGCACGACCGCGATGCGGAGGAATTTGGGGCTCATGATATTGGCTTCTTTCGAATCTGGTTGCCGCCGCCAGGCGACGTCTGACCCTAGGACGTTCCATCCCCTGGGTTTCCTACTCCTGGAGCAAATTTATTCGTCTTCGGAGCGAAATCCCCTTATATCGTGTCCACAAATTTAGACAGCCTTGTCTAAATCGTCAATCACCTCTATATAGATTTTCATGAGACCGGGCGTTTCTCCTGACACTTTCCCGCCACGCGGCCACGAGGCCAAGCGCCTGTCGATCGTCGACGCCGCTGCCGGCGTGTTCTGCCGCGAAGGCTTCTCCGGCGCCAATATCGACCTGATCGCGGTTGAGGCCGGCGTGTCGCGCCAGACGGTCTACAACCACCATGGCGACAAGGAAAAACTGTTCATCGCGGTGGTGCGCGACCTGACCGAGCGCTGCAACGCCGGCATTTTCGCCACCATCGCCACCTTCCCCGATCAGCCTGGGGATCTTGAGGCCGACCTGATCGGTTTTGCCGTGCGCCTGAACCAGAACTGCATCTGCAACCGCGACGGAAAATTCCTGCGCAAGCTGATCCAGACCGAGGGCGAGCGCTATCCCGAGCTCTTTGCCGAATGGCGCGAACAGGGACCCGGCAGGACATGGCCGGCGATCGCCGCCCGCTTCGCCCGCCTTGCCTATGGCGGCTATCTCGCGATCGACGATCCCGACGTCGCGGCGCGCCAGTTCCTCGGCCTCGTCAATGCCGAATTGCAGACCACCTTCATGCTCGGCGGCACGCCGGGCGAGGACGAGGTGGTGCAATCGGCGAAAAACGGCGTGCGCACCTTCCTGCGCGCTTTCGGCAAGCGCCCTTCCCCGACCAGCCTCAAAAGACACGCTGCGCTGGCTAACGCATAACATTTGGCGTTGCCGCCAAACCGCCTTGCCGATCAAATCGTTTGCAATAGTCCTCGCTTCGGCGCGGCGGCGGTCTATATCAGGTTTACGCCGCGCCCAAGCTTGATTACAGCTATGCGGACGATTCAACGGAACCCGACCACCTCATGGCCGACGACCACATCCGCTACGACATTCTGGCCCAGGAGGCGTTGCGCGGCGTCATGCGCAAGGTCCTGGCAGAGGTCGCGCGCACCGGCCTCCCCGGCAACCATCATTTCTTCATCACCTTCCTGACCGGCGCGCCGGGCGTGCGCGTCTCGTCGCGGCTGCGCGAGCGCTATCCCGAGCAGATGACCATCGTCATCCAGTTCCAGTATTGGGACCTGAAGGTGACCGACACCGGTTTCGAGGTCGGTCTCTCCTTCTCCGACGTGCCGGAAAAACTGGAAATCCCGTTCTCGGCCGTGCGCGGCTTCTACGACCCCTCGGTCAATTTCGAGCTCGAATTCGACGTCAAGACCGATGCGCAGCCCGACGAGGAACCGGCAGCACCGGCGCCCGAGCCGCTGACCATCGTCTCAGAGAAGAAGCCGAAGGCCGAGAAGAAGGCCGCCGCCGAGGCGGAGAAGAAGGCAACCGCCGCGGATGCCGGCACCAAGGGCGCCGAAGTGGTCTCGCTCGACGCCTTCCGCAAGAAATAGGCTCGCGGTCCGTGGCCGACATCGTCAATCTCCGCCAGGCTCGCAAGCAGAGAGCGCGGGACGACAAGGCACAAACCGCTAGCCGGAATCGCGCCTTGCACGGTCGCACCAAGGCCGAAAAGGAACGCGACCGCCTGATCGCCGACAAGAGTGAAAGGTTTGTCGCGGGCCATCACCGCGAAAAGCCCACCCGGCCTGACGATCAATGAGCGCTGTCGAAAAGCGCTCGGTGACCATTCGCGGCCATCGCACCAGCTATTCCCTCGAAAAGCCCTTCTATGACGATCTCGTCGCCATCGCGGCGACCAGAAAGCTGACGCTCGCCGCCCTTGTCGCCGAAATCGACGAGACCCGGCCCCGTGACACCAACCTGTCCTCGGCGCTCAGACTGCATGTCCTGGAGTGGGCGAAGCGCGCGACGAGCGCCTGAACTTACGCACCCTCGACCGGATCCGCCTTTTTCCCGCGCCCGAAGCCGAGCAAGGTGGAGCGCTCACGCTCCTCGGCCTGCTTGCGCGAGCGCACGCGCATCAGATCCTTCCAGCCGACATAGCCGACCAACCTTCCATCCTCACGCGCCACGACCGGCAGATGCGAGACATTGGCGGTCAGCAATTTGTCCGACAAGCCTTCCAGATATTCGTCGGGATGGGCCAGCGTCACCTTGCTTCCAGCCAGCAGCTCGCCGAGTGTCGTCGTCCGGTGCTTGCCGGCACGGCGCCAGCGCAGGATCGCCGGCGGATCGATGAGGCCGAGCACCTGCCTGTTTTCATCGACCACGGGAAAACTCGGATGCCGGGTTTCCGGCGCGGTCAGGAAGGCGGCCGCACCATGCAGCGTCATCGTTGCCGGCACGCTCTCGACCTGCGCCGTCATCACCTCGCGCACCCTGGTCAGCGCGAAGGGGTCGACGCGATATTCGCGAACCAGATGGTGCCCCCGCCTGGCGATCTTCTCGGTCAGGATCGAACGCTTCATCAGCAGCACGGTGACTGCGTGCGCCGCGGCACAAGCCGCGATCAGCGGCACCAGCACATGCGTGTTGCCGGTCAGCTCGACGGCGAAGAAAGTGGCTGTCAGCGGCGCGCGCATCGTGCCGCCCATGGTGGCGGCCATCGCCAGCAGTGCCCAGAAGCCCGGGTCCGCCGCCGGCAGGATGCCGGCAAGCACCGCCCCCATCGCGCCCCCCATGATCAATAGCGGCGCCAGCACGCCGCCCGAAGTCCCCGAGCCGAGCGCAACCGACCAAATGATGGCCTTGACCACCAGCAGCAGCAACGCCGCGGTGGCGATCGTGCGGCCGCCCAGCATGTCGGCGATGTTGTCATAGCCGACGCCGAGCGCTCGTGGGTCGATCAAGCCGCCTATGCCGACCACCAGGCCGCCGAGCATCGGCCACCACATCCAGTGGATCGGCAGCTTCTGGAAGCCGTCCTCGCAGGCATAGACCATCTGCGTCAGCAGCCCGGACAACAGGCCGGCGCAGATGCCGACCAGCACCCAGCCGCCAAGGCCGACGAAGGAGATAGCCATGTTGCCCGCGAACGGAAAGATCGGCCCTGGCATGTGCAGCATGGTGCGCTCCACCTCGGCCACGATGGCCGCCACCGCGACGGGAATGAAGCTGCGTGGCGTCCATTCGAACAGCAGCAATTCGACCGCCAGCATGATGGCCGCGATCGGCGTGCCGAACACGGTGGTCATGCCGGCCGCCGCTCCCGCCACCAGCAATGTCTTGCGCTCGTTGTCCGAGACCGGCAGCATCTGCGCGATCAACGAGCCGATGGCGCCGCCAGTCATGATGATCGGACCCTCGGCGCCGAACGGCCCGCCGGAGCCGATCGAGATCGCCGACGACAACGGCTTCAGGATCGCCACCTTGGCGTCGAGCCTGGAGCGCCCAAGCAGGATCGCTTCGATGGCCTCGGGAATGCCGTGGCCGCGGATCTTCTCGCTGCCGTAGCGCGCCATCAGGCCGATGATGAGCGCGCCGAGGACCGGAACGATGACGGCGGCAAGCCCGAGCGGCGTGTCCTGCAGCTTCAGCTCGGCAAGTGAGAACTGGCCGAAATAGGCGATGTTGGTGGCGAGCCGGATCAGCTTCAGAAGCGCGATGCCGGCAAACAGCCCGGCGGTCGCCACCACCACCGCTATCGCGGCGACGAGCAACACTCGGGCATCCGTGGTGAAATCCCGGAGGTGATCGGGACTGGAGTTATGGGTCTTCATGGTGGCTTTGCTTCCTGGCGGCGGCCGTGTCTGGAGTTCTGCGGCACGGTCGAAGTGGCCAGCCGGTTGTCGGCCGGGTATGTATCGTAACACGATATATCTGTTCAAGCGGCTTTCGCTCGAAATTTCGTTTGAGCTTTCACCGGAAAACGAAGACATCTCCGATATGACGCAGCCCAAGACACCACGCCCCGCCATCAGGCAGTCGGACTACCAGCGGCTGTCCGAGTTCCGCTACCTCATCCGCCGCTTCCTCGAATTCAGCCAGGTGCAGGCCGAGGACGCCGGCCTGACACCGCGCCAGCACCAGGCGCTGCTGGCGATCAAGGGATATCCCGGCGGCGGGCCGGTGACGGTCGGCGACCTGGCGGAACGCTTGCGCATCCGCCACCACAGCGCCGTCGAACTGGTCAACCGCCTCGGCGAGGCAGGACTGGTCGCACGCGACCAGGACAAGGACGACCACCGCCGCGTGCTGCTGCGGCTGACCGAACGCGCCGACGATTGCCTGGCCGAACTGTCGGCCGCGCATCTCGACGAGCTCTCGCGCATCGAACCCATGCTGCGGCGCCTGCTCGACCGGAGCCAGGACTGACGTCCAGCATCGGGCCGATACTGAACTATTTTTTTCACCGGACTATTTTTCCGGAATCCGAATCCTTTGGCCTGGCCGCGGCGTCTTGGACAGGCGACAGCCAAGGGAGCCAATGCGATGAAACGCGATTTGATACGCTACAGACGAAGCCGGACCGGGCCGACGAGAACGAGCGCCTCGTCAAGGCAGTGTTCGAGGAACTGCGCGGCAAATCGCCGGAAGGCGTTCGCTACATGACCTGGCGCTCCGGCAATGGCACTTTCGTCCATCTCGTCGAGACCGAAACCGACGGGCATGCCGACCTCATCACAGGGCTTGCCGCCTTCCAGGCTTTTCAGAGTGGCATCAGGGATCGCTGCGTCGACCCTCCGCATCGTGACGTGATGACAGTGGTGGGCCATTATCGGATGCTGGACGAGTAGCCTGAATAGAACCATGTCAAGAACGGCCGGTGCATGAACAATCCAGGCGAGATCCCAGAGCCTTTCGACCGCTTGTTCGGCGAATTGCGCCCCAAACTGCATCGCTACTGCGCCCGGATGACAGGCTCGGTCATCGATGGCGAGGACGTCGTGCAGGAGGCGCTGGCCAAGGCATTCGAGGCCTTGGCCGGCACCGTCCCGATCGCCAATCCCGAAGGCTGGCTGTTTCGCATCGCCCACAATGCGGCGCTCGACTTTTTGCGCCGCCGCGCCCGTGAGAAGACTTTCTCCGAGGAGGAGCCGGACATGATCGCCGACCCGGCAAATTCCATCGCCGAGCGGCAGGCTGCGGCAGCCGGATTGCACAGTTTCATGCGCCTTCCCGTCGCGCAGCGAAGCAGCGTCATCATGATGGATGTGCTGGGCTATTCGCTGCGGGAAATCAGCACCATGCTCGACACCAGCATCCCCGCGATCAAGGCAGCGCTGCATCGTGGCCGTGGCCGGCTGCGTGAGCTCGCCGACGAACAGGACGATCGTCCTGTTCCCAGGCTGAGTGCGTCGGAGCGCCTGTTGCTCGACGCCTATGTCGATCGCTTCAACGCCCGCGACTTCGACGCCGTGCGAGACATGCTGGCCGACGAAGTGCGGCTGGAACTGGTGGCCAGGGCAAGGCTCAACGGCCGCAAGGAGGTGGCCACCTATTTCGGCAATTATTCCCGGGTGCAGGACTGGCATTTCCAGCCTGGTTTCGTCGAGGACCGTCCGGCAATCCTCGTGCGCGATCCCAACGACCCGACGGCAGCGCCGGCATACTTCATCCTGCTGGGTTGGCAGGGCGGCAAGCTTGCCGCCATCCGCGATTTCCGCCACGCCAGATACGTCGCCGACGGCGCCGAAACGTTCGTTCTTGAGACGATTGCCCGGCGGGTGACCAACCGGAAAGCCTAGCCCTGCTGCCTACTGCAGTGACTTCAACAGATTGTCGACCGTGAATGGATTGGCTTTCGGCTTGGCTGGAGGCGGATTGTCGTTGGCGGGCACCTGCTCGGCCTTGGGTGCCTGTTGCGCCGCCTTGCGCTCGGCTTCGAGCCTGGCCTTTTCCTGGGAGGCAATGCGCATCGCCTCCTCCGCCTTCTGGCGCTCCTGCTCGGCCTGCGCCTTGGCCGCCTCGTCCGCTGCCTGCTGTTCCGCCGCCGCCTTGGCCTCGGCATCCGCCTTGGCTTTTGCTTCCGCTTCCGCGTCGGCCTTTGCCTTGGCATCCGCTTCGGCCTTGGCCTGAGCGTCGGCCTCCGCTTTCGCCTTGGCGTCGGCCTCGGCTTTCAGGCGCGCCGCTTCCTCTTGTTGGCGCAGCTCCTCGGCGGCCTTGTCGCGGGCATCCTGAAGGGCCGCGTAATAGCGCACTTCGCGTCGCAGCCGCTGTTTCTCCAGCAGCGCGGCCTGCATCGCCTCGACGCGCTGCTGTTCTTTTTCTAGCGCACGCTGGGTCAGGAATTGCGCCAGGGGCTCGCTGTCGAACTGCCGTTTCACGGCACCGAACGGCCCCTCGGCGGTGAAATTCACGGCCGGCTCGGAGCCGACCAGCGCTTCGTCGCCAGGCCGATAGGTGACCGCGCCCTTGGCGGAAACCGTGCTGGCGTTGAGATCCGCCGTGATGTCGGCCGACAACGTCGCCGCCGGGTTTTCAAGGCTGATCGGCGGCGCCCTGAGCGTGCCGCCGGCAATCGTGAAGGCGACCTCGGCATTCCCGGCGGCGAAGCTGCCGTCGGCGGCTATGTCAGGCGCGAAACCAGCCGTCTTGGCGGCGTCGATATCGCGTCCGATTGCATCCGCCTTGGCCAGGAAAGCGCCGAACGCGTCAGGATTGACGCCGGCGATCCGCAAGCCCTTCAGCGTCGCCGTGCCGGATCCCGATAGAGCGGCAATCATCGCGTCGACGGATTTGCCGCTGGTCGACAGCGTCGTCGAGAAATCGCCGCTGCCGCCGATGCCCGCATCCGGCAAGACATCAGCCAGATCGGCACCCGCCAGTTTCATCTGTCCGGTGAAAAGCCCGGTACCGTCATTGTTCTTCAGCTCGAACAGGCCGGAGAGCGCCCCGCCGAGGAATTTGGCCTTGAGATCGGTGACCCGAATGCCTTCCGGGTCGAGCTTGAGCGAGAGGGCCGCGTCATAGGCGGTGGCGAGCGGGCCGACGGTCAGCGAAGCCGTGGTCAGGTCGAGATCGGCCGTGAATGGCAGGCTGGACTTCTGGCTGAACGGCGCCGACGGCCACGCGCCGGATTTGTCATTCTTGTCGGCCCTGTCATTCTTGTCGGCCCTGTCATTCTTGTCGGCCCTGTCATTCTTGTCGGCCCTGTTATTCTTGTCGGCATTGTCACTCTTGCCGGACCCGTTCTTGTCCACGAGAAAAGCGGAATCGCCAAACAGCGCCACCGCCATCGGATCGAGGTCGAGTTCGTCGAGCGCCAGCGCCCCGGCCAGGTGCGGCACGCCGTCCTTGCCGTCGACCCCCTGCTTGACATCGAGGTTGATGTCGCCGGACACAGCCGCCTCGTTGATGGCGCCGCTGAGCCCGGAGAGCACCAGCAGGCCATTGCCGTAATCGGCCTGCACGGCCAGCGATGTCGACATGCCGGCGCCCATGCCGGGGAGGCCGATGCCCGTCGTCATCAGCCACGGCTCGATGTCGGAGGCGTCGAGGTTGATCTTGCCCTTGGCCGTCGGGCCTTGCGGCGTGTCGGCGACCACCCCCTCGAAGCCGGCCTTGAAGTCATTGCCGGCAAGGCTGAAGCTCGTCGCCAGGCCGCCGGAAAGCGTACCCTTGGCCTGGATGTCGGTGCTTGCTTCACCCAGCATGCCGAGCGGCAGCGCCGGCAGGCCGTAGAGCGCGAGCAAGGCGGTTGCGTCCGGGTTCCTGGCGTTGAAAGTCAGTGTCACTGGCGCGTCGGCAAGCCTGTCCACCGCGCCCTTTCCCGACAGCGACGCCGAAAAGGACGAGCCGCCGGCCTTGCCTTGCCCGCTCACCGCCAGGCCCGTGGTGCCGTCGCCATTGTCGGCGGCACTGGCCACGAGGTCGACGCGCGCGTCCTGGAACAAGTCGGGATAGGCCGCGGCGCGGTCTGCGAGCCCCTTCAGCACGGCATTGTCCGGATAGTGCCGTGCTGCGACATCGATCAGCGGTTTGAGGTCGACTGCCACCACCGAGGCGTCGAGCTTGCCGGTCGGGCTCGCAGGAAAATCCTTGATGCGGCCGGTGGCGCTGATCGAAGAACCGGCCAGTCCGCCGACAGACAGCCGGTCGATTTCGAGCAGCCCGTCGCGCAGCCTGAGCGCGGTATCGACCGTGTCGGCGGTCAAGCCGCCGGCGCTGACAGGGCCGGCCTTGATCTGGAAATCGAGGTCGCTGTCGGCAAAACGGTTGGCGCCCTTGTCGCTGACGAAGATCGAGGCGAAGGCCGCCAGCCCATCGACATCGAGATCGCCGCCCTCGAGCCGCATCAGCACAGATGGCTTTGCGTCTTCGGGCTGGCTGGAATCGATGCGGCCGGAAAACTTCGCCTTGCCGAGGATCAGTTCGAGATCGCTGAAGGATTGATGATTTTCCGAGAGATCGACCTTGGCCTTGAAACCGGCGGCAGGCAGACGGCGGATCGCCTCGTCGACATCCTTCGACAGCCAGGCGGCAAAACCCGAAGGCTGCGCCACGGCCAGCAGCAACGAGCCGGTAAAGCCGAAATGGCCCTGTACGTTGAGCATGACATTGCCATCGGCTTCCAGCTTGGTGCGGCCGGGCAAGGTCGCGGCCAGCGATTTCACCGACCAACCGTCACCGACCGGCTCGGCCGAAAGATGAACATCCCGCACCGTCGTGTCGCCGGCCACCACCGCCGGCAACTTGACCTCGACCGTGCCGGGAATGGTCGGCTTCGGCAGATCGAGCAGCGCCTGTTCCAACCCGGCGATGCGCTGATCCAGCGTCAGGCCCGTACCCGCCTGGGCACCCACCGCCTCGTCGAACTGAACCTGCGCGCCATTGGCCTCGATGGCGAAACTCGGTTTCTGGCCGAGATCGACCGAGGCCTTGCCATCGGCGGTGTAGGGATTGTCGAGCGGACCGGTCTCGAAACGGAATTCGTCGACGCCAAGCTTCTGGTGATCGAGCGAGAACTTGCCGTTCAGCCGGAAGCCCGGATCGGACTTGCCGGTGCTGACTTTCACCGTCTCGCCGTCCGTGCCGCGCAACTCGGCTGAATTCTTGCCCGCGCTATCCTTGTCCGCGCCCGAAATCTTGAACTGGCCGGAATAGACGGCGGCACCGTTGACGATGCCGGCATTGCCGTCGGTCTCGATGACCAGCGGATAGGTGTCGGGATCCGCCTTCACCCGTAACCGCATCTGCCCGGAGGGTTCGGCCTTGCCGGTCGACGCCGCGACCGTGGTCCGCAACCCGTCCAGCCGCAACGTGCCATCCATGCGCCACGGACCGGCCAGCGACTTGGCCGAAATGGTCGAGTTGATCTCCGAAAAGATGTGGCTGCGGCCGCCGGCGGCATGGCGCAGTTCAATCTGCCCTTCCGTCACAGTCAGTTTCTCGATCGAGACCTGGCCGGGGTCGAAGGGCGAGGACGGGCGCATGGCCCAATCGACGGTTCCGTCGGCGGCGATGTCGATGGTCGCCTTCGGCCGCACCAGCCGCATGTCGAAGATCAGCACCTCGCCGCGCAGAAAGGGTGCCAGTTCCGCGTCCATCGAAAACGTCTCGACGGTCATGGCCGGCTGGCCGTCGGGGCCACCGGCGACGGCGACGTTGGAAAAGGTCACCGAGGGAAACGGCAGCAGCCTTGCCGTGGCGTCGCCCTGCACGGTTACCTTGCGGCCGAGGATGGCGCTTGCCTCGCGCTCGAACTCGGCGCGGTAGCCGGTCCAGTCGATAAAATGCGGCACCACCAGCGCCGCAAGCAGCACCAGCACGAACAGGCCACCGAAGATCACGAACAGGCGTGCGAGCATCAGCTCCGAACAGGTTGATTGCAATTCCGCCGCACTCTACCCGCATCCGCGTGTCTATAAAGAGGCAATTCATCCCGTGTTGCGTCATGTCGGACGATCTGAAACAAATCCGGGGAAAGTGGAGATTCTCGGATGTCGGGCAAGAACTGGGATCGCGTGCCGATCGATGCGCAGAGTGTCGATGCCCCGCTATCGCAGTCGGCGATTTTCCTTGTCGGCACCGTCGCCGGCGATCAGCCGGCTCTGGCCAGGGTTTGTTCCGTGCTCGGCGAACTCGACGATCTGGTCAAGACTGTCGGATTCCGCGATCTCGGCGGGCGCCTGTCCTGCATCGCCGGCATCGGCCGCGATCTCTGGGACCGGCTCAGCCCCGGCCGGCGGCCGCTGGAACTGAAGCCGTTCGCGCCGATCAAGGGCGCGGTCCATTCGGCGCCAACGACACCGGGCGACCTGCTCTTTCACATCCGCGCCGAGCGGCCCGACATGTGCTTCGAATTCGAGCGTATCCTGCTCGACAGGCTTGGTCCCGGCGTCAGCGTCGTCGACGAAGTGATCGGCTTTCGCTATTTCGACGCCCGCGACCTGCTCGGCTTCGTCGACGGCACCGCCAACCCGGCCGGCCTCGATTTGCCCGCCTCGGCGCTGGTCGGTGACGAGGATGCCGATTTCGCCGGCGGCAGCTATGTCGTGGTCCAGAAATATCTGCACGACATGCAGGCCTGGGCGCGCATTCCCACGCCCAAGCAGGAGGCGATCATTGGGCGCACCAAGATCGACAACATCGAAATCGACGATGACGACGCGCCGCGCAAATCGCACAAGTCGCTGGCCACCGTGGTCGATGCCGACGGCAACGAACACGACATATTGCGTGACAACATGCCGTTCGGCAGGCCCGGGCAGAACGAATTCGGCACCTACTTCATCGGCTACAGCAGATATCTCTGGGTCACGGAGAAAATGCTGCAGCGCATGTATGTCGGCGACCCGCCCGGCGCCTACGACCGGCTGCTCGATGTCTCCACGCCGCACACCGGCACGACCTTCTTCGCCCCGACCCGCCCCATGCTGCAGACGCTTGCGCAGGACGCCCGGGAGCAGCTTTCCGCTGCAGGGTAGAGCGGCGGTTGACGGCCCCTTAGCGTGCGTCGCGTTTCGCCTGCGCCACATTGGCCGCCTTGCGCTGGCGGCCGAGTTCGGCCGGCCGAACAAGATTTGGAACCTTCTGGTTGGCCACGGCCCGCATGCCCTCGTGGGCGGTGCGCGAATTGTGCGTGGGACCGTCCGGAGCTTTCTGCTTCAAGGCCAGCGCCTTGCGCGCATTGTCGACCAGCGAAGTGCGGGCCGCCAGTTGGCGCCGCCGTTCGGCCTCGCCGTTCAGCCGCCGCATCGCCATGGCCAGCACCGCCTCGACCCGAATGGCGGCGCGGTCAAGACGCGCTGTTCGCGATGCCCTTAGCCCGCGTCAGGCAGGATCTTGCCCGGATTCATGATGTTTTGCGGATCGAGCGCCTGCTTGATCGTGCGCATGATGTCGACGCCATGGCCGAGTTCGTGGCGCAGGAACCCGATCTTGCCTTGCCCGATGCCGTGCTCGCCGGTGCAGGTACCCTCCATGGCGATCGCCCGCATGTTGAGCCGTGCCACGAATTTTTCCGACAGCGCGATTTCCTTGGGATCGTTGACATCCATCAGCACCAGCACGTGGAAATTGCCGTCTCCGGCATGGCCGACGATGGGCGCGATAAGTCCCATCTCGGCAATGTCGGCCTCGGTTTCCATGACGCATTCGGCAAAGCGCGAGATCGGTACGCAGACATCGGTCGACAGCCCCTTGGCGCCCGGCCGCAAGGTCAGCGACGCCCAGTAGGCGTCGTGCCTGGCCTTCCACAATTTGGTGCGCTCCTCGGCAACGCTGGTCCACAGGAACGGCCCGCCGCCATTTTCTTCCGCGATCATCCCAAAGGTCTCCGCCTGTTCGGCAACGCCGGCGTCGCTGCCATGAAACTCGACGAACAGGCACGGGCTCTCGGGATAATCGAGCTTGGAATAGGTCTTCATCGCCCGCATCTGCAGCGCGTTGACCAGTTCGATGCGCGCCACCGGAATGCCCATCTGGATCGTCGCGATGACGGCGTTGCAGGCCGCTTCGACGCTCGGGAACGGGCAGACGCCGCCCGAGATCGCCTGCGGAATGCCTTGCAGCTTCAAGGTCAGTGCTGTGATGATGCCAAGCGTGCCCTCGGAGCCGACCAGCAGCCGGGTCAGGTCGTAGCCGGCCGAACTCTTCTTCGCCCGCTTGCCGGTCGTCACCGTCTCGCCGTCGGCCATGACGGCGGTCAGCGACAGCACGTTCTCGCGCATCGTCCCGTAGCGCACCGCATTGGTGCCGGACGCCCGCGTCGCCGCCATGCCGCCGAGCGAGGCATTGGCGCCCGGATCGATTGGGAAGAAGAGGCCGGTATCGCGCAGATGCCGGTTCAGGTCCTCGCGCGTGACGCCCGGCTCCACCGTGCAGTCGAGATCCTGCGGATTGACCGAAAGAATGCGGTTCATCCGCGACGTATCGACCGAAATGCCTCCACCCGGCGCATTGGTGTGGCCTTCGAGCGACGAGCCGACGCCAAACGCGATCACCGGCACACGGTGTGCGGCACAGGCACGCACGATTTCCTGCACCTCGGCCGTCGTCTCCGGGAAGGCGACGCCGTCGGGCGCCTGCGTCGGAATATAGGTGGTCGTATGCGCGTGCTGCGAGCGGATGGCCTGTCCGGTCTGGAAGCGCTCGCCCAGCCGCTGCTTGAGGATGCCAAGCACCGCCGCGATGCCTTCCTCGTTGCGTTCGACCGGATTGAGGTCGCTCAGAGCCATAAATTCCTCCGCGAATGGACCAGCGCCCACGCTTGTTATGCGAGTATGGATGCCTAAAGCAATTTCAGGAAAAGTGTGAAGCGGTTTTCCATCCGAAATTGCGTCAGAATGTAAAGACACTCACCGGCTACTCTGTCCAGCACCAGAACAAGGAAGTTTCGATGTCCATTCCCGCCCCCTTCGTCTCCAGGCCCATGGACATCGAGAAGGACTGGATCGACTATAACGGCCATCTCAACATGGCCTATTACAACGTGCTGTTCGACCGCTGCTCGGACGAGGCCTTCGAGGCGATGGGCATGGGGCTGGACTATGTGAAAGAGCGGCGGCTCACCATCTACACCGCCGAGGTCCATGTCTGCTACGTCAGGGAGCTGCATCTCGACCACAAGGTCACGGTCTCCTTCCAGCTCATCGACCATGACGAGAAGCGGCTGCGGGCCTATCAGGAAATCCGCCATGTCGACGGCTGGCTCGCCGCCACGTCCGAGACCTTGTCGCTGCATGTCGACATGTCGGGGCCGAAGGTGGCGCCCTTTCCCGCCGATGTACTGGCCAGGATCGAAGCCATGCGCGCCGCCCACTCCGTGCTCCCGATGCCCGAGCGCGCCGGCCGTTCGATCGGCATCAAGCGCAAATAGGGCGAAGCCCAGGCGACCGGGTCTGGCCTCAAAGCCACACCCGCGATCCAAAATCGCCGGGTTCCTCAAATCGGCTGGCACGCGTGCTTGAAGCCACCTCGCACCCGCATTAACCTTACCGAGGATTTAACGGGAACAAGCCATTTGAGCCGTTGAACGACTCAGCGGAGCGGTCGAAAACGTCCGCACAGGGTTGTTTTAGCGGGCGGCGCGGCGAAGCCGGTTCGAGGAACGTGCATGAAAACCGACATTAAGGTCGAGGTGGACAGGCTGGCGGCCGATCCGCGCATATCGGACTACGATTTCTGGCGTTCGCTCAAGAATGTCGACAACGAGATCTTTCACATCGCCAACAACAACGAACCGATCCCGTTCGACATGATCCGCTGGCGCAGCATCCTGAAGCGCGCCCGCCTGAAGCGCGGCCACGCTTAGCGCCGTTGCCTGATCGCCGCCAGCGGCGAGCGCGCGATCACCGGCGACGACTGGATGATCGCCGTGTTGGTCATCGCATAGGGGATGATGCGGTCGATCACCCGTTCGAGTTCGGCGACCGAGCCGACATGCGCCAGCGCGATGAAACAGTCCTCTCCGGTCACCCGGTCGCATTGTGCGATCTCCGGCAACTCACGGATGATCTCGGCCACGACTGACAATTGCCCAGGCACCGGCCGGATGCGCAGCCACGCGGACAGTTTCAGGCCAAGCGCCGCCGGGTTGATCCTGACGCAATAGGCCTCAATCACGCCGTTCTCCTGCAGCCGCTTGATGCGCTCCGCCACGCTCGGCGCAGACAGGCCGACGGAACGGGCCAGCTCCGCGGTGCTGATGCGCGCGTCCTCTTCCAGCAGGCGCAGGATCTTCATGTCGGCCGCGTCGATGTCGGCATTTTCGTTTCGAAGGCGTTTCATGGAAAACTCCTTGCTTCCGGGAAAGGAATGATGGGTCAAGCTGGTCATCATCCATATGAATAGGGAGGATCGGCTACGATACTGATCCCATGGATGACCAGAGGCAAGCCCCGCATACCAGCCCTGCCGCTGCCACCCCGGCCTTTGCCGGCCCCGCGCTCGCCGGGCTCGCGACAAGATTGCCGCCTCATATCTGGTTCGCTGTCAGCGCTGTCTTTCATTATCTCGGCCCGGCCTTCGCCGTGCTGCTTTTTGCGCAAGTCGGCGTGCTCGGCATGGCCTGGCTGCGCATAGCCACCGCGGCGCTGGTCTTCGCGCCATTGACCCGCCCATGGCGAACCTTCGCCAGCGCCGATCCTCCGACGCGGCTCCTGCTCGTTGCCTTCGGTGCTTGCCTGGCGGTGATGAACTGTTCGTTCTACCTGGCGCTCGACCGCCTGCCGATCTCGCTGGTGGCGGCGATCGAATTCGCCGGCACCATCGGCGTCGCGCTCGCCGGCCTCAGAAGCGCCCGCAATCTGGCCGCTCTTGCCATCGCCGTGACCGGCACCTTGCTGCTGATCGATGTCAAATGGGCAAGCGACCCGGTCGGGCTGGTCTGGGCTTTCCTCAACGGCGCGCTCTTTGTCGGCTACATCGTGCTTGGCCACCGTGTCGCCCGCGCGGGCGCCGGCGACGGCATCGCCGGCCTGGGTGCGGCCATGCCCGTCGCTTTCGTCGTCGTGCTGCCCGTTGGCTTCGCCGACGCCCTGCCCGCCTTTTTGTCGCCGCCGCTGCTCGTCGCCGCCATCGGCGTCGGCATCTGCTCGTCGGTCATTCCATACGTATGCGACCAGCTCGCCATGGCGCGGTTGCCGCGTGCGAGTTTCGCGCTGATGCTGTCGCTGCTGCCGGTCACCGCAACGCTAATCGGCGTCGTCGTGCTGCGCCAGGTACCCGGTCCGTCCGATTGCCTCGGCATCGCGCTGGTCGTGGCCGGCGTCGCGCTTCACAGGCCGGCCTCGGCTGGCTAGCCGGGAAACCCCTTCCTCGCGGTCGGTTGCGGAAAGCCTCCATCGGTTCCCGCCTGCGACGAACTGCAACAGGCCAGCCGAGATTGAAACCAAATTCTACTTTGAGCCGTTGTCTCCCGCGAAAAATGGCTTGGAGCGACGCTATGGAACGGAAACGGACCAGGGAGCCGGCGGACGCATGGCACATGACCGACGACCTTCATGTCGAGCACGGCAAGGGCGACCCCTTCGCGGCGGCCATCCGCGCCACGCGCATGTCGATGATCATTACCGATCCGCGCCGGCAGGACAATCCGATCGTCTTTGCAAACGACGCCTTCCTGCGCCTGACGGGTTATGAGCGCGACGAGGTTCTCGGCAGGAACTGCCGCTTCCTGCAGGGGCCGGAGAGCGACAAGGAAGCGATCGCTCAGATACGCGCCGCGATCGCCGATGAAACCGACATCAGTGTCGATATCCTGAATTACCGCAAGGACGGGTCGACCTTCTGGAACGCGCTCTACATAAGCCCCGTCTCCAACGACAAAGGCGAAATGCAGTTCTTCTTCGCCTCGCAACTCGATGTTTCCGACCGGAAGCTCTGGGAAAATCGCATCACCGCGGACAAGGAGCGTTTCGAAAAGGCCGTCAAGGAACGCACGGCTGAGCTCGAAGCGGCGCTTGAGGCGCAGACCACGCTGCTGCATGAGGTCGATCATCGGGTGAAGAACAATCTGCAGATGATCTCCTCGCTTATCCTCATGCAGAGCCGCACCGTCTCCGACGCGAACCTCAAGCGCTCGCTTGGCACGATGTTGGAGCGCATAGAGGCGCTCAGCACCGTGCACCGCCGGCTCTACCAGTCCAAGGATGTCAGCAAGTTCGATGTTTCCGACTTCGCCAAGGATCTCATCTCCGACCTGCTGACTGCTTCGGGACGTTCGGAAATCAACCCGACACTCGATCTCGAGCCCGTCGTCGTCCCGGCCGAGAAGGCGACGCCGGTGGCGCTGATGGTCAACGAACTCGTCACCAACGCGCTCAAGCATGCCTTCAAGGAAAAGCCCGACGGCACGAGATCGGGCAGCATCGGCATCAAGATGAGCCAGCCGGACGGCCATTTGAACATCGAGGTCTCGGATGACGGCGTCGGCATGGCGGGCGCCAATGGCGACGCCTCCTTCGGCATGCGGCTGATCAAGTCGCTTGCCCGCCAATTGCGTGCCGACATCGAGTGGCGCGATGCCGGTCCCGGCACTCGCGTTGTCATCTCGATGCCCAATGGACCACAGCACAAAGGGAACCTGTCATGATTGAACCGCTCAAGGTCCTGATCGTCGAGGACGAGGCGCTGCTGGCCATGGAGTTGGAGAGCCTGGTCGAGGACGCCGGGCACAGCGTCGTCGGCTGGGCAACATCGCTCGCCGAAGCAAAGGACATGGTCGATACCACGCAGGCCGATATCGCCTTTGTCGACATCCATCTCACCGACGGCCCGACCGGCATCGACGTTGCCGAATATATTGGCGACAGAAAGAACTCGATGGTCATTTTCATGACCGCCAACCCGAAGCGCATCCCCGACCACTTCGCCGGTGCGATCGGCGTCATCGCCAAGCCCTACACGATGAACGGGCTGACCTCTGCCCTGCGCTATTTGCAGGAAGGCGTGCGGCGCCCGCCGCCGAAATCGGAGCGCCCGGCGGGCTTCACCCTGTCGCCGGCCTTCAAGACGATCTGGGCGCCGGCGGCCTGAAGGCGATGGTCATGCCAGCTTCTGCCTGAGGAAGGCGATCGTCCTGCCCCAGGCGAGGTCGGCCGCCTTCTTGTCGTAGCGCGCCGCCGAGGTGTCGTTGTTGAAGGCATGGTTGGCGCCTTCATAGACATAGACCGTGTATTCGACATGCGCGGCATCGAGTTCCTTCTTGAACGCATCGATGCCGGCATTGGTGCGCTCGTCGAGGCCGGCATAGTGCAGCAGCAACGCGGCCTTGATCTTCGAGACGTCGGCGGCCTTCGGCTGCATGCCGTAATAGGCGACGCTCGCGGCAAGGTCGGGCGCATTGACGGCCAGCATGTTGGCCGCGCCGCCGCCCCAGCAGAAGCCGATGGCGCCGACCTTGCCGTTGCCGTCCTTGTCGCCCTTGAGGAAGGCGACCGTCGCCACGCCATTGGCCACGGTCTGCGCCGGGTCGAGCTTCCCGAACATGTCGCGCGCCTTGTCCTCGTCAGTGGGCGTGCCGCCGAGCGGCGACAGGAAATCCGGCGCGAGCGCCACGAACCCTTCCAGCGCCACGCGCCGGGCGACGTCGCGGATATGCGGGTTGAGTCCCCTGTTTTCATGGATGACGACGACCGTGCCGAGCTTGCCGGCCTGGTCCGCAGGCCTGACCAGATAGCCCTTCATCTCGCCGCCGCTGCCGGGATAGGTGATGTCCTCGCCCTTCACGCGGGCATCGTTGTCGGCGACGATCGCCGCCTGGGCCGAGTTCGCCGCCAGCATCGGCGCGATCGCGGCGGCCGCCGCGCCCGATCCGGCAAGCCTGGTCAGTTGCTCCATGAAGCGGCGGCGATCCAGTGTCAGATGCGTGTATTCGTCATAGGCATCGATCATCGCCTGGGTGATGACGGGTTTGGTGGTGACGTCGGCCATGGGCTTCCCCGATCTCGTCGCGACTGCGGTGTCCTTGCCGGTCGCAAGATAGGGGCGAGCCTCTCATCGTCCAGTCACCGGAGCGTGACATCTCGCTGCCTCGCGGCCGTCGGTCGGCCGAGGATCATCACGTTTTTGTCATCGGTGACAAATCTTGATGGCGCTGCCACAATAGTGGGGGAAACTGGCTGGCCGGTCGCCCTCGGTCCTATAGGCCCGATCTGAAAGGAACAATGCCGATGACCATGCCGTCGCCGATCCTGGCAACCGCCTTCGTGGCAGCAGTGGCGGCCGTTCTGGCGATGCGCGCGGCCGTTGTCGCGGCAAGCCGCAAGTCCATGGTCAGGGTCCGCAGCCGCAAGCGCCAGCCCGCGAACTTGAAAACCCAAAGTTGAGGTGAAGTCATGGACGTTCAGGACATCGTGAACACCGTCTCGCAGAAGGCCGGTCTCGACCAGGCCACGACCGAAAAGGTCGTCGGCACCATTTTCTCGGTGCTCGAGCACGAGGCCGAAGGCACCAGCGCCTCCTCCTTCTTCGCCAAGATTCCGGGCGCCGATGCGCTGGCGCAGAAATATGACGTCATGGCCGCCCCGGCCGGCGGCGGTGGCGGCTTCCTGTCGTCGCTGCAGGGCGCGCTTGGCGGCGTTCTCGGCGAAAAGGCCGGCGCGCTGGTCAACGGCCTCGCGGCGCTCAAGGCCTCCGGCCTCGACTTGGCGCAGATCCAGAAGGCTGGCGAGACGCTTGTCCAGCAGGCCGAGGCGGCCGCGGGCCCCGATCTGACCAACCAAGTGCTTGGCTCGGTGCCGAGCCTAAAGAGCCATCTGGGGCTCGGCTGATCGTCGGCTCGCCGGACCCGGTAACCCCGCCTGCCTACTTCGGCAGCGCGTAGGCCATCACGTAATCGCCCGGCTTGGTGCCCACCGAGCCGTGGCCGCCGGCGACGATGACCACGAACTGGCGTCCGTCCGCGACGGTGTAGGTCATCGGCGTCGATTGCCCTCCGGCCGGCAGCCGCGCCTGCCAGAGCTGCTTGCCTGACGTCAGCTCGTAGGCGCGCAGATAGTCGTCGACCGCGGCACCCAGGAAGGCGACACCGCCGGCGGTGATCATCGGGCCGCCAATGCCGGGCACCCCGACCTTGAACGGCAACGGCAGCGGCGTCATGTCATAGACGGTGCCGTTGCGGTGCTTGTAGGCAATCGCGCCGGTGCGAAGATCGACGCCCGCGACGTAGCCCCAGGGCGGCGCCTGGCAGGGAATGCCGAGTGGCGACAGGAACGGTCCCATCACCACGGCATAGGGCGCGCCGTCATTGCGGTTCAACCCCTGCTCGCTGCCCTTGGTGTCGCCCGGCGGCGGCACGTCGGCGCGCGGCACCAGCCGCGACGTGAAGGCAAGATAGGTTGGCATCCCGAACATCACTTGCCGCACCGGATCGACCGCCACGCCACCCCAGTTGAACGTGCCGAAATTGCCGGGATAAACCAGCGATCCCTGCAGCGAAGGCGGCGTGTAGCGGCCTTCATAGCGCAATTTGTGAAGCGCGATGCGGCACGCCAGCTGGTCGAACATGGTGATGCCCCACATATCGTGCTCGGTCAGCGGCGGCGGGTTGAAGGAAAGATCGGACGCGGGCTGCGTCGGCGATGTGTGGTCGCCCTCGATGGCGCCGCCGGGCGCCGGCACTTCCTTGACCGCAATCACCGGCTCGCCGGTGCGCCGGTCGAGCACATAGAGGTCCCCTTGCTTGGTCGGCCCGACCAGCGCGGGCACCACGGAGCCGTCGGCCTTGGTGATGTCGATCAGGCTCGGCTGCGCCGGCACGTCCATGTCCCAGAGGTCATGGTGCACGGTCTGGCGCACCCATTTCAACTGCCCGGTGTTGAGGTCCAGCGCGGTGATCGAGGAGGAGAATTTCTCCACATTGGCACTGCGGCCCATGCCGAGCTGGTCCGGCGTCTGGTTGCCGAGCGGCACGTAGAGCAGGCCGAGCTTCTCGTCGGCGCTCGGCGTCGACCACATGTTGGGCGAGTTGGCGGTGTAGGTCTGGCCGGCCGGCAGCGGCGTCGTCTGGTCCGGATTGCCGGAATCCCAGTTCCACAGCAATTTGCCGCTGCTCGCATCATAGGCGCGGATGACGCCGGACGGCTCCTGCGTCGAATAATTGTCGTTGACCGCCCCGCCGACGATGATCTTGCCGCCGGCAATCAGCGGCGCCGAGGTCGAGTAGTAATAGCCCGACTTCGGATACGGCATGCCCGTCAACAGATTGAGCGTGCCGCCCTCGGCGAAGGCCGGGCAAACCTGCCCGTTGGCGGCGTCGAGCGCGATCAGCCGCGCATCCGAGGTCGGCAGGTAGACGCGCGCCGCGCAGGGCTGGCCGGCGGCGCCTGCTGCGTCGGCATAATAGGAGACGCCCCGGCAGGTCTGGTGCTGGCGGTCCTTGTCGAGCTTGATCTTGGGATCGTAGCGCCACTTCTCCTTGCCGGTCGCCGCATCGACGGCGATGGCGAAGTTGTGCGGCGTGCAGATATAGAGCGTGTCGCCCACTTTGAGCGGTGTCACCTGATAAGTGGTCTCGCCGACATCGTCGGGGCCCTTGACGTCGCCGGTGCGATAGGTCCAGGCCGGCTTCAGGTTGGCGACGTTTTCCGGCGTGATCTGGTCGAGCGGCGAATAGCGCTGGCCGAACTGCGTGCGCCCGTAATAGTGCCATTCGCCCGCAGGCACATCGCCGCCGAGATTGGCGTTGGGGATCACCTTGTCGGTGTCGAGGGCGCCGCCGATGTCCTTCGGGTCCGTGGTCATCGAATAGCCGGCCACCGCCAGCGATGCCAGCACGGCAAGGATCAAAGGGGCTCGCCCGTCCGGACCGGCAAGGCCGCGCCGCGCCCACGGCGTCAGCAGCCACAACGCCACCAGCACGATGATGCCGCCGCGGGGACCGAGTTCCCACCAGTCGAAGCCGGTTTCCCAGACCGCCCAGGCCAGCGTGCCGAGCACGATCGCCGCGTAGAGCCAGAGCGCCGTGGAACGGCGCCGGTAGAGCAGCCAGGCGGCGACCAGGAAGGCGAGACCGACGATGATGTAGTACCAACTGCCGCCCAGCGAAGCCAACCAGATGCCGCCGGCGCCAAGCGCCAGGCCTATGAGGAAGAGAATGAGGGAGGTGATGGTGACAGCCAAGATGATACTCCTTCGACTGTTGCGCGCATGGGGCGGGCAAGGGCAACCCGGCATGGCGTGTTGCCCGTGCAACTTTCTCCCGACGGCGGCGCCTGTCAAGCGTAGGTCGCGGACCCGCGGGCAGCAACCTCGTTCCGCCTGGGATTGTTCCACAACGGCGGTTCCCATATCGGTGAAGCCGCCGTATCGGGCACTTTACCGGAACAAAACGTAGACAGTTCTGGTCTTTCCCTCCCGAATCACTACATTCGGGGGAGATGTCCGGCTTTTCCGAAGACATGCCCTTTTTCGACGAACCCAATGCGCGGCCCACGGCCCCGTCGGGCATTGCCGCGCGCGCCATGGCTGCCCGCGGCGGCCAAAACAATGCGCCCGACTATCTCAGGGGCTTGAATCCCGAGCAGCGGCTGGCCGTGGAGACCACCGAAGGCCCGGTTCTGGTGCTGGCCGGCGCCGGCACGGGCAAGACGCGCGTGCTGACCACCCGCATCGCCCACATCCTTGCCACCGGCAGGGCCTTCCCCTCGCAGATCCTGGCCGTCACCTTCACCAACAAGGCCGCGCGCGAGATGAAGCAGCGCATCGGCATCCTGATCGGCGAAGGCAATGTCGAGGGCATGCCGTGGCTCGGCACCTTCCACTCGATCGGCGTGAAGCTGCTGCGCCGCCACGCCGAGCTTGCCGGGCTGAGGTCCGACTTCACCATCCTCGACACCGACGACGTCGTGCGCTTGATCAAGCAGCTGATCCAGGCCGAGGGCCTGGACGACAAGCGCTGGCCCGCGAAACAGTTCGCCCAGATGATCGACGGCTGGAAGAACAAGGGCCAGGGTCCGGCCGACATCGCCGAGGGCGATGCGCGCAGCTTCGCCAACGGCAAGGGCCGCGAGCTCTACAAGTCCTATCAGGAGCGGCTGCAGACGCTGAACGCCTGCGATTTCGGCGATTTGCTCTGCCACCCGATCCGCATCCTCCGCGCCAATCCCGATGTGCTGAAGGACTATCACCGGCGGTTCAAATACATCCTCGTCGACGAGTACCAGGACACCAACACTGCCCAATACATGTGGCTGCGGCTTCTGGCGCAGAGGCCGAGCGGACCACAACCAGCGCGAAGTGGTTCTCCGGGTGGGCGCGCTCCAAGTTTTTCCGGTGTTTCGGATAAAACGGAAGCGGCTAGCTATAGACCGGCAACTCCAGAGGACGAATCAGCAGTTTCGGCCGAAGGCCGCAAGCCCGACCGGGCGTCCGAGCCGTTGCGAGGCCCCCGCGGAAGGCCCGCGCCGGCAGGCGCGGAACAGCCCGTGAGCGAAAACAAAGTCAATATCTGCTGCGTCGGCGATGACGACCAGTCGATCTACGGCTGGCGCGGCGCCGAGGTCGACAACATCCTGCGCTTCGACAAGGATTTTCCGGGCGCCACCATCATCCGGCTGGAGCGCAACTACCGCTCGACCGCGCACATACTGGGCGCCGCCTCCCATCTCATCGCCTACAATGAGGGCCGTTTCGGCAAGACGCTGTTCACCGACCGCAACGATCCCGAGGACGGCAAGGTCAACGTCCACGCCGCCTGGGATTCGGAGGAGGAAGCCCGCGCCATCGGCGAGACCATCGAGGCCTACCAGCGCCAGAAGCACAATTTGAACGATATGGCGATCCTGGTCCGCGCGTCCTTTCAGATGCGCGCCTTCGAGGACCGCTTCATCACGCTCGGCCTTAACTACCGCGTCATCGGCGGTCCGCGTTTTTACGAGCGCATGGAAATCCGCGACGCGCTGGCCTTCTTCCGCGTCGTCGCCAACAGCACCGACGACCTCGCCTTCGAGCGCATCGTCAATGTGCCCAAGCGCGGCTTGGGCGAAGCGACCATCCGCCAGATCCACGACACCGCGCGCGCCTTGCGCATCCCGATGCTGGAGGCGGCGGGTACACTGGCGGAAAGCGACGAGCTGAAGCCGAAACCGCGCGCCGCGCTGCGCGAGGTCGCGGCCAATTTCGAACGCTGGCAAAAGGCGCTGGAAACCACGCCGCACACCGAACTCGCCGAGACCATTCTCGAGGAGAGCGGCTACACCGACATGTGGAAGAACGACCGCTCGGCGGAAGCCCCCGGGCGGCTTGAGAACCTGAAGGAACTGATCCGTTCGATGGAGGAGTACGAATCGCTGCGCTCCTTCCTCGAACATGTCGCGCTGGTCATGGATGCCGAGCAGAATGCCGGGCTCGATGCCGTCTCCATCATGACGCTGCATTCGGCCAAGGGCCTCGAATTCGAGACCGTCTTCCTGCCCGGCTGGGAAGAAGGCCTCTTTCCCCATCAGCGCGCACTCGACGAAGGCGGCCGCTCGGGGCTCGAGGAAGAGCGGCGTCTCGCCTATGTCGGGCTGACGCGGGCCAAGAAGAACCTGCATATCTGGTTCGTCTCCAACCGCCTCATCCACGGGCTCTGGCAATCGACCATCCCGTCGCGCTTCCTCGAGGAACTGCCGGAAGCCCATGTCGAGGTCGCCGAAGCCGGCAACTCCTATGGCGGCTACGGCAATCCCTATGGCGGCGGCTCGTTCGCATCCGGCCGTGGCGGCGGCCAGGGGGCGGGAAGACAGAGCCCCTATGGCGCCTCGCGCTTCGACAATATCGGCGGCAATTCGGGCGGCGGGGAAAAATCCGGCGCCTTCTCCAACACCTATTCGACGCCGGGCTGGCAGCGCGCGCAGGCCAACCGCACCGAGGCGACCGACCGCAACTGGGGCACGCGCTCGGGCCATCAGGTCGAACGCATCGGCTATGGGGAAACAGACTCCGGCTACGGCGCCGGCCGCACCAGCGTCAAGGGCCGCACCATCGATGGCGAGCTGGTCGCCAAATCCGTCTCCGACACGCCGTCCGCCTTTAGCGTCGGCGACCGCGTCTTCCACCAGAAATTCGGCAACGGCAACATTTCAGCCATCGAGGGCAACAAGCTGACCATCGACTTCGATAAGGCCGGCCAGAAGCGCGTACTGGACGGGTTTGTGCTGCCAGTGTGAGGCTGCCAGCCTCGAAGGCTGACGTCCGGCCTCAATCCACCTTCTTCTCGCCCTTCTCCCCGGCCTTCACGATATCCCCCGTCGTAAACAGGATTTCCTTCAGTTCCACGCGCCAGTCCGTCTTCTGGCGCAGCAGGAATTCGAGGTCCATGCCGAAATGCTTGAACTCCTCGCTCTGCGCGTTCTTCATGATCGCCTTGGCCTGCGGGTTCTTCTCGACCGACATGCGCTGTTCGTACCAGCTGATCGCTTCCGCCTCCTCGATCAGCGAGGTGATCATGCGGGCAAAGGTCCGCACTTCCTGCGACAATTCTTCCGGCGGTTCGTGGTACTGGTCGAAACCCATGTCGTCCTCCCTCAACGGCTCGCGGATGGAGCCAGGCATTGGCCCGCATCCATGAATGCGTGGGACGCGCCGCGGGTTCCGGGATCACGGCCACAATTCGGGATGATGGGTCTGCAAACTATCTCACGACACTGGCGCCGCGCCACCCTCTTCGGTGCGCCGCGCGATGAACGCGTCGAGCACGCCTGACGTGGCGGCCGCCGCGGCCGGCGGCTCGAAATCGGCAAGGGTGCGCTTCCAGATGCCGGTGGCGCGTTCGGTGGCGGTCTTCGAGCCGCTTTGCGTCCAGTTGCCGAAATTCGACCAGTCGGCCACCAGCGGCTCGTAGAAGGCGGTGCGGTAGCGCGCCATGGTGTGGCCGGCCGAGAAGAAGTGGCCGCCCGGCTGCACTTCGGCGATCGCCTCGAAGCCTATTGCGTCGTCGTCGCCGGGGGTCGCCGCACAAAGTTCCGCGACCGTCTGCAGCGCCTCGATGTCGGTGACCAGCTTTTCCAGGGAAACGCTCAAGCCCCCTTCCAGCCAGCCGGCCGCGTGGATGCAGACGGTGGCGCCCGACAGCACCGAGCCCCATAGCGCGAACTGCGTCTCGTGCGCGGCCTGCGCGTCCGAAGTGTTGGCCGCGCTGCCGCCCCCCGAGCGCCAGGGCAGACCGGTGAAGCGCGCCAGCTGGCCTGCGCCCAGTGTGGCTTTGACGTGCTCCGGCGTGCCGAAGGCCGGTGCGCCCGATTTCATGTCGACATTGGAGGAGAAGGAACCGTAGACCACCGGCGCGCCCGGCCGCACGATCTGCGCCAGCGTCAGCCCGGCCAGCGCTTCGGCATGCTGCAAGGTCAGCGCGCCGGCCACGGTGATCGGCGCCATCGCACCGGCCAGGCAGAACGGCGTGATGATCAGGACCTGGCCCGCCTTGGCGAAATCGATGATGCCTTGCGCCATCGGAATGTCGAGCTGGCGCGGCGAGTTGGTGTTGATGACGGTGTAGCAATGCGCGCCCGAGCGGAACTCGTCCTCGGACAGCCCGCGCGCCAGCCTGATCATCTCGAAACTGTCATCGACCTGCGGCGTGCCACGCGCGAACACGAACGGGAATTTGTCCGACAGGGTCAGCTGCGCCCGGTTGACGGCATAGTGGCGGAACCGATTGTCGATGTCCTGCGGTTCGATGCACGGCCCCAGCATGTGCAAGACGTCGAAATGCTGCACCAGCTTGATCAACTCCTCGAAGGCGACCAGCGTCCCGGGCCGCCGGCCGCGCTCGAGATCGGTGACATTGGGCGCGCCGGAGCCCGCCAGGAATGTCATCGAGCCCAGTTCGAGCGACAGGTCGCGATCGCGCGCTCCGGCATAAGCGTGGATCGATCGCGGCGCCGAGGCTAAGGCTGCCGCCACCATGTCGCGACCGATGCGCACCATATCGGTGTCGGGGTCGACCAGGGCGCCGGCGCGGGCGAGCACCTCGCGCGCCTCGGGCAGCAGCACCTTGATGCCCAGTTCTTTCAGCACGCGCAGCGCCGTGTCGTGGATCGACGCCACCTGGTCGTCGGAAAAGATCGGCTGCGGCAGGAATGGATTCTTCAGCGACCGGTAATTGGGCCTACGGCTCGATTCGCTGCCTGCCTCGCCCATGCGTCCGCGCCGGCGTTCGCGCCTGGTATCCCGTGCAGCGTCATCGACCATCAGAAACTCCTCCTCATTGCCGCATCGCCCTGCCCTGGGGACCGTAGGGCGAGGCCGCGATGACCCGCGCCGTCCATTCGACGCCGACAATGTGCACGCAAAGCGCCATCCCCTCCCCAGCGAAACCGTCGTCCACCAACGCCAGCGCGACGCTCTTGCCGATCGTGTAGCCAAATCCACCCGAGGCGCCGACAACGCCGCCCCCGATGACCACGGCGCGACAGTGCGGCTTCAACCCTCCCGGTCAGTTCGAAGCCGGCATCATATCCGTACTAGACATAAGTGCCTATTATGCCAGGGACGCTCCATGGAGGTCACCAATTCCCGCTCTCCAGCGTTTTTTATCAGCACATGGAGATACCGGCTGACCCGTGTCGCCCACTGTCACGCAAGCATCATGTTGACGCCTTAGATCGCTTTCGGGGAGGCGCGCGCGGCATCATCGATGCGGCACCCTCTTTTTCATTTTTCCTTCGGCCGCTCCGGCGTGCTTCGTCATAAAGAGGATTGTCCATGAAACACCTGTACCGAACCGCCTCGCTCGGCGTCGCGCTGGCCTTGTTCACCGCCCTCACCCCGGCGCTTGCCGATGGCGTGGCTTACATCAACAAGGGCCTTGTCGGCGTCGGCCGCATCCCGGCCGACCAGCGCGACAAGTTCGGCGAGACCTTCGGCTCGGGCTCGGGCATGGCGATCGACATTTCGGGCTGGACACATGATGCCGGCACCTACAAGGGATCGCTCTGGCTACTGCCCGACCGTGGCTACAATGTCGCCGGCACCACCGACTACCGGCCGCGCCTCAACACCATCACCATCGAGTTCACGCCTGTCGCGCCGGGCGCTGCTCCCGCCGCCGGCCAGGAGCAGACGGGCGTCAAGGCGACGCTTGCCGACACCATGCTTCTCACAGACGACACGGGCGCCGATGCCACCGGCCTCGATCCGCTGTCGGACGTACGCGCCGCGGCCGGCGACATGCCGATGCTGCCCGTCGCCACCAATGGCAAGCTCGCGCTCGACAATGAAGCCATCGTACGGCTGCCGGACGGCTCGATGTTCATCTCCGACGAGTACGGCCCCAACATCTACAGGTTCTCCGCGCAAGGCCGCCTGATGTCGGCGACCCAGCCGCCTGCGGCTCTCGTGCCGATGCGCAAAGGAGCGCCGAACTTCTCCTCCGACAATCCCGGTCCGGGCGCCGCCGACCCTGATCCGAAGGATCCCGAAACCGGGCGCCAGAACAACCAGGGCCTCGAAGGCATGGCGATGACGCCGGACGGCAACTTCCTGATCGCCGTGCTGCAGTCGGCGCCCCGGCAGGATGGCGGCGATTCACCCTCGACACGGCAGAACACGCGGGCGCTGGTCTATGATGCCTCCGACCTCGCCCATCTGAAGCTCGCGCACGAATATGTCGTGCCGCTGCCGGTGTTCAAGGACGCCAAGGGCAAGACCAAAATCGCCGCGCAGAGCGAGATCGTGGCGCTTTCGGCCACGTCCTTCCTGATGCTGGCGCGCGACAGCGGCAACGGCCAGGGCCTGAAGAAGGGTGACGCTTCGCTCTACCGCCAGATCAACATCGTCGACGTCTCCGGCGCGACCGACATCGCAGGCGGCGCCTTCGATGCGGCCGACAAGCCGGTCGCCCCCAAGGGCGTGCTTGATCCCTCGGTGACGCCGGCCAAGCTGACGCCGTTCATCGACATCAACGACGCCACCGCGCTTGGCCACTTCGGCCTGCACAATGGCGGCGCGAAGGACCACAACGAGCTTTCGGAGAAGTGGGAAGCCATGTCGTTGGCCAGCGTCCTCGATCCGAAGCTGCCCGACGACTATTTCCTGTTCGTCGGCAACGACAATGACTTCCTCGCCCAGGACGGCTTCCAGGTCGGCGCGCCTTACAAGGCCGATGACGGCGCCGATGTCGACACCATGTTCCTGGTCTATCAGGTCACGCTGCCGGGTCTCGGCAAGAAGTAAGGATCACTGCTCAAGCGGGCGCGCCTGGCGCGTCCGCCTGTGCAGGTCGTGAAGGCCTACTTCAGGAATTCCGCGTCCTTCGGCACGCCGGCATCGATCGGCTCGGCCGTCCTGCTCGACACGGCCATGATCTTGCCGGCTGCCGACAGGTTGGGCCGCACGAAGACCTGAGCGGGAGGTCGATGATGTCCTGGTTCATAAGCGCACGCAGCCGGACGACGTTCTTGCCGATGGAATTCCATTACGGCGTGCCTGACCGATCGACGGTCACTGCGCCTCGGCGCAGGGTGCATCTCGGTCCGGCCTGCGATATCGTCGCGGGCCAGAGTCACATTTGCCAGGTTGGCCGCCATGGACGAAAAAATGCCCGCACGCCGGCGTACCGGCGACCTGACCAGCGGCCCGATCCCGCGCACGCTGCTGCTCTTCGCCTTGCCGGTGCTCGGCTCCAACGTGCTGCAATCGCTGAACGGCTCGGTCAACGCCGTCTGGGTGGGCCGCTTCCTCGGCGAGTCGGCGCTGACCGCGACGTCCAACGCCAACCTCGTTCTGTTCCTGATCCTCGGCACGGTGTTCGGCATCGGCATGGCGGCCACCATCCTGGTGGCGCAGTCGGTCGGCGCCCGCGACCTGCCCGAGGCGCGCCGCATCGTCGGCACCAGCGCCACCTTCTTCTTCCTCGTTTCAGTGGTGTTCGCGGTCTGCGGCTGGATCTGGGTCGATGCCATCCTGGGCGCGCTCGGCACGCCGGCCGATGCCTTGCCGCTCGCACGCTCCTACCTGCGCATCATCTTCGTCGCCGTGCCGATGATGAACCTTCTGTCCTTCGTCATGACCGTGCTGCGCGGTGCGGGCGATTCACGCACCCCCTTCATCTTCATGGCGCTGGCGGTCGTGCTCGACATCGTGCTCAATCCCCTGCTCATCCGCGGCATCGGCCCGTTTCCTGAACTCGGCATCGCCGGTTCCGCCACCTCGACCCTGATCGGCCAGACCGTGAGCGTCGTCGCCATCCTCGTCGTGCTCTACGCGCGCAAGCATCCGTTGCGGCTGGCCGGCGCCAATCTCGTCCTGCTGCGCCCGGATCCGGCGCTGCTGCGCATCGTCGTCTTCAAGGGCGTGCCGATGGGCCTGCAGATGATCGTCATCTCGGCGGCCGCCCTGACGGTGATGGGCATCGTCAACTCCTATGGTTCGCAGGTCGCCGCCGCCTACGGCATCGCCGCGCAGCTCTGGACCTACATCCAGATGCCGGCGCTCGCCATCGGCGCCGCGGTCTCTTCCATGGCGGCGCAGAATGTCGGCGCCGGTCGCTGGGACCGGATCGGCCGCATCGCCGCCTCCGGCGTCGGTTTCAACCTTGTCCTGACCGGCGCCCTCGTCGCGCTGCTATGGGTCTTCGACCGTTCGATCCTGAGCCTGTTCCTGAGCAGCGACAGCGCGGCGATCGATATCGCCGCCCATATCAACACGGCCGCGTCCTGGTCGTTCATCCTGTTCGGCATCACCATCGTGCTGTTCGCCACGGTGCGCGCCACGGGTGCCGTGATGCCGCCGCTGATCATCCTGGTCATCTCGGTGCTCGTCGTGCGCACCGGCTTTGCCTATTACATGCGCGGCGTGATCGGCGAGGAAGCGCTGTGGTGGAGTTTTCCGGCCGGTTCGATCACGTCTCTGATCCTGGCCGCGATCTACTACCGCTTCGGCGGCTGGCGCAGCTTGCACATGATCGAGAACAGGCCGGCTGCCGGCGAACCGCCCGACACCGGGCTTGGCGTGCCGCGCCAGCGCGCGAACATGGCGCCTGAAACGCCGAACGGCTGATGCCGGCCCGCCTTGCCGGCGTGCCTTGCCGGGCTGGCGCGGCGGTCTCAGCGCCTCTGTCCGAGCCCGAAGGCGAGCGCCACCAGCGCGAACGCGATGATCATGGCCGCGAAGGCCAGGCTGGCGGCGACAGCACTGGCATAAGTCGACACGACGCCGATGCCGATGACAGGCAAGGCGTTGCCGACAAAGCAGCAGATGAAGAAACTGGACACGACCTCGGCGCGGCGATCCCGCGGCGCGATCTCGTTCACCACTTGCAGGCCGCCGCGATAGCCGAGCGCTGCCGCCACGCCGCAGCAGGCCGTCGCCGCGATCATCAGCGCCATCGAGGCCAGCATCTGCGCCGCCACCACAAGCATGGTGCTTGGGATCATCAAGGCCAGCGCGGCCAGCATCGCCTTGCTGCTCCCCATCCGCGCCAGCGCCACGATGCTGATTGCCGCGACCATCGCCAGTTCGAAGAACAGCGCACCGGCCACGGCGTGGTTGGCCTCATGCAGTTGCTGCGCCAGGATGCTCGGCGCCACCGCCGCATAGAAGCCGACCAGCGCCATCGCGCCAAAGCCGGTCACCGCCGGCGCCACGAAGCGCGAACGGATCTGCGCCGGCACGGAAAGCCGCGGCCGCATGGAGACCTTGCCAAGGCCGCCTGGCTTCATCACCGTTTCGCGCGTGCGCCAGACCATGATCGTCACCACCGCGAGCGCCGCCAGGTAGACAATGAAGACCAGACGCAATGGCCACGGCTCGTATTGGGCCAGCAGCCCCGAAACAAGCGCCCCGAAACCGAGGCCGAGAAAGTTGGTGCTGGTGGCGATGACGCTGGCGCGCGACCTGCCGGCCTCTGGAAGAAGCTCGGCGATCCACGCGGTTCCCGTCCCGGCGCCCACGCCGATGCCAAGTCCGCTCAGGATCCGCGCAACATCGAGCGACGCGACATTGCCGGCAAACAGGAACACAACCGCGCTGATGACGGCGACGATCATGGCTGCAAGCGCCGCCGGCCGGCGCCCGACGACATCCGAAACGCTGCCGAACACCAGCAGGGCGCCGAGATTGCCGACGACATAGACCGCGTAGATCAGCGTCAAGGTGATCTGCGAAAAGCCGAATTGCTGCTTGTAGACGATATAGAGAGGCGTCAGCACCGTGCTGCCGGCAAACAGCACCGCGATCATCGTCGCGACAGTCGGGATCGCGAGGACGTCGCTGCCGGCTTCGTTGTGAGTTTGCGCCAGATCGCGAAAGGCCATGGCCAACCTCGTCATCAGGTTCAGGGGTCGCGACGTTAACGCGTCCTCACCGCCGACGTTCCGGTCGACGGCCATGCTCCTGACACCACGCTGGCGTTGCCCGGCCAGCAAGCCGATGATCGCAAAAAAATGGATCGGGGCCAGCGGCCCCGATCCATCACGGCACCCTTGCCGTACTAGGCGCAATCAGTCCTGTTTGCAGAAAAAACCGGGCCTACTTGCAGGAGAAACCAGGTGCGATCTTGCACTTGCCGGGACGCGGCTTGTGCGGCGGGCGGTGGTGGGGAGGACGGTGATGGGGCCGATGATGCCAGTGCGGCGGCCGATGCGGCGGGCGCACGATGATAACCGGCGGATGCACGACTTGGGTCCGCGAGAGATAGCCGGAACTGGCCCAGCCGCTGACACCGCCGCCATGGATCCTGCACCAGCCCGGCTGACAGCCGGTCACGTCGACCCTGAGACCGGCCGGCAACGTCCCGACCTTGGCGTATCCCGCGCCAGGTCCGGTACGCACGTTGAGGCTCGTCGTGGTGTGGGCGCCGTAGGCGAAGGCGGCGGACGTCCCGAAGACGGCGGCCAGAATGGTCGCTATCGCAAGCAGAAATCGAAATCTCATCAGTCCCTCCATTCGAGCGCCGGCCGTTCGACTGCTTCGGCCGGGCCTGCATCGCAAGGGGAGAGGCAGGGCAGGGAAAAGTCAACAAGTTACCAAGGCCAATCACCACGATCACCGATCCGGGTGGAAGTTTCCCCTGATATAGTTGAGGAATTTTGCGTACGCCGTTTATCGGCATGCCAACATCCGCTAACGATTTACTATCTTTCGGCAATTCGTCGCGGACCGAGGTGGTGATCATGGGCAAAGGCAGGGTCGAGGCATTCACCGACGGCGTGGTGGCGATCATCATCACCATCATGGTGCTGGACCTGAAGGTACCGGAAGGCGAGGATTTTTCGGCGCTGCTGCCGCAGTGGCCGGTCTTCCTGTGCTACGTGCTTTCGTTCATCAATGTCGGCATCTACTGGAACAATCTGCACAACATGTTCCATACCGTGCAGCGTGTCGACGGCCGCGTGCTGTGGGCGAACCTGCATCTGCTGTTCTGGTTGTCCCTGATGCCGGTGACGACCGCCTTCATGGGCGAGAACCATTTCGCCGCGGTTCCGGTCGCGGTCTATGGTTTTGACCTTGTAATGTGTGCGACCGCCTACAGCATCCTGGTCATTGCGCTGCATCGGCTGCATGGGCCGGACACCGCATTCGCCAAGGCAATCGGCCGCGATCGCAAGGGAAGGATTTCGCTCGCCGTCTACATAGCGGCCGTTGGGCTGACCTTCCTCGACCGGTGGATCGGCGTGGCGCTCTATGTCGCCGTCGCCCTGATCTGGCTGGTGCCGGACACGCGCTTTGCGCGGGTGATCGAAAAATAGCGATCTGCCTGACGCAATCCGAGAGGGCAAACCGCTTCACACGTTTCGTGGAATTGCCTAACCGCGCATCGCCTTCAGCTTTTCCGCCACCGAAGCGGCCAGATCGGCGTAGCGCTCTTCCAGCCGCTCCGCCACCTTGATGATCGAGAAATCATGGCCGAACTTTTCCAGCGCCATGCGCAGTTTCTCGACGAACTCGGCCTGTTGCTCGAGCGCCGAAAACAGAGTCTTCACCTGGGCTTCGCTGATATCGGGGTTGGCCAGCATCTGCGGCACCTCGCGCCCCATCCGGTCGCCGGTGGCGGTCTGTTCCTTCAGAATTGCAACCCAATCCGTCAATCGGAAATCTCCTTTTTGGCGTCGTAGCATGCGCAGCCCCGACCGGGCCGGTCAACCCAACAAGCCCGACGGAGGCTTGCGCAGGCCCGTTCCGGCGCTAAGTTCGGCGCCATCAAAAAAGGAAACCATCGCCGATGATCGCCGACACCGAGATCCAGACCGCCCTGCCAGCGCTTGCCCCTGGCAACACCGCCGTCATTACCGGCGCCGCCAGCGGCATCGGCCTTGCCGCGGCCAAACGGCTGGCGCTGATGGGCATGAAGATCGTGCTGGCCGACATTGGCGGGCCGCGCCTCGACGATGCCGCGCGGGCCGTCTCCGCGATTGCCGGTGACGACGCCGTGCTTGCCGTCGCATCGGACGTTTCGAAGGCCGATGAGGTCGATCGCCTCGCCGACCGGGCATTCGGCGCCTTCGGCGAGGTCTCGCTGCTGATGAACAATGCCGGTGTCGGCGACAACCCCGGAAAGCCCTGGGAAAACCGCGACGGCTGGAAGCGGCTGCTCGACATCAATTTCTGGGGCGTGGTGCATGGCGTCGAAGCTTTCGCGCCGCGCATGCTGGCGTCGGCCAAGCCGGGCCTGATCGTCAACACCGGCTCCAAGCAAGGCATCACCACACCGCCCGGCAACCTCGCCTACAACGTTTCCAAGGCTGGCGTGAAAACCTTTACCGAGGGCTTGGCGCATGCGCTGCGCAATGAACCCGGCGCCCGCCTGTCGGCGCATCTGCTCATCCCCGGCTTCACCTATACCGGCCTGACCGAGGGCGCGACCGAAAAGCCGGCGGGAGCGTGGACGGGCGAACAGGTGATCGATTTCATGCTGGAATCGCTGGTCGGGGGCGACTTCTATATCCTGTGTCCCGACAATGAGGCGGCGCGACCCATGGACGAAAAGCGCATGGCCTGGGCGATCGGCGACATCATCGAAAACCGCCCTGCCTTGTCGCGCTGGCACCCCGACCACAAGGATGCATTCGCGGCGTTCATGAAGCGATGAGCATGTCCCGAACATTGGCTGCGGTGCGGATCACATAACTCGAACACCGGCGGAACACTCGGGATTGACCGCGGGTTCAGCCGCCGGCGCTTCGTGCTACCTCTTTTTTCGGTTTGCGTTTTGCCGCCACGACTTTCTTTGCGGCCATGGTCGCGACTTTGTCGTCATGCCGCTTCGCCGCGACCTCGCATTTGGCGCGGATCTCCTGGACCTCGGCTTCAGTCAGGTGCTCGATGCCGATGAAGGTGTTTTTGGCCTCGCTGACCCGTATCAATTCGTCGAGCTTGGCCTGGATCGCGGCGCCGTCCCGATTCTGGGTGTTTTGAATGAGAAACACCATCAGGAAGGTGATGATCGTGGTTCCGGTGTTGATCACCAACTGCCAGGTGTCGGAAAAATCGAAGAACGGCCCGCTCACCGCCCAGACGATAACGATCAGGCAACACACCGCAAATGTCAGCGGCAGTCCGGTGAGATGGGCGATCTGGTTGGCGAATTTGGTGAAAAGCTTCTCGATCATGTGGTCCCTCAAAACAGCGCCGCGTCATGCGGTCCGCCGGAAGAAACAACCAGCAGCCATTTCGGGTTCCCGCCGGTAAAAAATACGGCCCACGCAATCGAATGCACGCAAAGCGCGCATCTGGAACAAAACACACCTTATCGGTTTAAGGTCATTGTAGCCGTGCAGGCAAAGAGCCTGTTCCTTCCGCTTCACAGCGGTTTACCTCCAGCCCCTTCCGCTGCGCCACCCCCGCATGGCGGAAGGGGTTTCATTCCGTCAGACGGCGTCGTTTTCCCAGCGGTCGAGGAAAGCCTCGATCGGCATTGCCTGCATGTCGGGAACCGCCCTGGCGAGTTTCTCGACGGGCCAGTCCCACCAGGCGAGAGCTTCGATGCGTGCCGCTATTTCAGGGGCAAAGCGCTGGTTGAGCGGCTTCGCCGGCACGCCGGCAACGATCGTGTAGGACGGCACGTCCCGCGTCACCACCGCATTGGCGCCGACGACGGCGCCATTGCCGATGGCGATCCCAGGCAAGATGACCGCGCCATGGCCGATCCACACATCATGGCCGATGGTCACGGCCTTCGACCGCCGCCGCTCACGGAACGCGGCATCGACGCCCAGCCAGCGGAAATACTCGTTCGGCCGATAGCTGACCTTGTGCTGGGTCAGCCGCTCGATCGGATGCTCCAGCGCATTGATGCGGCTGTTGGCGGCGATCGAGCAGAATTTGCCGATCGTCGTGTAGATCGCCTCGGCATGGCGTTCGAAATAGGAGAAATCGCCGACGATGACCTCGCGCAGCACGACGCGTTCGCCGATCGCGGCGTAGCGGCCAAGCTTGCAGCCCTTCATCTCAGCGGTTGGATGAATGCGCGGCTCGGGATCTTTCGCAACGAGATCTTCAGAACGGTCCATGCCGGCGGCTTTACGTCAGACCGATTGGTCCCGCAAGCGGGGCCAATCGCCAGCCAGAACAGGACAGGGTAGAGTTCGACCCGCCTATTTCGGCTTGCCGTTGCTCCACACCACGTTCTGGCCATAGAGCGGCACCGTCGTAACCGACATCTTGGCCGAGCCGTTCTGGACTTGGCGCGAATGCGACAGATAGATCAGGGTCTCGTTGGCCTTGTCGTAGATGCGGTTCACCACCTGCTTCTTCCAGATCAGGCTGATGCCTTGTTTGAAAACCTCCTCGCCGCCTTCGCTCGTATCAATATCCCCGATGGTGATCGGACCGGTCTGACGGCAGGAGATCGAGGAATCGCTGGGATCCTCGAACCAGTTGCCCTTGTGCAAGCGGTCGATGACACTGCGATCGAAATAGGAAACGTGGCAGGTCACGCCCTCCACTTTCGGATCCTTGATCGCCTCGACGATGATGTCGTTGCCGATCCAGTCGACGCCGACCTTGCCGACTTCCTCGGCAATGGCGCTACCGGCGGCAAGCACGACACACGCGGCCAAGGCACCGCCGATCAGTTTTCGCCCAATCAATCCTCGCCCAATCAATCCTCGTCCGATCAATCCTGGCCCAGTCAATCCCGGCAAAGAATCCTCCTGCGGTTCGAGTTGCCGGGGTCTCAGGTGGGGCCAAGGCTGACACATTGCAAGCCGGAAGGTCGGATCAAACCGCAGGCATCCGCCATAGCCGGTTGCGTCAACGCGGCATCTTTGCGTGTACCCCGTCGAACCGCTAAGACTGTGGCCTACAACGGGTGCATGGTTCTGGCCGGCGCGCCGTGACATTACGGACGGACTTTTTTGATGATGCGTTCTATCCTGGTCGGCATTCTCGTTCTGATGGCGGCCGGCATCGGCTGGCTGACCTTCGACTGGTATCGCGGTCACTATGGCGGCGAACCGTTCGGCGCGCCCTTTACCCTGGTCGACCAGAAAGGCGCACCGATCACCGAGGCCGCTTTCCGGGGCCAGCCCAGCGTCGTCTTCTTCGGCTTCACCCACTGCCCCGAAGTCTGCCCGACCACGCTGTTCGAACTCTCCGGCTGGCTGAAGACGCTCGGCGACGACGGCAAGAACCTGCATGCCTATTTCGTCTCGGTCGATCCGGAGCGCGATACGCCGCCGGTGATGGACGCCTATGTCAGCAATTTCTCCGACCGCATCACCGGCATTACCGGCGATCCGGACAAGGTCCATGCCATGGCCAAGGCGTTCGGCATCTATTGGAAGAAGGTCGATACCGGCGACGGCGATTACACCATGGACCACACCGCCTCGGTCCTGCTGCTCAACGCCAAGGGCGACTTCGCGGGCACGATCGCCTATGGCGAGAATGCCAGCACCGCCGTGGAGAAGCTGAAGCGCCTCGCCGCGAAGGGCTGACAAGAATTCACATGACCCAGACGCGGCTCCATTTCACCACCGGAAAGATCGAGGCCGAGCGCATCTTCGCGGCGCTCGAAACGGCCTTCGAGGATGAGGGCCTGCCGATCGCCGTGCTGGAGGTCGATGAAGAGGCCGACATCCACGAGGTCTCGCTCTACGCCGATGGCGACGTCGAAGCGGTCGAGGCGCGGCTGAAGGATGTTCTCGCCGGCCTCGCTTTGTCGAGACCGGTCCAGCGCGAAGCGCTGCCCGACATCGACTGGGTGGCACGGTCCCTGGAAGGGTTGAAGCCGGTGCGCGCCGGCCGTTTCTTCGTCCACGGCGCGCATGACAGCAGGAAGCGCCACAGCGGCGAACTCGCCATCGAGATCGAGGCGGGCCTTGCCTTCGGCACCGGCCATCACGGCACCACCGCGGGCTGCCTCGAAATGCTGGAGAAAGTCGTGCGGCGCGAGCACCCGCGCAACGCGCTCGACCTCGGTACCGGCAGTGCGGTGCTGGCGATCGCCGTCGCCAAGCTGGCACATATTCCGGTGCTGGCCACCGACATCGATCCGGTCGCGGTCAAGGTTGCCGCCGCCAATGCGCGTCTGAATCACGTCAAGGGCCTGATCGAGACGGTGACCGCGCCTGGCTTTCACCACCCGATCTTTGCCAGGCGCGCGCCCTTCGACCTCATCGTCGCCAACATATTGGCGCGGCCGCTGATGCGGCTGGCGCCGCAAATGGCAGGGCATATCACGCTTGGCGGCTCGATCGTGCTGTCAGGCATTCTCGACCGCCAGCGCGACGCTGTGATCTCGGCCTATGTCGGCCAGAATTTCCGCCATGTCAGTACGTTGCACCGCGAAGGCTGGGTGACGATCCATCTCAAGCACTGAGGCCGGCAAGGCGGTTGCCGGCCCTCAACGGTCCCGGTTGCTGGACTTCGATGCGTGTCGGCAAGAGAATGCCGCCGCCTCCTTCATTCATGGCTGGACCAGCCTCATTTGGTTGTCACCCGGCGGACGCTGTAGCAATTTGCACCAGCCGGAAAATCGATTCCGCTTTCCAGGCCCATAGGTTACGGTCGAGCGGATACCAAGGAGGCCCATCATGTTCCAGAGCTTCGATCCCGCGGGCGATCCGGCGGTCGGCAAGCCGCGCGTGGCGCTGCTGCGCCAGTGGCTGGGCGCCAATGGCCTCGACGGCTTCATCGTTCCGCGCGCCGACGAGCACCAGGGCGAATACGTCGCCGACCGGTCGGCACGGCTGAAATGGCTGACCGGCTTCAGCGGCTCGGCCGGTGTCGCCATCGTGCTGCGCGACCGCGCCTTCGTCTTTGTCGACGGGCGCTATACGCTGCAGGTGCGCAATGAGGTCGATCTCGACATCTTTTCGATCGAAAGCCTGGTCGACAATCCGCCCGCCGTCTGGCTCAAGGACAACATCGGCAAGGGCGTGCGCCTGGGCTTCGATCCCTGGCTGCACACGATCGGCGAGGTCAAGGCGCTGCAGGCCTCCGCCGACAAGACCGGCGCGGTGCTGGTGCCACTCGACAGGAACCCGATCGACATCATCTGGAAGGATCAGCCCGCCGCACCCGTGACCCCGGTCGAGTTGCACCCGATCGGCTTTGCCGGCGAACTCGCCAAGGACAAGCTGGCGCGGCTGGCGACGGCAATCGGCAAGGACGGCGCCACCCATGCGGTGCTGACCGACCCATCGTCCATCGCCTGGGCCTTCAACATCCGTGGCGGTGACGTGCCGCACACGCCGCTGGCGCTCGGCTTCGCCATACTCGCCGCCGACGGGTCGCACCAGCTTTTCATGGATCGGCGCAAGTTCTCGCGCCAGGTGGCGGCCTACCTCACCCAGCTCGCCGTTCCGCATGAGCCCGGCGAATTCGAAGCGGCGATCGCCGCACTTGCGAAAAGCGGCGCGAAAATCGCGCTCGATCCGGTGCTGGCCGCCGACCGGCTGCGCATGCTGGTCGAGGACAATGGCGGCACGGTGGTTGCCGCGCCCGACCCTGCCCGCATTCCGCGCGCCACCAAGAACCAGGCCGAGATCAACGGCTCGCGCGCCGCGCATCGCCGCGACGGCGCGGCGGTGGCCAAGCTGTTGTGCTGGCTGGAGCGCCAGAAACCCGGCTCACTCGACGAAATCGCGGTTGTCACCAGGCTCGAAGAAACCCGCCGGCAGACCGGCGAGGAAACGCAGATGCCGCTGCGCGACGTCTCTTTCGACACCATTTCGGGCGCCGGCCCAAACGGCGCCATCATGCATTACCGCGTCTCGCGCGCCACCAGCCGCAAGCTCCAGGCCGGTGAGCTGTTCCTGCTCGATTCCGGCGCGCAATACCAGGACGGCACGACAGACATCACCCGCACCGTGCCGATCGGCCAGCCGACCGAAGAGATGCGCGAGCGCTTCACGCTGGTGCTGAAAGGCATGATCGGCATTTCCACGCTGCGCTTCCCCCCCGGCACGCGCGGCTCGGAGATCGACGCCGTCGCCCGCATGGCGCTGTGGAGGCATGGCTGCGACTTCGCCCATGGCACTGGCCACGGTGTCGGCTCATACCTGGCCGTCCATGAGGGTCCGCAGCGCATCGCCCGCACCGGCACCGAAAAGCTGCTCGAAGGCATGATGCTGTCGAACGAGCCCGGCTACTACAAGGAAGGCGCCTACGGCATCCGCATCGAGAACCTCATCCTGGTGACGCCGGCCGAACAGATCGAGGGCGGCGACATCGCTATGCACGGTTTCGAGACGCTGACGCTGGCCCCGATCGACGTCAGGCTGGTGCGATCGGATCTGCTGACGCGCGACGAATTGCACTGGCTCGACGCCTACCACGCCCGCGTGCTGGCCGAGATCGGTCCGATGCTCGACGGCGAAACGCTGGCCTGGCTGGAAAAGGCGACGGCGCCGCTGCCGCACGACGCGAAGATTTGATTTTCTGAAGCGCTGAAGGGCGTGTCGAGGTTCAGGCCAGGCCGGTTCGAAAACGGTTGATACGGAGAACCGGATTGGAGCACCGAAGCGCAGCTATCAGCCGTCTGCGGGCCGGAATCACCTGGATATCGATACGCCCTACCCGACGAACTGCCGCGCTACAATCAACACCGCCGCGCCCGCCAGAAACATCGCCATCAGCCCGCCACGCAGCGCCACCAGCGCGGAGACGACCAGCGCTGCCCACTCCGCCGGGCCCGCGCCGAGCGCCGCCGGCGCCACCAGCGTCGTCAGCACCGCCGCAGGCACGGCGTTGAGCCCGGCCTCGACCCGCGGATGGATGTGATCGAAACGCGAGATGACCAGATGCCCGCCAATACGGGTGAGATAGGTGGCGATGGCGCCGGCGATGATGATCCAGAAGGTCGTGCTCATGGCCTTGTCTCCACACCGCTGTGATGCGGCGGCAGGACGACGGCGAGCAACACACCGGCGATGGCGCCGATCGAAACGTGCCAGGGCGAACCCACTGTCTGGTAGGCGATGATCGAGGCGCAGGCACTGGCGACGACCACCGGCAGCCACAGCGGCCGCTTGCGGAAGCCCATCACGAGGCCAAGGAAATAGATCGGCAGCAGGAAATCGATGCCCAGGGCATGGGGATCGGGAATGAGCTTTCCAAACAGCGCGCCGAGCGCGCTTTCGATGGTCCAGAATACATAGACCGGCAGCCCAAGTCCCAGATACCAGGCAAAGCCGACGGTCTGGCCCGACTGGGCCCTGGCCTCGGCGACGGCGAATTGCGGATCGGTGAGGATGAAGAAACCGAGCGCCTGCTGCACCCCGGACCAGTGCGCGATGCGCCGGCCAATGCCGGCGGAATAGAGCACGTGGCGGAAATTGACGGCGAAGATCGACAGCACGATCAGCCACGGCGCGACATGCTGGCCGAACAGTTCTATGCCGACCATCTGGCTGGCGCCGCCGAAGATCAGCGCGCTCATCAGGAAGGCTTCGAAAACGGAAAAGCCGTTGTCGACGGCGATCGCGCCGAACAGCAGCCCGAACGGCGCCGCCGCCACCACGACCGGCATGGAGAGCCGTACGCCTTGCCAGAAATCGCTTTTCGCGCCGTTCTCGGAAATTGCTTGCGCCGACATGTCTCTCCCCGGTCAGAGGGCTGATGTAGGAAGCACTGCCCGGCTTGTCACACGAATTCGCTTGAGCCAAACGATCAGCGGAAATGATCCCTGCTAGGATTTACGCGATATTCTATTGTCGTCCTGGCAGGCATTTGGCAGAAATACACGAGGGGAATTTTAATGATCACTTATGATTTCACCGGCAGGCACGCAGTCGTCACCGGGGCCGGTGGCGGCATGGGCGAGGCGATCACGCTGGCGTTGCTCGATGCCGGCGCGTCGGTCACCGCCATCGACGTCAAGCTACGCCCGACAGCGCTCGCCGCCTATGACGACCGGCTGACCTTCGCCCAGGGCGACCTCACCGACGCCGGCTTTGTTGAACGGACCATCGGCGCTGCGGGCCGCGAACGCGGCGGTATCGACTATCTCGCCAATGTCGCAGGCGTGCTCTGGTTCGGCCGCGACAAGTCGGCCCTCGAGATGGACCTCGACGTCTGGGACCAGGTCTTCAACATCAACCTGAAATCCTTCGTGCACACGGCGCGCGCGGTTGTTCCGCAAATGCGCGCCGGCGGGCGTGGCGGCGCCATGGTGCATTTCTCGACCATCCAGTGGTATCGCGGCGATCCGAAGCCACAGGATGCCTACCAGGCGTCGAAGGCCGGCGTCTGCGCGCTGTCGAAGTCGCTGGCCATGCAGTTGGCCGGCGAGCGCATCCGCTCCAACGCCATCTGCCCGGGCATGGCGCTGACGCCGCTGCAGGCGCGTTGGGACACCGAGGAGAAGCGCGCCGCCGTTGCCGACTACACACCGCTCGGCCGCATCGGCACGCCGCAGGACATGGCCAACGCCGCGCTCTTCCTGCTTTCCGACGCGTCAAGCTACATCACCGGAATAGAGCTGGCCGTCGATGGGGGTCTCCTGATGCGGATGTAGCCCGCCCTGTCCAACGGATCGGAAAACTAACCGGTCACCTTGCCCTGGATCGCTCTGCCCCAGTCGAGCAGCGGCTTGGCGCGTAATGTAAACTCGACAAGCTCGTCGACCAGCGCCGGCGCGTGAATTTCGGTCGGATCGATGACACGCTGGACGACGAAATGCCGGTTGCGCACGGCCTCCGCGAGATCGGCGTCCGCGATCTGCTCAAAACCGCGCGGCGCCCGCTTCATGCGGCCTTCGGTTTCGAATTCAAGGCCGTTTTTCTTCAACGTTGAAAGCAGCTTGCGGAATTCGCCGGGCCGATCGGTGATCGCCTTGCGCATCGCCAGCAAGAGCGGCGGCTCAGGGTTCCACCAGGCCACGTCGGCAAAGCAGCGCTCGAGCCCGATATGCACGTAGAAGACGCCCAGGCCTGTCTTGCTGCCGTCTGGTGACAGAATGGCCGAAACATGCCTGTTGTAGGGACGTTTGTCCTTGGCAAAGCGGACGTCGCGATTGATGCGGAACAGCGATTTCTTGCGGTCGCCGCGCAGACCAAGCCCCGCCGTTGCGAACCGCTCCGTAAGGACCTCGACCAGATCGCCGATCGGCCCATGCAGATCGCTGTCGAAAAGCGCGCGGTTCTCCGCAAACCATTCGCGGCTCTGGTGGAAATCCAGCGCCTTGAAGAACGGAATGGCTTTCGAACCAAAACCTTTGAACGTTCCGTCCGTCACGACTTGCCGACCCGCTGCAGCCAGGTGTCCTCGTCGATGACCTCGACGCCGAGTTCGCTGGCAAGCTTGAGTTTGGAGCCCGCACCCGGTCCCGCCACCAAAAGATCGGTCTTGGCCGAAACCGAACCGGCCACCTTGGCGCCGAGACGTTCGGCCATCGCCTTGGCTTCGGAACGGGTCATCTTTTCCAGTGAACCGGTAAAGACAATCGTCTTGCCGGCAACTTCGCTGTCGGCCGAGACGGTAACGATATAGGGCTTCGGCTTGACCTGTTGCAGCAACTTCTCGAGCACCTCGTCATTGCGCTCGTTGCCGAAGAAATCGCGCAGCGCATCGATCACCGTATCACCAATGCCGTTGATCGACGGGAAGACCGAATGCGGATCCTCCGCCGCCGCCGTCTCCTTGCCGACGCGGATAAGCTCCTCGATGGTCGAGAATGTTCGCGCAAGCACGGCGGCCGTTGTCTCGCCTATATGGCGGATGCCGAGCGCGAAGATGAAGCGGTCGAGCTCCGGCTCGCGGCGCGAATCGATGGCCGCGAACAATTTGTCGAGGCCTTCGTAATTGCGGTCCTCGACGCTGCGCGCATTCTTGCGGGTCTTGCCGGATGCGGCCTCGCGTTGTCTGGCCTGCTCCTCGCGCCGCTCGGCCAGCGCCTTGGTCACGGCGGGGCGGCGCTCCCTGAGCGTGAAGATGTCGGCGGCTGTCTTGATCAAACCCGCATTGAAAAACGTGTCGATGTTCTCCGCGCCCAGGCCTTCGATATCCAGGGCGCCGCGCGACACAAAGTGGCGCAGCCCCTCCACGGCCTGCGCCGGGCAGATCAGTTCGCCCGTGCAGCGGCGGCGCGAATCCTCCTTGCCGGTCTTCTCGTTGATCTCGCGCGTCGCCGGCGAGCCGCAGATCGGGCAAGAGTGCGGGAATTCGTACGGCACGGCATCGGGCGGACGCTTGTCGATGACGACGCTGACGATCTGCGGGATGACGTCCCCTGCCCGCTGGATCACCACCGTGTCGCCGATGCGCACGTCGATGCCGTCGCGGATCGGCTGGCCGGTGCTGTCCAGGCCCTTGATATAATCTTCATTGTGCAGCGTGACGTTCTCCACCACCACGCCGCCGACCGTCACCGGCGCAAGCCGCGCGACCGGCGCCAGCGTGCCGGTTCGGCCGACCTGGATGTCGATCCTCTGCACGGTCGTCATCGCCTGTTCGGCCGGGAATTTGTGCGCGACGGCCCAGCGCGGCTCACCGGTGACGAAACCCCAGCGGCGCTGCAGCTCCAGCTGGTCGACCTTGTAGACGACCCCGTCTATGTCATAGCCGAGCGACGAGCGTTGCTCCTCGATCAGGTGATAATGCGCGACCAGTTCCTCGACCGATTTCGCCCGCACCATCAGCGGGCTGATCTTGAAGCCCCAATCGGCGAATTTCTGCACCGCTTCATACTGCGTTGGTGCCGGATCCGCCGTCGTGTAACCCCACGCGTAGGCAAAGAATTTGAGGTTGCGGCTGGCGGTGACGGATGGATCCTTCTGGCGCAGCGACCCGGCCGCCGTGTTGCGCGGATTGACGTAATCCTGGCCCCCCACAGCCGCCGAGCGCGCCTTGAGCGCCTCGAATTCGGCATAGGTCATATAGACCTCGCCGCGGATCTCGATGGTCTCGGGCCAGCCTGAACCCTTCAGCTTGGCGGGAATGTCGGCGATGGTCCTGAGGTTGGCGGTGATGTCCTCGCCGACAGCGCCGTCGCCGCGCGTCGCGCCTTGCACGAACACGCCCTTTTCGTAACGCAGCGAAGCCGACAGCCCGTCGATCTTCGGTTCGGCGGTGAAGGCAATGTCGAGGTCCTTGTCGCGGTCGAAGAAGCGCCGGCCGCGCTCGATGAAATCGGTGACGTCGGCGTCGGTATAGGCCTTGGCGAGGCTGAGCATCGGCACGGCATGGCGCACCTTGGTGAAGCCTTCCGCCGGGGCGGCACCCACCCTGAGCGAGGGCGAATCCTCACGCACCAGCCCGGGAAAGCGCTCCTCGATGGCAAGATTGCGCCGCCGCAGCGCGTCATAGTCGGCGTCCGTGATCGTGGGCGCGTCCTCGGCATGGTAGCGCCGGTCATGACCGGCGATCTCCTCGGCAAGGCGCTGGAGTTCGGCTTCAGCCTCGCTTTCGCTGAGCGAATCGACAGGTTTTTCGGCCATGCTTTTTGTCCCTGAACGGTGGCGCGTCACAATAGAGCATGATCTTGAAAGGTGGGAACCGGTTTTCGGAAAAGATCATTCCTGAACAGCAGGATGGAGCCATATCCTGACTCGCCCCATGATGCCTGATCGTTTCATGACGCCTGATCGTCTCATGCCGCGTTTGTATTCTCGCGCAGCAGCCGCTCGGCGGCGGCGCGCGCCTCGTCGGTGATCGTGGCGCCGGCCAGCATGCGGGCGATCTCCTCCTGCCGCGCAGTCCTGTCCATCTCGGCAATTCCGGTCGCGACACGGTCGGTGCTGCCCGATTTGGAGATCAGGAAATGTGTTGCCGCGCGCGCCGCCACTTGCGGCGCATGGGTGACGGAAAGCACCTGGACGCGCTTCGACAGCCGCGCCAGCCGCTGGCCGATGGCGTCGGCGACAGCGCCGCCCACCCCGGTGTCGATTTCGTCGAAAACCAATGTCGGCGCCGAGCCACGGTCGGCCAGCGCCACCTTTAACGCCAGGAGAAAGCGCGAAAGCTCGCCGCCGGAGGCAACCTTCATCATCGGCCCGGGCCGCGTGCCAGGATTGGTGCGCACCCAGAACTCGATCTGGTCGATGCCCTCTTCCATGCGCGCCTCGGCCTCGCTCTTCATCTCGACGATAAAGGCCGCGCGTTCGAGCTTCAGCGCCGGCAGTTCGGCCATCACCGCCTTGGTCAGACCGACCGCCGCGGCATGGCGAAGCGAGGACAGCTGTGCGGCGGCGATGTCATAGGCTTCGCGCGCGGCGGCCGCCTGCTTTTCCAAGCCGTGCAGGCGTTCTTCGCCGGCGTCGAGATCGGCGAGATCGGCAACCATCGTGTCGCGCAGCTGCGCCAGGTCGTCGACGGCGACGCTGTGCTTGCGTGACGCCGCGCGCAGCGAAAACAGACGTTCCTCGGCTTTCTCCAGCCGCTGCGGATCATACTCCGTGGCACGAAGCGCGGCCTCGACGCCCGACTGCGCCGCGTCGAGAGACAGCATGGCTTCGTCCAGCGACTTCACCACGTCCTCGAGCAGGCCGGGCGCCTCCGTCGCCTTGCGCTGCAGCCGTCTCAGCAGGCTGGCCAGTTGCGGCAAGGGCGAGGACGGGCCCGACAGCACATCCTGCGCGTCGTGAATTTCGGAAGCGATCTTCTCGGCGCGCATCATGTGGGCACGCAGCTCGGCAAGTTCGGTTTCTTCGCCGGGCTGCGGATCGAGCTTGGTCAGTTCGGCAACCGCGGCGCGCAGATAGTCGGCTTCGCGCGCGGCGGCTTCCACCTTGGCGCGATGGCGCGTCAGTTCCTGCTGGGCGGCGCGCCAGTGCCGCCATGCCTCGCCGGTCGAGCGGACGGCGCCGAGATGGCCGCCGAAAGCATCGAGCACATCGCGATGCGCGCCGGGATCGACCAAGGCGCGCTCGTCATGCTGGCCGTGGATCTCAACCAGCGCGCGGCCGACATCGCGCATCAGCGTCACGGAGGAAGGCTGGTCGTTGACGAACACACGGGTCCGGCCGTCCGCCGTCTGCACGCGCCGCAGGATGACGTCGCCATCATCCTCGATGGCGTTTTCGGCGAGCAGCGCGCGCACCGGATGGTTGCGCGGAACATCGAACACGGCAATGACCTGGCCCTGGGACGCGCCGTGGCGCACCAGCGAGGCATCGCCGCGCGCGCCGAGCGCCAGCGACAGGGCATCGAGCAGGATGGACTTGCCGGCGCCGGTTTCGCCGGTCAGCACGGAAAGGCCCGGCTGGAAGTCGATGTCCAGCTTTTCGATCAGGACGATATCGCGGATCGACAGTCTGGAAAGCATGAGAAACCGGACCTATTGCATGCCGCCCAAAAGTGGACCCGGTTTCGGGATAACGACAGGCACGAAAAACAAAAGGATAAAGCGGCACCCGACAGTTGGAGTCGCAGCGCCGCACTATCTTTTTGTTTGAGCTTCGGATCAATCCGAAAAAGCGCGCTGCGCGCTTCGCTCGGAGGCTCCGCGGTCAGGCGCCGGTGATCAGCTTCCCGGCCTTGGATATCCACGACCCGGCATTTTCACGCGGCGCCAGCCCGTTGCTCTGCAGCAGCTTGTAGGAATCCTTGTACCACGAACTGTCGGGATAGTTGGTACCGAGCACCGCGGCCGCCGTCTGGGCCTCCGAGGTCAAGCCCAACGCGTAATAGCTTTCGGTAAGGCGCGCGAGCGCTTCCTCGACATGGCGGGTGTTGGAATAGTTTTCGACCACGGTGCGGAAGCGTTTGACGGCGGCGATGTACTCGCGGCGCTCCAGATAATAGCGGCCGATCTGCATTTCCTTGCCCGCGAGCTGGTCGTTGGCGAAGCGGATCTTTTCCTTGGCATCGTCGACATATTCCGACGTCGGCCAGCGCGTCACCAGGTCCTGCATCGTCTGCAGGGTCTGGCGTGCTTCCTTCTGGTCCTGCGTCACATCCTTGATCTGGCGATAGTAGCTCAGACCAATGATGTACTGGGCATAGGCCGCGTCATCCGTGGACGGATAGAGAGCCAGGTAGCGCTTCGCCGACTGGATCGCATCGTCGTAGCTGCCCTTTCGATAGTCGGCGAACGCGCCCATCACCATCGATTTGCGGGCCCATTCCGAATAGGGGTGCTGGCGGTCGACCGCGTCGAATTTCTTGCTTGCCTCGTCCAGGCGGCCGGCGTTCAGATTGGCCAGGCCCTGATTGTAGAGAACGTCGGCCGGTTCGGTCTGGTCGACATAGGTCGACAGGTCGATGTCTTTTTCCGACGACATGCAAGCCGCCAGAAAGAGCGATGGAACAACCACCGAAAGCGCCAGGAAAACAGACCGCTGCGGCGCTTTCGATTGACCAACTCGCTTGAAGAACATGATTGGATTGCGCCCTTTCGGCGTTATTTTAATGCTCGTTGCATGCAGTTGTCCCAAAACTGGTCCCCACCTTTGAGCGACATGCACTAATCGACGGCAGCAGCCATAAACCATAACCGCCTTGCCCGGCAACGCTATGTCCAGCCAATCGCGCATTTTTGTGGCGGCGGACCGTGGCGTGAAAATCTACGCAATTTCGCCGATGGATGATGCATTCATGCAACACCCATACCGCCATGGAATCCGAAAAAGATTAAGAAAATCAGATCATCCAGGGCGCATAGAGAGGCGCATTGACGGCGTTCATCTCGGCGGCGCGACCACGCTCACGGCGTGTCGTCTCGACGATCTCGAAGGCGGTGCGGTCCGACAGCAGGCGCCGCAGTGCGGCGGCGTTCAGCCGATGGCCGCCGCGATAGGAGCGGAAACAACCGATGAAGCGCGCGCCGGCCAGCGCCAGGTCGCCCATGGCGTCGAGCGTCTTGTGGCGCACGAACTCATTGGGATAGCGCAGGCCGCCCATATTGATGACGCGGTTGTCGTCACCGATCACCAGGGAATTTTCCAGCGAGGATCCCAGAGCATAGCCGGCGGCCCACAGCCGCTCGACGTCCTTCATGAAGCCGAAGGTGCGGGCCCGCGCGATGTCGCGGCGGAAAATATCGGCGTTGATGTCCGATGCGAAGAGCTGACGGCCGATCGCCGGGCTTTCGAAATCGATCTCGACCTCGAAACGGGTGCCGTCATAGGGCCTGAACTCCGCCCAGGAGGCGCCGTTCTCGATGCGGACCGGCTTGACCACCCTGATATAGCGCCGCTTGACGGCCAGCGTCTCGATGCCGGCCTGGTCTATGGCTTCGACGAACGCCATGGCGCTGCCGTCGAGGATTGGAACCTCGTACCCGTCTATCTCGATGATGACATTGTCGATGCCGAGCCCGAACAGGGCGGCCATGATGTGCTCGACCGTGGCGATGTGCTCGCCCGACGGATCGCCAAGCATGGTGCAAAGGTCGGTGGCGCCGATCTCGGAAAACAGGGCGCGGAACTCACGGCCCTGCCCGTCTCCATTGAGGAGCGCGAACACGATGCCGGTATCGGCATCCGCGGGCAGGAAACTGATGGAAACTTCTTTGCCGCTGTGAACGCCGGTGCCTGTAAGCGACGCGCGCGTCTTCACTGTCGTCTGGTGGTCGTGCAAGACAATCCCCATGAGCCCGTAATGCCTAGGTCCGCTTCTCCAGCCCGAGGGCGCGGCTCTTGTTAAATCGGCAGGCAGGGCGACTTCCCCCGAATCCCGGCAAACCGACTATGGTAGGCAGCGAAGATAGTGTCCCGGCAGGGAGAGTCCAAATCACGGTTTCTTACTCTTTGTAACCGCGAACTGGAACATGTACGACGTCATAGCCCGTTGATTATGCGGCATTTTAAACGTTAACAGGCAAGCAATTTCTTGCCTGCCTGTTAACAATTGTTACAGTCCGTTAACCGCTCAGTTGGCCTGGCGGCGCAGGAACGCCGGAATCTCCAGCTGATCGTCGTCCTGAGTCGCCCTGGTCTGCGGCGTCAGGCGGCCCTGATCGTCCAACTGGCCGCGCCGCGGCGCGTAAAGCTGGGCGTCCTGGCTGGCGAGGCGGCGCACTTCCGGTGCCGCCTGGCGCAGCTTGGGCTCGCGCGGCTGCGCCGGCTGCAGCCGTGCGGGCTCCTCCTCGCGGCGGGTCAGGCCATTGGTCAGGCGCTTCAGGAGGCCCATCGGGCCGCTGTTCTCGTGGTCGGCCGGGCGGCTCTTGGCGTCGACCTCGGCCTTGACGACCGGCGGAAAGTCCTCGACGCGCGGCATGCGCTGCGGCGCCATCGCCACCGGCTGCTGGACTTCACGCAGCATTTCGCGTGGCTGCGGAGCCGGCTGCATCATCTGCTGGACGACCGGCTGCACCATAGGCTGCGGTTGTGCGGGCGGCGCCTGGAAGATCTTGCTCTGCGGGCGGAAATCGTCCGCATGGGCGACAGGAGCCGGACGAGCCTGTGCCATGGCCGCGGCATTGGCTTCGGCCAACTGGATGGCCTCGGCAACCGGATCGGCGGCGCGTGGTTCATACACCGTCTGCTGGACCGGCGCCGGGCGGCTTTCCACAGGGGCGACGGCAGGCCGGGCAGCCTGCTTCGGCGGTGCGGTCCGGATCGAGATCGGCGCGGCGGCGATTTCGGCCGCCGACTTGTCGATGCCGGTGGCTACCACCGAGACGCGGATGACGCCTTCGAGTTCCTCGTCGAACGTGGCGCCCAGGATGATGTTGGCGTCCTGGTCGACTTCCTCGCGGATGCGGGTCGCCGCTTCGTCGACTTCGAACAGGGTCAGGTCGCGGCCGCCGGTGATCGAGATCAGCAAGCCCTTGGCGCCCTTCATCGAGGTCTCGTCGAGCAGCGGGTTGGCGATCGCGGCTTCCGCCGCCGCCATCGCGCGGCCCTCGCCCGAAGCCTCGCCGGTGCCCATCATCGCCTTGCCCATCTCGCGCATCACCGAACGCACGTCGGCGAAGTCGAGGTTGATCAGGCCTTCCTTGACCATCAGGTCGGTGATGCAGGCCACACCGGAGTAGAGCACCTGGTCCGCCATCGCGAAGGCGTCCGCGAAGGTGGTCTTGTCATTGGCCAGCCGGAACAGGTTCTGGTTGGGGATGACGATCAAGGTGTCGACGCATTTCTGCAGCTCCTCGATGCCGAAGTCGGCCGTCTTCATGCGGCGCTGGCCTTCGAAATGGAACGGCTTGGTGACGACGCCGACAGTGAGAATGCCCTTCTCGCGCGCTGCGCGGGCAACAACCGGAGCAGCACCCGTACCGGTGCCGCCGCCCATGCCGGCGGTAACGAAGCACATATGGGTGTTGGTGAGATGGTCGAGAATCTCGTCGATGCACTCTTCCGCCGCCGCGCGGCCGACTTCCGGCTGCGATCCGGCACCGAGCCCCTCGGTGACATGCGCGCCAAGCTGGATCAGCCGAGAGGCCTTCGACATGGTCAGCGCCTGCGCGTCGGTGTTGGCCACGACGAACTCGACACCGCGCAGTCCGGCGGTGATCATGTTGTTCACGGCATTGCCGCCGCCGCCGCCCACACCGAACACGGTGATGCGCGGCTTAAGCTCGGTGATGTCCGGCTTCTGCAGATTGATAGTCATTGTCTCCGTCCTTTGCCTTTCACGCCGCTTCGCCGCCGCGGCCGCCTATGGGGCTGTCCCCGTCAATTAGAAACTGTCTCTCAACCACTGACTCATGCGATGCAGTTTTCCACCCGTTCCGGTCATTCTGAGACCGGAAATGCCTTTCGCCGGATGGCTCTCGAAGCTCGCCATCTGCGGATAGATCAGAAGCCCGACCGCGGCCGAGAAAGCCGGGCCTTTCGCCGCTTCGGGCAGGCCCGCCACGCCGAGCGGGCGACCGATGCGTACATTGCGCCCCAGGATGCGGCGCGCCGCTTCCGGCAGGCCGGCCAGCTGGCTGGCGCCGCCGGTGAGCACGACGCGCTTGCCGACCGCATTGCCGTAGCCGGACTTGTTCAACCGGTCACGCAGGAGTTCGAGCGTCTCGTCGATGCGGGCGCGCACGATGCGCGTCATCACCGAACGCGGGATCTGCAGCGGCACGTCGCCATCGTCGCCGATCGGCTGGATCGAGACCAGGTCGCGGTCGTCGGCGCTGCCCGGCAGCGCCGAGCCGTGCATCACCTTCAGCCGTTCGGCGGCGTCGAGCGAGGTCGAAAGTCCCTTGGCCATGTCGAGCGTCACATGGTTGCCGCCGATGGCGATGGCGTCGCCATGGACGAACTTGCCTTCCGAAAACACCGAGATCGTCGTCGTGCCGCCGCCCATGTCGATGCAGGCGGCTCCGAGTTCCAGCTCGTCGTCGACCAGTGCCGCCAGCCCGCTGGCATAGGGCGTCGCCACCATGCGCTCGACCGACAAATGCGAGCGGTTGATGGAGAGCTCCAGATTGCGCATCGGCGCCGCATCGCCCGTCAGCACATGCATGTCGACGCCAAGCGTGTCGCCCACCATGCCGCGCGGATCGCGCACGCCACGCTCGGCATCGAGCGAGAAGCCGACGGGCAGCGAATGGACCACCTCGCGCTCGGCCTTCAGCGCCTGCTTGGCACCGGCGCCGAGCACGCGCTTGATGTCGGCTTCGTCGGCTTCGTGGCCGCCAAGATTGATGGTCGCCGAGAAGCTTTCGCTCTTCAGCCGGCCGGCGGTCATGTTGACGATCAGCGAATCGACCGTCAGCCCGGCCATGCGTTCGGCGGCATCGACGGAGAGGCGAATGGCATGCTCGGCCCGGTCGAGATCGACGATGACGCCGGACTTCACCCCTTGCGATTTCTGGTGGCCGATGCCGATGACCTGGATGCGATGCGAGCGGCCGCGCAGGAGCTTGCCGTCATCGTTCGGCTTCAGCTTGGCCACCATGCAGCAGACCTTGTTCGAGCCGACATCCAGCACCGTCAGGGTGCCCGACCGGCGCGACGAGGCATCGCCAGAACCGCCAAGCCAGCTCATATCTTCGTCTCCGGCTTGCGCTTCAGGGTTTTCGGCTTCTCGTTGAGCGCGGCTTCGCGCTGCGTCGCCGCCTGCGGCGTCAGCTCCACGACCAGCCGGTCTGTCAGGCGCATGTCGACGGCGGCGATGTCGCGCGACAACAGCCCCTTGTCATGGTCCATCTTGACGAGTTCGGCGAGCGCCTGGTCCTCGTCATCCTCGGGCAACTTGATGGTGATGCCGTTGTCCAGCTTCAGGTCCCAGCGCCGTTCGCCAACGCGGACATAGCCTTTGATGCGGCCGGCGAGGTCGGGATAGTGTTCGATCCTGGCCAGGAAATCGGGCGCCTTGGCGGGCGCGCCGGTGCCGATCAACAGCGGCAGGAGCACCTGCTTGCCGCCCGAGAACGGCGCGATGACGGCGCCATCCTTCTCGATGACGGAGAGGTCGTTGCCCTGCTGCCAGAGCGCGAAAGCCGCACGCTCCTCGACGCGCACTTCCAGCGTGTGCGGATAGACCTTGCGCACCGCGGCAACCTGGATCCAGGGCAAGGTGGCGATACGCTCCCGCGCGGCCTCGGCGTCGAAGCCGATCAGCGACGTCCAGCCATCGAGTTCCAGCCTGTCGAGAATGTCGATCTCCGAAGTCTGGCGGTTGCCGACCACCTTGACCTGGTCGACCGCGAAGCCGGTGCGGGCGGTGATGCTTTGAATGATCCCGTCGGCGTGACCGCCGAGGTAGGCGCCATAGGCGCCACTCGACACCAGCAGCACCGACGACATGATCGCGGCGGAGAAGCGCGGCGCCTGGAATTCACCATCGCCCAGGCGCGTCAGGATGCGTACCGGGCGGCGAAGCACGCGCGGCAGAACGAAATGGTCCAACGACAATGGCAGGCCGAACAGCGACGGCCCGGCCGCGCCCCTCACCTTACCCTGTCCCCATTTCAACGCAGACACGAAGCGTCCTCCACCATCCAACTCAACAATTCACCAAACGAATGCCCGGCATGGGCGGCAATTTCAGGCACCAGAGACGTCGGCGTCATGCCTGGCTGAGTGTTGACCTCGAGCCATACAACCTCGCCATTTTCGGAGTGACGATCGTCATAACGGAAGTCCGACCGGGAAACGCCCCGACAGCCGACAGCTTGGTGAGCCTTGAGCGCCAGTGTCTGTATTTTTTGGTAAATATTCGGTGAAACTTTTGCGGGGCATTCGTGTTTTGATCCCCCCGCGACATATTTTGAATCATAGTCGTAGAAGGAATGGCCCGTCGGGATGATCTCGCAGACGCCAAGCGCCACATCGCCCATGACAGCGCAGGTCAGCTCGCGCCCATGGATGTAGCGCTCGACCATGACGGTATCGCCATATTTCCATTCGGACGACCCGATTACCTGCGGCGGGTGCGATTGCCCCTCCGACACGATGACGACGCCAAAGCTCGACCCCTCGCTGACCGGTTTGACCACATAGGGCGGCTTCATCGGATGCTTGTTCTGGATGGAGAACCGATTGGAGACCTTCGATTCGGCAACGGGGACGCCGACCGATTTGACGACCTTCTTCGCCTGCTCCTTGTTCATGGCAAGCGCCGAGGCGAGCACGCCGGAATGACTGTAGGGAATGCCGAGATATTCGAGGATGCCCTGGATGGTACCGTCCTCACCAAAAGGCCCATGCAGCGCATTGAAGGCGACGTCAGGCTTGAGCTCGGCAAGCACCGAGCCGACATCGCGCCCGACATCGACGCGGGTGACCTGGTAACCCTCCTGCTCCAGCGCATCGGCACAGGCCTTTCCGGAAGACAGAGACACGGGCCGCTCGGACGAGAAACCTCCCAGCAATACGGCCACATGCTTGCTTTTCATTCCCCGTCATCCCCTCTCACCGCGGACCAAAAACGCAAGATTTCCGCAACATTGAGTCTGAGTCTCCCGGCAGGTTGCCCCCCAGACGGAAAACGCTGAAAACGCGTCGAACGACTCAAATCAGGAAACGCTTCAGGGCAGAGAATCAGAGAGTTGATTCACTGGCAAGCACTTATGATTCCGAGAGATTCACTTTCTGAGAAAATGGATGCGAAAACCGTGTCGCTGAGTCTTTGCAGCAACGATTTCACGGCATTTCGAGCCGGTTGAAGTTCACGCATCACGTGAACTTCAAGAGGCGCTAGAGAAGCTGGCCGAGGAACTCCTGGACGGCATATCCGGAACGGAAATTGCCGATGCGCTTGATCTCCCACTGCAACCGGATGCCGGAATGCTCGAGCACCCGCGCGCGCACCGTCTCGCCGAGATATTCGAGGTCGTAGCCGGTCGCCGTTCCGGTGTTGATCATGAAGTTGCAGTGCATCGGCGACATCTGCGCACCGCCGATCATCAGCCCGCGGCAACCCGCCTTGTCGATCTCCTTCCAGGCCGACGTGCCTTCCGGATTCTTGAAGGTCGAGCCGCCCGTCTTCTCGCGGATCGGCTGCACGGTCTCGCGATGGTTCTGCACCGCATCCATCGCCGCCTTGATTACCGCCCTGTCCTCGGCAAAGCCTTCGAAAACGGCCGAAGTGAAGATCAGCCCGGCGGGCGCCGCCGAATGGCGGTAGGCATAGCCCATCTCGGCATTGCTCAGCGTTTGGGCGTTGCCCGCGCGGTCGAGCGCCCGCACCTCGACGACGCGCTCGCGCGTCTCGACCCCGTTGGCGCCGGCATTCATCCTGAGCGCGCCGCCGATAGCGCCTGGAATGCCGTGGTAGAAATGGAAGCCGCCAATGCCGGCCTCGAGCGCCACCGCCGCCATGCGCTTGTCTGGCGTGGCGGCACCTGCCTTGATCCTGATCGGGGAAACGACTTCGGCCTCGCCAAAGCCCTTGGCCGAAAGCCTGATGACGAAACCCGGAATGCCGCCGTCGCGGACCAGAAGGTTCGAGCCGACGCCGACGATGGTCAAGGGTATCTCTTCGGGAACCGCTCTGAGGAAGGCGGCGAGATCTTCTTCATCCGCCGGCTGGAACAGCGCCTCGGCAAGGCCGCCAGCCCGGAACCAGGTGATCTTGTCCATCTCGGCATTCGGCGTGATGCGGCCGCGCAGGCCGGCTAGCCGGTCGCCAAGTCTGTCGATCAGGGCCTGGCCGTTCATCATGGGGCGGCAAGCTCCTTCGGCAGCGCATAGGCCCACTGAGTGATATTGCCGGCGCCGAGAAAGACGACGAAGTCGCCGGGCTTGGCGATGTCGCGGATGACGGGCGCGATGTCGGCCGGCCCCTCGATGTAGCGGGCGTCCCGATGGCCGCCGGCGCGGATACGCGACACCAGCGCGTCCGATGTCACGCCGTCCATCGGCTCTTCGCCGGCGGCGTAGACCGGGGCGACCATCACCGTGTCGGCATCGTTGAAGCAGGCGGAGAACTCGTTGAACAGATCATGCAACCGGGTGAAGCGGTGCGGCTGGGCAATGGCGATGACACGCCCGTTGGTGGCGCTGCGCGCCGCCTTCAGCACCGCCGAGATTTCGACCGGGTGGTGGCCGTAATCGTCGAACACGTCGACACCGTTCCAGGAACCGGTGTGGGTGAAGCGGCGCTTGACGCCGGCGAAAGACGACAGGCCTTTCTTGATCGCCTCGGCCGACAGGCCGAGTTCATGCGCGACCGCGATCGCGGCGGTCGCGTTGGAAACATTGTGGCGGCCGGGCATCGGCAGGCGCAAGCCCGAAATTGCCGTCTGGCCGCGCCCCTTGCGGTCGCGGATGATCACGTCGAACTCCGAGGTCGCCCCCGCCATGCGATGGTTGGTGAAGCGCACATCGGCCTGTGCGTTCTCGCCATAGGTGATGACGCGCCGGTCCTCAATGCGCCCGACTAGCGCCTGCACTTCCGGGTGATCGGTGCACATCACTCCGAAGCCATAGAAAGGCACGTTCTCGACGAACTGGCGGAACGCTTCGCGCACATTGTCGAAATTGCCATAATGATCGAGATGCTCGGGATCGATGTTGGTGACGACGGCGATGTCGGCCGGCAGCTTGAGGAAGGTGCCGTCGCTCTCGTCGGCTTCGACCACCATCCACTCGCCATCGCCCATGCGGGCGTTGGTGCCGTACGCATTGATGATGCCGCCATTGATGACGGTCGGGTCGAGCCCGCCGGCCTCGAGCAGCGTCGCCACCATCGAGGTCGTCGTGGTCTTGCCATGCGTGCCGCCGATCGCCACCGCCTGGCGAAAACGCATCAGCTCGGCCAGCATCTCCGCGCGGCGCACGATCGGCAACAGCTTTTCACGCGCCGCCTTCAGCTCCGGATTCGACTTCTTGATCGCCGTCGAGACGACGATGACCTCGGCGTCACCGAGATTCTCCGCCTTGTGGCCGACGAAGCATTCGAGGCCCTTGTCGCGCAGCCGCTGCACATTGGCGCTGTCGGCCTGGTCGGACCCCTGCACCTTGTAGCCGAGATTGTGCAGCACCTCGGCGATGCCGCTCATGCCGATGCCGCCAATGCCGATGAAATGCACGAGGCCGATGGTCTGCGGCATCTTCATGGGTGCGTCCCCTTCCTGAAATCCGATACTGTTTTGCGGGACGCAATAGCCTCTGTGAGGTCGGCGAGCAACCGCGCCGCGTCGGGCCTGCCGACCGACTTGGCCGCGGCAGCCATCGTCGCCAGCCGCTCCGGTTGGTCTATCAGGGCGCCGAGCAGTGCCGCGATGCGCTCGGGCGAAAGCGAGGATTGCACATGCACCTCGCCACCGCCGGCGGCCGCAAGGGCGGCTGCATTGGCCGCCTGGTCGTGGTCGAGCGCGAAGGGATAGGGCACCAGCAGCGCCGGCCGGCCGATGACGGCGATTTCCGACACGGTCGAGGCGCCGGAACGAGAGATTACAAGATGCGCCGCCGCTATGCGCGCCGCCATGTCCGTGAAGAACGGCGAGACCTCGACGGCGACGCCGAGCGCGGCATAGGCCGCCTTCACCCGCGCCACGTCGTCCGCGCGAGCTTGTTGGGTCACGACAAGGCGCTTGCGCTGTGCATCGGAAAGCAGCGCGATGGCCCCCGGCATGGCATCGGAAAAGAACTGTGCGCCCTGGCTGCCGCCGAACACCAGCAGGCGGAAAGGCTCATCCCCGGTCGAAGCCGCGTAAGGCGTCCCGGCCGCTTCGAGCACAGCCGGCCGGACCGGATTGCCGGTCGTCACCGTTTTGGCGCCGGCCGCGCTTTCATCCTGCGGCAGGAAGCCGCCGGCGATCGCGTCGACACGGCCGGCCAGCGCCCGGTTGGCGCGGCCCATCACCGCGTTCTGCTCGTGGATCAGCGTCGGCACCTTGCGCCGCGTCGCCGCGTAGAGCGGCGGCAAGGTCGGATAGCCGCCAAATCCAACCACGGCCTCCGGCTTGATCCTGCCGATGATGGCGGAGGCCTGACGCACGCCGCTCCAGATTTTCCAGAAGGCGCCGAGCAGGGCGAAGGGATTTTTCGAGCCTAACGTCGCCGACTGAATCGGATGGACGGCCGCCGCAGGAAAATGGGCGGCAAACCGTTCGGCCCGGGTGTCGGTCGCCAGATGCACCGCCCAGCCGCGATCGAGGAGTTCATGCGCCAGCGCTTCGGCTGGAAACAGATGTCCGCCGGTTCCGCCCGCCGCGAGAAGGATAACGCCTCTGGCCATGTCACTCCGCCGGCATGGCGCGCTGCGGCAGGGTAAAGCCCATCTGCTTGCGCTTTTCCGGCCGCTTGCGCGTCAGCGCCAGCACCATCCCCATCGAGATGGCGATGGCGATCTGCGAGGAGCCGCCATAGGAGATGAAGGGCAGCGTCATGCCCTTTGCCGGCACCAGTTGCAGGTTGACGCACATGTTGATGACGGCCTGCAGGCCGAACACGGTGACCAGACCGCCGACCGCATAACGGGTGAAGTCGTCATGCTCCTTGAGCGCCGTGTTGAGACCGCGCAGCACGATGAAGGCGAAGATCGACATGATGAAGAAACACATGATCAGCCCAAATTCTTCGCCCGCGACCGAGAAGACGAAGTCGGCATGGCTGTCGGGGATGACCCGCTTGACCGTGCCCTCGCCCGGCCCGACGCCGAACCAGCCGCCATTGATCAGCGCATCGCGGCCCATGTCGACCTGGAACGTGTCGCCTTCGCCGGTGAGGAATTTGTCGATGCGCAGCGCGACGTGCGGAAACACCGTATAGGCGGCGAAGACGCCGCCGACGCCGGCAGCGCCCAGCACGATGATCCAAAGCCATGGCAGCCCCGCCATGAAGAACATGATGCCCCAGGTGCCGGTGGTCAGCATGGTCTGACCGAGGTCCGGCTGCGCCACCAGCAGCGACACGACCAGCACCAGGAGCAGCATGGCGAACAGATTGCCCGGAATGTCGGGCTGGCGCTTGTGCTCGGCGAACAGCCACGCGCACATGATGACGAAGGCCGGCTTGAGGAATTCCGAAGGTTGGATCGACAGGCCGGCAAGCGACACCCAGCGGCGCGCGCCCTTCACCTCGACGCCGACATAGAGCACCGCCACCATCAGCACCAGCATCAGGCACAGCATGATCAGCGACATGCGCCGGATCTGCCTGGAATCCAGGAACGAGACCGCCAGCATCACGCCGAGCGCAGGCACGGTGAAGATGATCTGCCGGGTGGCGAAATGGAAACTGTCGAGGCCGATGCGTTCGGCCACAGCGGGACTTGCCGCGAAGGACAACACGATGCCGAGCCCCATCAGCGACAGAAACGCCGCCAGGAACCAGCGATCGATGGTCCACCACCAGGTTGCGACCGGACTTTTGTCGAGACGGCTCTGCATTATCGTGCCCCTCCGATGGGTTTGACGCCATCCATAGCGCTCGCAGCTTGCCTGAAGGCTTCGCCGCGGACCTCGAAATTCTTGAACTGGTCGAAACTGGCGCAGGCCGGCGACAACAGCACCACCGCCTCGCCACTGTCGTCCTTGGCCGCGTCATGCGCGGCATGCTCGACCGCTGCCGCCAGCGTGCCCGAGATCTCGTAGGGCACGGCCTCGCCGAGCGTCGCCGAAAAGGCGGGCGCCGCCTCGCCGATCAGATAAGCCTTGGCGATGCGCGGGAAGAAACCGCGCAGCGGCTCGATGCCGCCTTCCTTGGGAAGGCCGCCGGCGATCCAGTAGATGCGATTGAAGCTGGACAGCGCGGGTGCGGCGGCATCGGCATTGGTCGCCTTGGAATCGTTGACGAACAGCACATGGTCCTTGCGGCCAACCTGCTCCATGCGGTGCGCCAGACCCGGGAAGCTTTCCAGCCCAGACTGGATCTCGCCAAGGTTGAGCCCGACCTTGAGGCAAGCGGCGACGGCGGCCAACGCATTTTGCGCATTGTGCTGACCACGCAGCGAGCCAATGCCTTCGAGGAAGGCTACCCGGCCGTAGCGGCCGTGCACGGCTTCCATCAGATTGGTGCCGTCGGCGAAATAGCCGTCGGTCAGCGGCAGGCGCTTGGAAATGCGGACGACCTGCCGCCCTGCCCGCTCCAGCCGATCGGCGATCTGCGCGCACCAGGAATCGTCGATGCCGATAATCGCCGTCTCGCTGCCCGCCACCAGCCGCTCCTTGATCCAAGCGTAGTGCTGCATGGTGCCGTGGCGGTCGAGATGGTCGGGCGTCAGATTGAGCAGGATGCCGGCCGTCGGATTGATCGAGGGCGCAAGGTCGATCTGGTAGGACGAGCATTCGACTATATAATGCCGGCCAGGCTTCGGCGGATCGAGCGTCATCACCGCACGGCCGATATTGCCACCCATCTGCGTGTCGCGCCCGGAGGCTTGAAGGATATGCGCCGTCAGCGCCGTCGTCGTCGACTTGCCGTTGGTGCCGGTGATGGCGATGAAGGGAGCATCCGGCGCACGCTGCGTCCGTTCCCTGCAGAACAGCTCGATATCGCCGATGATCTCGACGCCGGCCCCGCGCGCCAATTCCACGGTCCAGTGCGGCTTGGGATGGGTGAGCGGCACGCCGGGCGACAGCACGAAGGCGGAAAAACCGGCCCAGTCGGCGCCACGCAGATCGCCGGTGGCGATGCCGGTGGCGGCCGCCTTGGCGACGCTGCCGGGATTGTCGTCCCAGGCCAGCACCTCGGCGCCGCCCTCGATCAGCGCGCGCGCCGTGGCGATCCCCGAGCCGCCGAGCCCGAAGAGCGATACACGCTTGCCTGCGAAGGATGCGGCGGGGATCAAGGGGCTGCCTATCTGAGCTTGAGGGTGGAAAGACCGACCAGCGCCAGGATGACGGCGATGATCCAGAAGCGGATCACCACCTGGCTTTCGGTCCAGCCGAGCTTTTCGAAATGATGGTGGATCGGCGCCATCAGGAACACGCGCTTGCCGGTCATCTTGAAGTAGCCGACCTGGATGATGACCGAGAGAATCTCGACCACGAACAGGCCGCCGACGATGACGAGCACGATCTCGTGCTTGGTGGCGACCGCGACCGTGCCGATCAGGCCGCCCATGGCCAGCGATCCGGTGTCGCCCATGAAGATCGCCGCGGGCGGCGCGTTGAACCACAGGAAGCCGAGGCCGGCGCCGATGACCGCGCCAAGCACGACCGCCAGTTCACCAGTGCCGGGCACGAAATGGATCTGCAGATATTCGGCGAAAACCGCGTTGCCCGAGAGATAGGCGATGACGCCGAAGGACGCCGCCGCGATCATGATCGGCACGATCGCCAGGCCATCGAGGCCATCGGTCAGGTTCACCGCATTGCCGGCGCCGACGATGACGAAGCAGGAGAACGGAATGAAGAACCAGCCGAGGTTGATGATGAATTCCTTGGCGAAGGGGAATGTCAGCGACGACGAGAACGGCGCCTGGCCATTGTGCATGATCGCCCAGGCGGCGATGCCGGCGATAACGAATTCCAGCGCAAGCCGCGCCTTGCCGGAGAAGCCGAGATGCGACTGCTTCGTCACCTTCAGATAGTCGTCGTAAAAGCCGATCGAGCCGAAGCCGAGTGTCACCAAAAGCACCACCCAGACATAGATGCTGGACAGGTTCGCCCATAAAAGCGACGAGCCGATGATGCCGGACAGGATCATCAGGCCGCCCATGGTCGGCGTACCTGCCTTTTTGAAATGGGTCTGCGGCCCGTCGGCGCGGATCGGTTGGCCCTTGCCTTGCCTGAGCCGCAGCGAATTGATGATGGTCGGCCCGAAGATGAAGACGATCAGGGCGGAGGTGATCAGCGCCCCGCCGGTGCGGAACGTGATGTAGCGGAAGACATTGAAGACAGAGACCTTGTCCGCGAAATCGACCAGCAGTGTGAACATGCGCTTTCGTCCCCCGACTAGGTCTGGTTGCTTGTTGTCGTTTCAGCCGGGAATTTGCCCAGCAGCGCATCGACCAGTTTTGCAAAACCGATACCCTTCGACGATTTGATCATCACCACGTCGCCCGGCTTCAGCGCGGCGAGCAGCACCGGCTTCAACTCCTCGACGCCGGCGCGGTATTCCGTCCTGATATCGTCCGGCAGCGCTTCCGCCAGCGACCGCATTTCCGGGCCGCCGAGAAAGACCGTCCGCGTGCCGGTGCCGACGATGAGATCGGCAAGAGCGGCGTGCAGCTTGGCCGAGTGATCGCCGAGCTCGAGCATGTCGCCAAGCACGGCGATGCGCCTGCCCTCGCCCGTCACCGGTGTCGCGTTGAGCAGCGCCATCGCAGCCGCCATCGAGGCAGGATTGGCGTTATAGCTCTCGTCGATCAGCGTGATCGAGCCACCGGCCTGGCTCGAAATCGGGCTCCCGGGATGCCGCAGCACGTGGCGCTTGCCGCGCCCGCGCTCCGCCGAGAGATCGGCCAGCGCCAATGCAACCTTGTCGAGATCGGCGCCAACCAGATGCGCGGCGCCAAGCACCGCCAGCACGTTCTGCACCATGTGCCGGCCGGGCGCGCCGATACGGGCGATGATATCGTGGCCGCTGATCCGGGCGGCGATGTCGGAATGGTCGGCATGCAACTCGCACTTGACCAGCTTGAAGGTCGAGCGCGCATTCTCGCCGAAGCCATGGATATGCTCGACGCCCGCAGCCTGTGCCATCTTGTACAGCAGCTTGAAACGCGCATCGTCGCGGTTGAGGACGGCAGCACCATCGGGCTCCAGGCCCTCGAAAATCTCGGCCTTGGCCTTGGCGATCTCGTCCAGGTTGCGGAAGAAGCCAAGATGCGCGGCCGCGATCATGGTGACGATGGCGACATGCGGCCGCACCATCTTCACCAGCGGCCGGATCTCATCGGGATGGTTCATGCCGATCTCGAACACGGCATAATCGCAATCGGCGGGCATGCGCGCCAAGGTCAGCGGCACGCCCCAATGGTTGTTGAAGGACTGCGCCGAGGCATGCACCTTGCCGACGGCCGAAAGCACGTGGCGCAGCGCCTCCTTGGTCGTGGTCTTGCCCGCCGAGCCGGTCACCGCGATGATCTTGGCTTGCGAGCGGGCGCGCGCCGCGACACCGAGCTTTTCCAGCGCAACCAGGACGTCGTCGACGACGATGATCGGCGCGGTCAACCGGCCAAGTGAGGGCAGCTTGCCTTCGGCCACCACCAGCACGCCGGCGCCGGCCTTGATGGCCGCGGTGACGAAGTCATGGCCGTCCATCGCCTCGCCCTTGATGGCAAAGAAAGCATCGCCCGGCTGCAGGCTGCGGCTGTCGATCGAAATGCCCGATATGCCTTCGGGCATGGGGCCGAGCGGCCGTCCGTCCGTGGCGGCAATCAACGCTTCCGACGTCCACAGCAAGCTCATGCGGCATGCTCCCGGAGCGCGGCGCGCACTTCCTCGTGGTCGGAGAAATGCAGGGTTTCCGAGCCGATCGTCTGGCCTTCCTCGTGGCCCTTGCCGGCCACGATCAGTGTGTCGCCGGCATGCAGCATGCCGACAGCCTCGTGGATAGCCTTGCGCCGGTCGCCGATCTCCATGGCGCCGGGCGCGGCCCCAAGAATGGCGGCGCGGATGGTTTCGGGCACTTCCGAGCGCGGATTGTCGTCGGTGACGATGACGACATCTGCAAGCCGTGTCGCGATCTCGCCCATGATCGGTCGTTTGCCACGGTCGCGGTCGCCACCACAGCCGAAGACGACCATGACACGGCCGGTGGTGAACGGACGCACCGAGGCCAGCACGTTTTCCAGCGCATCGGGCTTGTGCGCGTAATCGACATAGACCGGCGCGCCGCTCGCCGTGGTGCCGACGAGATCGAGCCGGCCCGGCGCCCCTTTCAATTTCTCCAACGCCGCCAAGGCTTTGGCGACAGGTGTTCCAGTGGAAATGGCAAGCCCCGCCGAAACCAGCGCATTCGCGATCTGGAAATCGCCGGCGAGCGGCAGGTCGATCTCGTGGATCACACCGTCGGCCTCGACCTCGGCACGCTGGCGATGACGCTCATGCTCGACCCGCTTCAGCCTGAGGAAATCGCCACGGCGGCCGACCGTCAGCACATCAAGCCCGGCGGCCCGCGCCGCCTTTATCGTCGGCTCGGACCACGGATCGTCGGCGAAGACGACGGCGGGGGCGCCCTTCGGCAGCAACGTGTCGAACAGGCGCAATTTGGCGCGATGATAATCCTCGATCGTCGGATGGTAATCCATGTGGTCGCGGCCGAGATTGGTGAAGCCCCCGGCCGAGAGCTTCACCCCATCGAGGCGGCGCTGGTCGAGCCCGTGGCTGGAGGCCTCCATCGAGGCGTGGGTAACGCCGGCATCGGCCAATTCCCTGAGCAACCGGTGCAGGGCGACGGGATCGGGTGTCGTCAGCGAACCATATTCGTTGCGGCCGGGCGCGACCACGCCAGTGGTGCCGATCGAGGCGGCGGCGTATCCCGCCTGCTCCCAAATCTGCCTGGTGAAGGCGGCAACCGACGTCTTGCCGCTGGTGCCGGTAACCGCGACCATGGTTTGCGGCTGTTTGCCGAAGTAGCGGGCGGCACTCAACGCCAGTGCCAGGCGCGGATCATCGACCGCCAGCACCGGAACCGGCAAATCGGCAAGGGCGCTGCCCTTGCCCAGGACGATCATGGCGGCGCCACGCCGGGCCGCATCAGCGGCGTAGCTCGCGCCATCGGCCTTGGTTCCGGCAAGCGCGAAAAAGACGACGCCCGGTTTTACCTGGCGGGAATCGGACGAGATGCCGGTAACCTCCAGATCGGCGGAAGCTGTTCCTTCGACTGGCAGGATACCGGCTAGATCTTTGAGCTTCATCGAGTCCCGTTCACCGCAACAAAATAGCGCGCAGTTGCCGGCGCGCCCTAAGAATCACTGATAGGAAACCAGCGTTGCACCATTTTCATGGCTGAAATCTGGCTTCACGCCAAGCATGGCCGCTGAACGCCTGATGATATTGCCGGCCATAACCCCAGCATTGTTGGCGGCGACGTCGGTCATCCCAGGCTTTTCCGGATGTGGGGCGTCGGCGATGGTGAACACCAGATATTGCGGATCGTCCATCGGAAAGGCGGCGACGAAGGTGTTGAAATTCAACTCCTTCGAGTAACGGCCGTTGATGACCTTCTCGGCCGTTCCGGTCTTGCCGCCGACGCGGTAGCCGGGAACGCGGGCGTTTCTGGCCGAGCCCTTTTCGGCGTTGAGCGTGTAGAGGTAGCGCATGCCCTCGACGGTTTTGTCGGCGACCACTTTCTTGGCTGCCGCCATCGCGTCCTGCTGGCTGCGGACCAGGAATGTCGGCTCCATCAGATATCCGCCATTGACCAGCGCCGCGCAGCCGACAGCCGCTTGCAGCGGCGTCGTCGACACGCCATGGCCGAAGGCGATGGTGAACGAGTTGACCTGCTTCCAGACTTTCGGCTCGGTCGGGCGGGCGACTTCGGGCAGTTCGGTCTGCATCTTCTCCAGAATGCCGAGGCGATGCAGGAATTCGCGGTGCGCCTCGATGCCGACCAGCTCTGCCTCCCTGGCCGATCCAATGTTGGACGAATAGAGGAACACCTCCGGCAACGACAGCACACGGTTCTTGCCGTGGAAATCGTGAATGGCCTGGTGGCCGACGCGGATTGGATGCGAAGCGTCGAAGCGGCTCGACATCGTCGCCTTGCCGGAATCGAGCGCCATGGCCGAGGTGAAGCTCTTGAACGTCGAGCCCATCTCATAGAGCCCCGCCGACATCCGGTTGAGCCGGTCTTTGTCCTGCGCATTGTAGGGATTGTTCGGATCGAAATCCGGCACCGAGGCCATGGCCACCACTTCGCCGGTCTTGACGTTGAGCACGACCGCGCCAGCGCCCATGGCGCGATAGCGCTCCAGGCCGGCGGCAATCTCGTCGCGCACTACATGCTGGACGCGCAGGTCGATCGAAAGCTTCACCGGCCTGAGATCCTTCGCCACCGCCAGGCCCGACGCCTGCAGGTCGCTCAGGCCCTGCTCATCGATATATTTCTCCATGCCGGAAATGCCCTGGTTGTCGATGTTGGTCAGGCCGACAACGTAGGACGAGGTTTCGCCGCTTGGATAGAAACGGCGCTTTTCGGTGCGGAAGCCAAAACCGGGAATGCCGAGCTGCATGATGTCGGCCTGCTGCTTGGGTGTCAGCTGCCGCTGCAGCCAGACGAAGCCGGCGCCGCTCTTCAGCTTGTGATAGGTCTGCTCGTAGTCGATTTCGGGCAGCACCGTCGACAGCTTCTCGATCGCCTCGTCGGCATCGACGATGCGGCGCGGTTCGGCGAACAGCGACGCCGTCTTGATGTCGGTGGCCAGCACTTCGCCGTTGCGGTCGACAATGTCGGGCCGCGAGGCGGTCACCCGGCTCTGCGGGCCGCCCGACAGGTCGGGTGTCTGGAAACCGAGATAGACCAGCCGCCCGGATATGGTCGAGAAGATGCCGAAGAACACGGCCATCGTCATCACGATGCGCGCCTTGCCCTTGCCGCCTGTCGCCTTGCGGGCGCCTTCGACCACGATCGATCTGTCCTCGCCCGTCCTGGCGCGCCTTACCGACGCGAAGCGCTTCAGCAGGTTGCCGATCATTGGGCGATGTCTCCGGTCACGACGGGATCCTTGTCGCCTGAAGGCGCCTTATCGGAATTGTCGGCCATCGCGCCCTGGCGCCCGTTCAGGATGTCCCGGATATCGAGGGCCTTGGCCGGCAGGTCGCCCAGGCCCACGATCTGGCGGGCACTGACCGGCTCCAGCGCGAGCTGCGATTTATAGAGTTCGGCCAGCTTCTGCAGGCGCGACGGCTGGGTGAGCAGGCTCCAGTCGGCCTTGAGGAGGTCGATCGTGTCCTCCTCGTAACGGATCTCGGCATGGATCTTCTGCACGGCCGCCAACTGGTCCTCGGCCTCGCGCTTGGCCTTGTAGGTCAGGGCGGCCGCCGAAACCATGACGGCGATCAGGACAATGTCGCTGGTACGAAACACGTGCTTACCTCTCCCCCGGCCGGTCGATGCCGGGAAGTTTTGGAAGGCCGAAAATCGAAAAATCGTCGCCGCGCGCCGGAGCCTCGGTGCGGATCGCGGCACGCAACCTGGCCGAGCGGGCGCGTGGGTTGGCCGCAACCTCGGCATCGCCTGCGGTCACCCCGCCACCAGCCTTGCGGAATGTCGCGGTGCGCGCCTGCGCCTCCGGCATGTGGCGCGAGCCGGTCATGGTGTCGGCGCGGTCGGCGATGAAGCGCTTGACGATGCGGTCTTCCAGCGAATGGAACGTCACCACGGCGAGCCGTCCACCAGGCTTCAGCGCGCGTTCGGCCGCGAACAGCGCCCTGGCCAGTTCGCCGAGCTCGTCATTGACGAAGATGCGCAGCGCCTGGAAGACGCGGGTCGCCGGATGGATCTTGTCCTTCGGCGCGCGTCCAATATGGGTTTCGATCGCATCGGCGAGTTCGAGCGTGCGCTCGAATGGGCGTTTTTCCCGGCGCGCCTCGATCATGCGGGCGATGCGGCCGGCGTGACGCTCTTCGCCGAGGAAGCCGAAGATGCGGGCAAGGTCGCCCGGCTTGAAACTGTTGACTACATCGGCAGCACTCAGGCCCGCCTGCGCCATGCGCATGTCGAGCGGTCCGTCGTTGCGGAAGGAAAAGCCACGCTCGGCCTGGTCGAGCTGCATGGAGGAAACGCCGATGTCGAGCACGACGCCGTCGACGCTTTCGACGTGCTCGTCGAGCGTCGAGAACGGCGCCTGCACCAGCTTCAGCCGGCCGCCGGATTGCGCCTCGAGGTCGCGGCCGGCCGCGATGGCATCCGGATCGCGATCGATGGCGACAACGGACGCGCCGGTCGCCAGTATCGCCTTGGTGTAGCCGCCGGCGCCGAACGTGCCGTCGATGACGATGTCGCCCTCCGCCGGCGCCAGCGCTTCCAGCACTTCGCCAAGGAGGACCGGAATGTGGCGGACCGATCCGCCAACGGCGTTGATATCATCGCCGTGGCCCACCGTCATTCCGGTCGCTCCCCAGCTTTGGCCTCGTGAGTCTTCGTCCCCTGCCGAAGCTGCAAAAGCCTGGCCCGCGCCTGCGCGCCGTAGGTCGCAAGCCGTCCCGGCTCCCAGATCTGAAAGAAATTGCCGCGCCCGACAAAGGCCACCTCCGCGGAAATGCCGGCATGTTCGCGAATGAAATCGGTCATGGTGATGCGGCCGTCCTGGTCGAGCTTCAGGAACGCTCCGTCGCCATGGCAGAAGAACGATATGTCGTCCGCAGTCTGCAGGAACGGGTCTTCCCGCGCGATGCGTTGCTCGTAGCGATCGAGCAGATCGAGCCCGCCGACATCCATCGCCGGCAGATCCAGGCACCGCAGTGCATAGAGTTCCGAATAGCCGCGCTTCTGCACCACGGCACGGAAATGCGCAGGAACGGACACCCGCCCCTTCGCATCGATCCTGCTCACCGTGTTCGACAGAAACCGGTCCATCACACGTTGCAGCCGCCTGCGCGGCCGCACCCCTCTTCATCGTGTCGCACGCGCCACCGCAGCGCTGCGTCTGCCCCGCACCAACCTCGTCCACACGGGCAAAAAACGGCAAACGCGCAGCCGCCGCGGCTGCCCGATTGGCGTACGCTTTACCCTGACGCGGAACGAAGGCTTTGATGTCGAAATGGGATACCATGGGGCACTATGGGCGTCAACGGGAATAGGCTTCACAAACATGCGCATCACGGCGACGAGAAGGCTTTGACGGCACGTCTCGTCTTTATGGTCTATTAAGCCTAACGAACCGTTTAGAGCCTCGCTGGTCCAACTGGAGACGCCTTGCCGCGAGCCGCGGCCGGGCATAGCGTCTCCCCCATCTCACCGATCGCCAAGAGATTTGAAACTCGATGTCTGAAACTGCCAAATCGCGCGCTGCGGCCCTTCCCCATTTGCGTCGCAGCGGGTTTGCCATGGGCGATTCCATTCCCCTGCCACTGACCATGGCCGCCATCTTCCATGCACCGGGCGATGCCACCGGCTTCAACCAGTACGGCCGTTTCAGCAACCCGACCTGGGATGCCGTCGAACACATGTTGTCCCATTTGGAGGACGCGCCCTGCGTCGGCTTTCCCTCGGGAATGGCAGCGATCTCGGCGGCATTCTTTGCCGTGCTCAAGGCCGGCGACCATGTCCTGCTGCCTTCGGACGGTTATCACACCACCAGGGCGCTGGCTGATCGCTTCCTGAAACCGCTCGGCGTCTCCTACGATGTCCGGCCGACATCGACTTTCCTTGACGGCGGTTTTGCGGGCTATCGCCTGGCCTTCGTCGAAACGCCGGCCAATCCGGGGCTGGACATCTGCGATATCGCCGCTGTCGCCGAAGCCGTCCACAAGGCCGGCGCGCTGCTGGTGGTCGACAACACGACGATGACGCCCTTCGGCCAGCGCCCTCTCGATCACGGCGCCGATATCGTTGTCGCCGCCGACACCAAGGCACCCAATGGCCATTCCGACGTGCTGTTCGGACATGTTGCCAGCCGCAATGCGGATATCATCGCCGCCGTGACCGGCTGGCGCGAGGTCTCGGGCAGCATCCCCGGGCCGTTCGAAGCCTGGCTGGTGCATCGCGGCCTGGAAACATTGGATGTGCGCTTCGACCGCATGTGTTCGTCGGCGGAAGTGATCGCGCGGCGCCTGCAAGGCCATCGGGCGATCAACGGCCTGCGCTATCCCGGCCTGGAAGGCGATCCCTCGCACAATCTTGCGCGCGCCCAGATGGAGCGCTTCGGCTTCCTCATCTCCTTCGAACTCGCTTCCGAGCAGAAAGCCGAGGATTTCATCAACAATTGCGACCTGATGCAGGCCGCAACCTCCTTCGGCGGCGTCCACACCTCGGCCGAGCGGCGCTTGAAGCGAGGCGATGCGGTTCCGGCTGGCTTCGTTCGCCTATCGGTCGGTTGTGAGCCCGTGGAAGAACTCTGGAAGGCGATCGAGGCCTCGCTGGACAGGATCAGCGACTGACAAATCGACCACGAGCGGGTCAGCGTCTGATGGAATCGCCGAACCGCCCTAACTCTTTGTTTTACGCAATTACGCAATTCCGCAAGGGAAAGCGCTAGCGCTTCTCCTGGATTGCTTAGGAGCCGAGGTCATTGGCTTCGATGTTGCGCCGACCATGCAGCACGCGAAGAACTTCGATCGCATCACCGCCGACCCGGTACAAGGTGAGATATTCGCCGACAATCAGATGGCGATACCCGGCGCAATGTCGTCGCGTGGCGCACCTGAGAAGGGATAAGTCGACAATTGCCGCCATCTTGCCGCTAAACGATCAAGCAACCGGTCCGCTGCTGCCTCGTTGTTGCCCGCAATATGAAGCCAGATCGCAATCAAATCCTCTTCCGCACGAGCGCTGCGGTCGATTGGCAGCAACTTCATGCCGCGTCGTCAGATCGCAGACGCCTGCGGGCCTCCGCCTTGATTTCGTCCATCGAGGCAAACCGACCAGGCCCGCTGTCGATCCCCTCCTGCACCAGCTTGCGCAGTTCCTCAACCGTGTAGCCATCAGGTCGCGGCGGTCCTTCCATTGCCTCAACGCATCGCGGATCACCTCGCTCGCCGAGGCGTATTCTCCAGCCGCGACCACATCGTCGACCGCCTGAGCCAATTCCGGCGAAAGCGTGATGCTCCGTTTGTCGACCTGACCCGTGATAGGCTCCTGATGATGAGCCGTGACGGTACGATTTAATCGCACCAATTTCAAGAAAGTCGGCGGATATCTCTGTCTTGTGGCGGGGCAAATCAGCGCCGTGCCCTTGAATCAGAAGGTTGCGCCCATGGGCGCAACCTTCTGGTACCAAAGGTTAATCCCAGATGTCGTGGAGAGAAACTGCCAGCTGGCCTGTAAGCCGGGTTTTGTATGGCCCTCGCCCCTTGCGAGGCGAGAACGTGGCGGCCATTCATCTTGGGCGCATGTTGCCATGCGCCTCACGCAACCTACCCGGACGGTGGGCCGGAAACAGCCCTCGAGGGTTTCCCCTCGCACCGCCCCTATTCGGTCTTGCTCCCGGTGGGGTTTACCGTGCCGCTCCTGTTGCCAGTCGCGCGGTGGGCTCTTACCCCACCCTTTCACCCTTACCCCGACTAAATCGTGGCGGTTTGCTTTCTGTGGCACTTTCCCTGGGGTCGCCCCCGCCGGCCATTAACCGGCACCGTGTTTCCATGGAGCCCGGACTTTCCTCACCCGCGGCCTTTCGGCGTTTGCGGGTGCGGCCGCCCGGCCAGCTGGCAGGGCGTATAAAGGGGTTCACACCGCAAAACGCAACCGAAAAAGCCGTCGTGCCCGGTTCTTGTCAAGCCGGTGCGCCGACAGCCGCCAACTGGACCTTGACCTTGCTGCAATAGGCCGCCGAAACCGGGTTCATGCGGGTGGCGCCATGGCCGGCATTGTATTTCAGGATGGTGCCGCAGGTCGTGCCGCCGCCGAGGTCGCGCGCCATGGCGAGGTACTTCATGCCGTATTTGATGTTGGTGTCGGGATCGAACAGGCCCTTGGCCGACCCGCTGTAACCCATCATGCGCGCGGTTGCCGGCTTGATCTGCATCAGTCCGATCTCGCCGGCGCCGCCGATCATGTTCGGCCGGTAGTTGCTTTCGATCTTGATCACGGCCTGGGCCAGCGACACCGGAACCCCGTAGGTCGCCGCGTAGCGGCCGACAATCGCGGAATACTGGCCACCGCTCGTCACCGCCGCGGTCGCCGCAGCGACGTTGCCGAGACCGATCGATGCTGTCGTCGTCATGTCCACGGTTTTGCGGCCGCGCTTTGTCTGCCTCTTGGCGGAGGATTTCCCTGCCCCGGTCTTACTTGCCTTGGTCCCACTTGCCTTGGCCCAGCTTGCCTTTTCCACTTTCGCGGAAACCTGCTTCGTCGTCTTGTTGCTTTTGGCCGAAATGGCCTTGCCTTTGGCGGATGCCGCGACGAGGCCCTGGTCGGCCCGTGGACTTAACGGCGCGGCGTCGGCCGCACTGAAGGCAAAACTCATTACCCCGGCAGCAAGAGCTGCCGTTAAAACGGTCAATTTCTGCATGTGATCCTGTTCTGTTGGGGCCACGCGAAGATCTTCGCGTGGCATCGCTTGATCAATATCGGAACACCCGGGGGGATGGACGTCCGACAAACTGTACGAAACGCCCTTTGAAGTCCGATTTGGCGCCAATGAAGGCGAGGCAAGTCACTTTCAGTGACAGTTTGTAACTTTATGACCAGCGAGGATTACTTGGACCCGCTCTTGACCTGAGGTCAATTCCTCGCGGAAGCAAGCAGTTTCTGCAGCGTGCGCATCGTCGAGCCGTCGGCGATTCCGTCGATCCGGCGCGGTCGAAAATGCCGTTGAAAGGCCTCAACGACAATTCGTGTCCGGTCGTCGAAAATGCCCGATATCTCGACGCCATAGCCATAAAGCGACAGCATCGACTGCAGCGTCTCCACATCGGCACCGCGGTCACCGGACTTCAGCGCGGCTCCGCGCCTGACGGGAGCGGCCGGCACGAGATGACCGACACCGGCCTTAAACAGCGCGGCCCATGGGAACTTCTCGCCGGGATCGATCTTGCGCCCCGGCGCCACGTCGGAGTGCGCCAACACCCGCTGGGGGGTGATCGCGTGCCGCGTGACAATCCCCTTGCACAGCTCGATGACCGCCGTGATCTGACGTTTCGGAAAGCCGGGATAGCCCAGTGAATGGCCGGGATTGACGATTTCGATGCCGATCGAGCAGGAATTGATGTCGGTGCGTCCGAACCAGGAACTCTGGCCGGCGTGCCACGCGCGATCGCTTTCCCGCACCATCTGCACGACGTGACCATTCTCATGGACGAGATAATGCGACGAGACTTCACTCGCCGGATCGCACAGCCAGGCTTCGGCCGCGGCCCCGGTAGCCATGCCCGTGTAGTGCAGCACAATCATGTCGGGCTTCTGCGCGTCGCGCCTTGGCCCGAAATTCGGCGATACCCTGACCTCGGCGCTTGGCTCGTCGGGCAGGAAGCCGCTCATGCGTGCCGCAGACCCCGCTCGATCATCTCGTAGGCGGCGTTGATCGCCGCGACCCTGGTCGTCGCGATCTTGATGAATTCCTGCGGCAGCCCGCGCGCGATCAGCCGATCCGGGTGGTTGTCCGACACCAGCTTGCGATAGCGTTTCCTGACCTCCTCGAACGGCTTGCCCCGCTCGATGCCGAGGACGACATAGGGGTCGCCGGCACCAAGATTGACGTGCCGCGCCATGATCGATTCGTAATGCGTCTCGTCAATACGGAAGATCTCGGCGATACGGTGCAGGAAGATGCCTTCGCGCTCATGCACCAACCCATCGGCCTTGGCGATGTGGAACAGGCCATCGAGTATGTCTTCCAACATCACGCAATTGGAGTGCCCGGAGCCGCAGAGCTGCGCCATGCGCTCGGCATAGGTCTCGAAACCGGCCACATCCCGCTGGGCCAGATCGAACAGCCGCGCGACGTTGCGCGTCTCCTTCGGCGGCACTTCGAAAATTTCCTGGAAGGCGCGCACCTCATCCTGGGTGACGATACCGTCGGCCTTGGCCATCTTGGCCGACAGCGCGATCATCGCCACCGAGAAGGCGACGCGGCGGCGCAGGTCGGCATCGCCGGAGAAAACCGTGCGCACAGCTTCAACCACGTCGGCGACGCCTGACGTGGTTGAAGACGAAACCCGCGTGATGAAGTCGCCGAGGCGGTCCCAAATCGACATGGCCAGCTTCATAGAGCCAACCGGTCCCCGCTATCAAGCCAATAACGGCCACTCTCTATCGGGTCCGTGGCCACCGACGATCCACGGTCCCGAGCGCGGTCTCCACGAGAAAGGCCGGCATGAAGCCGGCCTTCCTCCCAAGACACCTACTGCTTACAAACTACTGCGCGGGCGCAGGAGCGGGCGTTGCCGGAGCCGGCTCGGCAGGCTTGGTCGAATTATCGGCCGGGGCCGCAGGCTTCATCGGCTGCTCGGCAGCCGGCGGATTGGTGCTCTGCGTGGTGGTGTTGTCAGTGCCTGTGCCACTGTCGCTGCAGGCGGCAACGCCCAGCAGGGCCAGGGCGGACACCGAAGCAAGAATGAGCTTTTTCATTACGTCTCTCCTTCAACACACGTTCACGTTGCGGTGAACGGTCGAAGGAGAAATGCCCCGGACGGCCATGGGTTTCATAACGTTGCGTTTCCGCCTGTAACATCAATGGCATGCAGGCAACATTGCTGCCGGCGCTTGGGCGCTTTAACAACGATAACGGAAACGAAATACCGGAGACAGCCGCATGACCGCGAAATGGGATTTCTGGATCGATCGCGGCGGCACCTTCACCGATATCATCGGCCGTGACCCGCAAGGCGGGCTGCATCCGCGCAAATTGCTGTCGGAGAATCCTGAAGCCTATGCCGATGCGGCCATTCAGGGTATCCGCGACCTGCTCGACCTTGAAGCGGCCGCCGCGATCCCGTCCAGCCTGATCGGCGACATCAAGATGGGCACGACCGTGGCCACCAACGCCCTTCTGGAGCGCAAGGGCGACCGCGTGTTGTTGCTCATCACCAAGGGGTTTCGCGATGCGCTAGGGATTGCGTACCAGGCGCGACCGGACATCTTCGCCAAGGAGATCATCCTTCCCGAACAGCTCTATGAGCGCGTCATCGAGGTCGACGAGCGCGTGCTCGCCGACGGCCGCGTCGAGCGGCTGCTCGACGTATCAGCCTGCCGGCCGGCCATAGAACAAGCGAAAGCCGATGGCATTGATGCGGTGGCGATCGTCTTCATGCATGCCTGGAAATATCCCGATCACGAGAAGGCCGTGGCCAAGGTCTGCCGCAAGCTTGGTTTCGGACAGGTCTCGGTCAGCCACGAGGTCTCGCCGCTGATCAAGCTGGTCGGCCGCGGCGACACCGCGGTGGTCGACGCCTATCTGTCGCCGATCCTGTCGCGCTATGTGCAAAGGGTGGCGGGAGAACTGGGGGTGGCGGGAGAACCGGGTGCGGCGGGAGAAAACAACGGATCCCCTCGCCTGATGTTCATGATGTCTTCTGGCGGGCTCACCGCCGCCGACATGTTCCAGGGCAAGGACGCATTGCTGTCGGGCCCGGCCGGCGGCGTGGTCGGCATGGTCGAGACGGCGAAGCTCGCCGGTTTCGACAAGGTCATCGGCTTCGACATGGGCGGCACGTCCACCGACGTCGCCCACTATGACGGCGAGTATGAACGGGCCTTCGACACCGAAGTCGCCGGTGTGCGCGTCCGCGCGCCGATGATGCGCATCCACACGGTCGCCGCCGGCGGCGGCTCGATCCTGCACTACGAGGCCGGCCGTTTCCGCGTCGGACCGGACTCCGCGGGCGCCAATCCCGGCCCCGCCGCCTACCGGCGCCGCGGGCCGCTGGCCGTCACAGATGCCAATGTGATGCTCGGCAAGCTGCAGCCCGACTTCTTCCCGTCGATCTTCGGTTCCGGCCAGGACGCGCCGCTCGACGCGGAAACCGTGCATGCGAAATTCGCGGCACTTGCCGCTGAGATCGGCGATGGCCGGCCGCCCGAATCGGTCGCCGAGGGCTTCGTCACCATCGCGGTCGAGAACATGGCCAATGCGATCAAGAAGATTTCCGTGCAGCGCGGCTACGACGTCACCGAATACCTCCTGAACTGCTTCGGCGGCGCCGGCGGACAGCACGCGTGCCTGGTCGCGGACGCGCTTGGCATGGAGGCCGTGCTGATCCATCCCTTCTCCGGCCTGCTTTCGGCCTATGGCATCGGCTTGGCCTCGGTGTTCGCCTCGCGCCAGCAGGCGTTGCTCAAGCCGCTCGCCGAAGAGTCCAGAACGGAGATTGGCGGCCTCATCGCCACCTTGAAAAAGGCCGTTATCGCGGAGCTGGCGGCGCAAGGCATCGCCGAGGACGTGGTTGCCACCAGGCCGGTACTGCACATTCGCTATGACGGCACCGACACGACGCTGCCGGTAAATTTTGAGAACGATTCGATTTTCCAGGCAAAGCGCGATTTCGAAATCGCCCACAAAGCGCAATTCGGTTTCGTCTATGACGACAAGCCGATGATGGTCGAGACCGTCGGCGTCGAAGGCACCGAAACCGGCCAGACCAGCGCCGAGGCCCCTGCGCCTGCCGGACCGGCAAGGGTCCATCCAGCCGCTTCCGAGACCCGGCGTATCTACACGGAAGGCCGGTGGCATGAAGCTGGCGTCTACCGTCGCGAGACCCTCGGTCCGTCCAATCTGGTCGTCGGCCCCGCCTTGATCATCGAGCCGAACCAGACCATCGTCGTCGAGCCGGGCTGGCGGGCCGAAATCACCAACCTCAATCACGTCGTCATTCGTCGCACGGAAAAGAAGACGCGCGCCGCTGCCCTGGGCACGCAAGCCGATCCGGTGATGCTCGAAGTCTTCAACAATCTCTTCATGTCGATCGCCGAGCAAATGGGCGTGACGCTGCAGAACACCGCCTATTCCGTCAACATCAAGGAAAGGCTGGATTTTTCCTGCGCCGTATTCGACCACACCGGGGCGCTGGTCGCCAATGCGCCGCACATGCCGGTGCATCTCGGCTCCATGGACCGTTCGGTCGAAACCATCATCCGGCTGAACTCCGGCGACATCCATCCCGGCGACGTCTTTGCCTTGAATGCCCCCTATAATGGCGGCACGCATCTGCCCGACATCACCGTGGTGACGCCGGTGTTCGACGACATCAGGAAAAACATCCTCTTCTGGGCGGCCTCGCGCGGCCACCATGCCGACATTGGCGGCACCGCCCCGGGCTCGATGACGCCGCTCGCCACCACGGTCGACGAGGAAGGCGTTCTGTTCGACAATTTCCGCATCGTCGACGGCGGAAAATTCCGCGAGACGGAGTTGCATACGCTGCTCACCGATCATCGCTACCCCGCCCGCAACCCGCACCAGAACATCGCCGATCTCAAGGCACAGATTGCCGCCAACGAGAAGGGTGTCGCCGAACTGCGCAAGATGGTCTCCCATTTCGGACTTGATGTCGTCGAGGCCTATATGGGCCATGTCCAGGACAATGCCGCCGAGAGCGTGCGCCGGGTGCTGGAGCGGCTGCCGGACACGTCGGAATATGAATATCCGACCGATACCGGCCAGGACATCAAGGTGAAGATCACGGTCGATCGCCAAAGGCGCGAGGCGACCGTCGACTTCACCGGCACGTCGCCTGTCATGAAGAACAATTTCAACGCCCCTGAGCCGGTGGCGCGCGCGGCCGTGCTCTACGCCTTCCGCGTCATGGTCGAGGACATGATCCCGATGAATGCCGGCTGCCTCAGGCCGATCAACATCGTCATTCCCGACGGCTGTATGCTGAAGCCCGCCTACCCTGCCGCCGTCGTCGCCGGCAATGTCGAGACCTCGCAGCACGTAACCAATGCGCTGTTCGGCGCCATGGGCGCGATGGCCAATGCGCAGGGCACGATGAACAACCTGACTTTCGGCAACAAGAAGTACCAATATTACGAGACCATCTGTTCCGGCTCGCCGGCCGGCCATATGAACTCCGGCCGCGGCTTTGCCGGCACCTCCGGCGTGCACACCCATATGACCAATTCGCGCCTAACCGATCCGGAGGTGCTTGAACTGCGCTTTCCCGTGGTGCTGGAGGATTTTCACATCCGCGAAGGCTCGGGCGGCAAGGGCAAATGGAACGCCGGCGACGGCACCAAACGCACCATCCGCTTCCTCGAGAAAATGGAATGCGCGATCCTGTCCTCGCACCGCAACCGCCCGCCACGGGGGCTGGATGGCGGCGGCGACGGCGAGGTCGGCTCGACCAAGGTCCGCCGCAACGACGGCACGGTCGACGTGCTGAAGGCCTGCGACCAGACCGTTCTCGACGCTGGCGAAGCCGTCATCGTGACGACGCCGACGCCGGGCGGGTTTGGCAAGCTGTAAGGGAGACGTCAACAGGCTGTCACCGGCCTGTCATGGCCCTGCGGTACCCGCTTGCGGCAAAGCAAATGGGGAATCACTTTGCCATGACGGACGTCTCCTCGGACCTGGTTTTTCGCCGCGGCAAGGAAGTTGGAAAAGCCGTCTACCAGAACCGCGCGCTTTCGAAAGCCGGCATCTCCGAACGGCTGTTCGCCTTCCTGTTTTCCGGCCTTGTCTATCCGCAGATCTGGGAAGACCCTGACGTCGACATGGACGCGATGCAACTTGGCCAGGGTCATCGCGTCGTCACCATCGCTTCCGGCGGCTGCAACATCCTGGCCTACCTTACCCGTTCGCCGGCACGGATCGACGCTGTCGACCTCAACGCCGCTCACATCGCGCTGAACCGCATGAAGCTTGAGGCAGTCCGCCATCTGCCTTCGCAGAGCGACCTGTTCCGCTTCTTCGGCGCCGCCGACACCAGCCACAATTCGGAAGCCTACGACCGTTTCATCGCGCCGCATCTCGACCCGGTCAGCCGCCACTATTGGGAACACCGCAACTGGCGCGGCCGCCGGCGTATTGGTGTCTTCGACCGCAATTTCTACCAGACCGGCCTGCTCGGCCTGTTCATCGCCATGGGCCACCGCACGGCGAAATTGTTCGGCGTCAACCCGGCCCGCATGATGGAAGCCAGGAATATCGGCGAACAGCGCCGCTTCTTCAACGAGGAGCTGGCGCCGGTCTTCGACAGGAAGCTTCTGAAATGGGCGACCTCGCGAAAAGCCTCGCTGTTCGGTCTCGGCATTCCGCCGGCGCAGTATGATTCGCTGATCACCTCCGGCGACGGCACCATGGCCAGCGTGCTTAAGGCCCGCTTGGAAAAGCTTGCCTGCGACTTCCCCTTGGAAAACAATTACTTCGCCTGGCAGGCCTTTGCTCGCCGCTACCCGGAACCAGGCGAGGCCGCCCTGCCCGCCTATCTGGAAAAGCACAATTACGAGACCATCCGCGGCAATGTCGACCGCGTCGCCATCCATCACGCCAACCTGATCGAATTCCTCGCCGGCAAGGATGCCGGCGCCGTCGACCGCTTCATCCTGCTCGACGCGCAGGACTGGATGACCGATGACCAGCTCAATGCACTGTGGTCGGAAATCACCCGCTCCGCCTCCACTGGGGCGCGCGTCATTTTCCGCACCGCTGCCGAGCCCAGCCTGCTGCCGGGCCGCGTTTCCACCTCGCTTCTCGACCAGTGGGATTACCAGAACGAGGCCTCGCGCGAATTCTCGGCCCGCGACCGCTCGGCCATCTATGGCGGCTTCCACCTCTATGTGAAGCGCGCCGCATGAGCACGACGGAGCTGCCGGCCAGCCACGCCGAACTGATGGACGGCGTCTACCGCTGGCAGCGCCATGTCTACGACCTGACCCGCAAATACTACCTGCTCGGCCGCGACAAGCTGATATCGGGACTGGACGTGCCATCGGGCGGCACCGTACTGGAACTCGGCTGCGGCACCGGCCGCAACATCATCCTCGCCGCCCGCGCCTATCCAGACGCGCGCTTCTTCGGCCTCGATATTTCGGCCGAAATGCTGGAGACGGCAGGCGCCGCGGTTGCCCGCGAAGGCCTCTCTGATCGCGTCATGCTGGCAAGGGGCGATGCCACGGATTTCAACGCGAAGGCGCTGTTTGGCCAAGGCAGCTTCGACCGCGTCTTCGTATCCTATTCGCTGTCGATGATCCCGGGCTGGGAGAAGACGGTATCGGCAGCACTTGCCGCGCTGGCCCCGATGGGCTCGCTGCACGTCGTCGATTTCGGCCAGCAGGAAGGTCTGCCAGGCTGGTTCCGCACCTTGCTGCGCGGCTGGCTGAAAAAATTCCACGTCACGCCGCGTGAATCCCTGCGCGACGTTCTGGAATCGGAAGCCGAGCGAACCGGCGCAACCTTCCGTTTCCGCACGCTTTATCACGGTTATTCCTGGCTGGCTGTGATCAAGCTCGGCACCTGACATCGCAGACAAAACAGCCGTAGAACCCGGCGCGCTTTCGCCATCGGCGGCCCAACGCTCCAATTCCAAGGTCAATCCGGTGAACGCGATCAGCAGGGTTCGCCCTTCGCGATTGCAGAATGACCCAAAGGGTGGTACACTATCTCCATGCTGGAGATAGAAAGTGATCGTCGGGTTTCGGGACGGATGGCTGCGAGCCTTTTTCGTGGAAGACATCCATTCCCGCAACATTCCGTCCGATCTTGAAGGCCGGTTGTTCCGCAAGCTCCAGATGATCGATGACGCGACGACCGATCAGGATTTGCGCGTACCGCCGAGCAATCACTTCGAAAAGTTGCGTGGTAGTCTCGATGGCTTCCACTCAATCCGCGTCAACAACCAATGGCGGCTGATCTTTCGGTGGAATGGCGGCCGTGGTGAAGCGTCGGATATCCATCTCGACGATCATAGCTACAGATGAGACGACACATGTTGATGACCACACGCAAGCCGGCAACGGTGGGTGAAATCCTCACGGAAGAATTTATGCAACCACTTGGCCTGACACAGGCTGCTTTGGCGGAAGCGATGGGGGTTCAGCGCAAGCATGTCAACGAATTGTGCAACGACCGCCGCAACGTGACGGCCGCGACCGCGCTCATTCTTGCGCGGGTCTTTGGCAACAGCCCGGATTTCTGGCTCAACGTGCAGCGCCGCAGCGATCTTTGGCAGGTCATGAATTCACCCGAGGAGCGGGCGCGGATTGATCGCGCCAAGCCTTTGGCGACCGCGGCCTAGAAGAAACTCTACAGCAACCGACTGCCGCTTAATGCAGCGCCTTCACGAGCGCTCCCACCATTGCTTGCGGGCGGTAGTTGAACTTGGCCGGCGTTAGCCCGAGCCGCACCACCACCAATTGCTCAGACGGAATGATGGCGACGGTCTGTCCGTCATGGCCCTCCATCCAGTAAGTGTCCTTCGGCAGCCCGGCCGCGACGCCGGCGCCGGGGTTTTCCTCGTCGCCCGGCGCTTCGATCCATAACTGGCCCTTGCCGTAGACCTTCGAGGCGGATGCCGGCTCGCGCATCCATTCCACGAAGCCGGCCGGCAGGATTTGGTTGCCGTTCCATACACCGCCCTGCAGCAGGAACTGGCCGAAGCGGGCCCAGTCATGCGCTGTGGCGTAGAGATAGGACGAGCCGACGAAAGTGCCCTGCTCGTCGGTCTCGAGCACCGCGCTACGCATGCCGAGCGGCTCGAACAGCGCCATGCGCGGCCACGTCAATGCCTTGGCCTTGTCGCCGATCGCGTCCTGCCAGAGGCGCGACAGCATCACCGCCGTGCCACTCGAATAGGAAAACGTCTTGCCGACCTCACCGGTGAGGGGTTTGGTTGCGGCAAAGCCCGCCATGTCAGGTTCGAGATAGAGCATGCGCGTGACGTCGGCGACGTCGCCATAATCCTCGTTGAACTCCAGCCCGCTCGACATCGCCATCATGTCGGCAAGGCTGATCGCGGCGCGGCCGTCGGCCTTCCACGGCGTGAACAGGCCCTTGTTGTCGACCGTCATCTTCCCATCCTTGACCAGCGTGCCGACGATAGCGGCATTCACTGTCTTGGTCATCGACCAGCCGAGCAGCGGCGTCTTGGCCGAAAAACCGTCGCCGTAGCGTTCGGCGACGACGCGGCCGTTCTTGATCACCACGATCGCGCGCATGCCGGTGCCGGCCAGCGCGGCGTCCCCGACAATCTTCGAGACCTCGGGCTTCTGCGAGGCATCGACCCGCTCGCCCTCGGGCCACAGCGCGTCCTGATTGGTCGGCGATGGCGAGGCATGGATTGCCGTGCGCCGCGCCTTGCCGACATCGCCGTCGGGGACGGAGGCGCAGCCCAGCCCGTCGCGGGCAACCGCCTCGCTCTTGCCGAGGAAGCCGAGCAGGCCGGCCGAAACCGTCCCCCGGTTCTTGTCGACCGAGACCCGCATCAAGCGCAGCAGCGGGTGGCCCGGCGCCTGCACGTCGACTGCCAGCACCTCGTTGGCATCGCGCCCGGCGATGAAGACGTTGGAGCAGACGATCTTGGCCGAATAGCCCGAGCCGACGCGGATCAGTTCCGGCGGCGCGATATAGAGCCAGGCAAACAGCGCGGCGATAGCCAGCACGATCAGGCCAAGCAGCCATTTGACGATCTTGACGACGAACCGCATCCCTTGCCTCCCAGGCATTCGCCTGACGCTTATGTCATCGAATTGCCGCCATTGCTTCCGCAAAATCGGGCCTCTTGTCGAGCGCCATAAACCAGATATCAACCATGATCGGCGATCACAGGGATGCATGTCGCCCAAAAGCGCGCAGCGGTTTTGGGACACGACATGCATGAAAAACGAATATGCCAGGCGATGCGTGGGGCGATCGCCTGGAGGGGGCCAGACCAGCTTCGGCCATCAGTGCACAGACCCATCAGCGACCGGCTGATTCCGGCTTGGAAGTTGCGGATGCGCCGTCTTGCGGCCCTTTTCATGCTGACGCTGCTCGGCGCCTGCTCGACCGTGGACGATCTCTCGCCGTTATCGCCATCCGCGTCGAGCAGCCCGACGGTGGCCGTGCGCGCGCCGCGCTTTGCCGATTCAAAGCCGCATGAGTGGGACAGCGGTGCGCCGTGGAATTATGCCGTCCATGGTACCGACGTCTCCAAATACCAGACCTCGGTCGATTGGCCGGCGGCCAAGGCCAGCGGCATCTCCTTCGCCTTCATCAAGGCAACGGAAGGCGGCGATCGTTTCGATGAGTATTTCAGCGAGCACTGGGCGCGCACGAAAGCCAACGGGATTCCACGCGCGGCCTATCATTTCTTCTATTTCTGCACGCCGGCAGCCACCCAGGCGCGCTGGTTCATCCAGAATGTCCCCGTCGACCGCTCCGCTATGCCTCCGGTTCTCGACATGGAATGGAACCCGAACTCGCCGACCTGCCGGCTGCGCCCCGACGCCGCCACGGTGCGCGCGGAGATGACGACCTTCCTCGAAATCGTCGAGCGGCATTACGGCAAGAAGCCGATCATCTACACCTCCGTCGACTTCTTCGACGACAATGAACTGTCGACCTTCCGCGGCTATCCCTACTGGCTGCGCTCAGTCGCCGGACACCCGCGCGAGAAATATGGCAGCCACCCTTTCACCTTCTGGCAGTACACCGGAACCGGCATCGTTCCCGGCATGACCGGCAAGTCCGACATCAACGTCTTCAACGGCTCCGAATCCGCCTGGAACAAGTGGCTGCGGCAGAACACGCGCTGACGCCGTGGCAACGGCAGCAAGCCGCGGGAATGGGGGTTGCGGCAGATCACCCGTTGACACCGTGGCAACGGCAGCGAGGCCGCGGGAATGGGGGTTGCGGCAGAACACCCGTTGACACCGTGACAACGGCAGCAAGCCGCGGGAATAGTGATTGCGACAGATCAGCCGTTGACACCGGGCCTGCCGCCTGCTTTCGACACAGCCAGCGCTAAAGAGTGCAACCGCTGGTAATTCAGGGCGTTGCGCTTTCAGGCACGACAATGCCCTCTCGTTTCGAAAGGAAGCTGATGCGACTGCGTTCCCAAGCCCTCGCGGCGCTGTTCTTGTGCGCCACGGCCTTGCCGGCGATGGCGCAGGAATGCGGCGGCGATTTTGAAACCTGGAAGCAGGGTGTGGCGGCGGAAGCCAAGGCTGCCGGTGTCGGCGCGGTCGGTCTTGATGCGCTGGAGGACGCCAGGATCGACGAGAGGGCTCTGGCGCGCGACCGTGCGCAGGGCGTCTTCACGCAGACCTTCGTCCAGTTTTCCAACCGCATGATCTCGGCTTACCGGCTGAAGCAAGGTGCGGCGAACATGAAGAAATACGCCGACATCTTCGCCCGCGCCGACCAGCAGTTCGGCGTCCAGGCCACCGTCATCACCGCCTTCTGGGCGCTTGAAACGGATTTCGGCGCCGTGCAGGGCGATTTCCATACGCTGAGCGCATTGGTGACGCTGTCGCATGACTGCCGCCGCCCGCAGCTTTTCCGCCAGCAACTGGTGCCGCTCCTGGAACTGATCGATCGCGGCGTGCTGCCGGCCGACGTCACCGGCGCCTGGGCCGGCGAGATCGGCCAGACGCAGATCCTGCCATCCGACTATCTCGCGCGGGGCATCGATGGCGACGGCGACGGCAAAATCGATCTGCGCGGCTCCGTGCCCGACGTGATCATGACCACGGGCAACAAGGTGCTGTCGCGCGGCTGGAAACGGGACGAACCCTGGATCCAGGAAGTGCGGGTGCCCGAAGAGATGCCGTGGGACCAGACCGGGCGCACCAACAAGCTGCCGCTGACGCAGTGGGCGCAGTGGGGCGTCACCAATCCCGACGGCTCGCCGCTGGTCGACAAGGGGCTGAAGGCCGGCCTGGCGCTGCCCATGGGCCGCAAGGGCCCGGCGTTCCTCACCTACGAGAATTTCGACGTCTATCTCGAATGGAACCAGTCCTTCACCTACGCGCTGACCGCCGCCAATCTCGCCGCGCGGCTGGCGGGCGCGCCGTCGCTCGACCCGCGCAATCCCGAGCCCGGCCTCACCAATGAGCAGATGAAAGAACTGCAGACCAAGCTCGAGGCCAGGGGCTACGACGTCGGCACCGTCGACGGCATTTTGGGCACCAACACCCGTGAAGCCATCCGCAAGGAGCAGATGCGGCTTGGCCTGCCGGTGGATGGCTGGCCGACGCCGGAGCTGCTGGGAAAATTGTGAAGAGAGCGAGTAGTGAGTAGTGGGTAGTGGGTAGTGGGTAGTGGGTAGTGAGATATAGAGATTCCCTGCTGACTACTGACTACTCATGACTACTGACTACTCACCCCTTTTTTCCTAATCCGCCATCGTCTCCAAACTTGCAAACCCCACCGGCGCGTCGCCCTCGTCGAAGGGCGTCGTGACCTCGACGAAGGTGTCGGGATAGAAGCCGTTGAAGCGGGTTCTGAGCGACAGCGAGTAAGCGCCGATATGGCCGATCTCGATCCAGTCGCCGGTGTCGACGGTTTCCGGCAGCCAGAACGGCCGCGACAGGATGTCGACGGAATCGCAGGTCGCGCCGCAGACCTTGAACGGCACGATGTTCTTCTCATCGCCATTGCGCGTACGGATCGCCGGATCGGGAATGAACCGCGCCGGCAGCGTGATCTTGCCGGTCCACGAATCCGACAACGAGGCCCAGATGCCGTCATTGATGTAGAGCCGCTTGCCCTTGCGCAACAGCACCCGCACGATCAGCGACAGGCAGCGCGCCACGATCACCCGGCCCGGCTCCGCCACCAGCGGCATCTGATCGAACTGGTACTCCTTCAGGTCGCCTGACAGCCGTGACATGATCTGGCCGAGCGACGGCATCTCGATCTGCTTGCGGTTGGGATCATGTCCGTATTCGGCCGGAAAGCCGCCGCCGACGTCGAGCCCGGCAATGTCGAAGGTCAGCCGGTTGCGAACCCAGTCGGCCGAGGCCAGCGCCCGCTCATAGGTGTCGGGATCCTCGATCTGGCTGCCGACATGGAAACACAGGCCGACCTTGTAGCCGGTGCGGTTCAGCCGCTCGGCGAGTTCGACCGCATAGGCAGGCCCGGCGCCGAATTTCTTGGACAGCTCGTAGGCGGCATGGCCCTTTGTCTGCACGCGCACGAAGACGCTGACCGCGCCCGGGTCGATATCGAGCGCCCGCACCACACGGGTCAGCTTGGTGATCTCGTCCTCATGGTCGAGCGAGATGACGCGAATGCCGTATTTCTCCAAAGCCAGCTTGATGTCCGACTGCGCCTTGACCGGATGCATGTAGAGCATCTCCGCATCGGGCGAGACGGCGCGCACGGCGGCGAACTCGCCTGGTGAAGCGACGTCGAAGGCGGTGACGCCGGCCTCGACCAGCGTCTTCAGCACGATCTGCTCGCCATTGGTCTTGACCGCGTAGGCGGTCTTGCCGGGGAACATGCCCATGAACTGCTTCGCATCAGCCTTCAAGACCTGCGGGCGGAAGCAGTAGACCGGGTCGTCCGGGCGAAGCGCCAGTGCAGCCTCGCTTGCATTCTCGAATCGCTGCATGGACGAATCCTCGACTTCAGCTCGCACAATTAATCCAAGCTAGCGGCTAGCGCATGACCCCGAAAGGTAATTTCGACTTTCGGAAAGGATCATGCGCCAGGGATGAACCTTGCAGCGTCCTTTGCGCGTCTCTGGAGGCGCGCGGCGCTGTAATGAAACAATTCTGTGTCCCCTGCTCCTGACCGCACGGCACTAGCCTTGCCGAAAGGATTGGTTGCCGGTCGGGTTTCGGGTGGCCCTTGCCGCCGGACCAGATATGGCTTCCGCCTGTCGGCTGGCATTCCGGCTGTCTGGGGGAGGATTTATATGGCAGTGACCGCTGCATCTGCGCCACGCGGACCGATGACGCTCAGGGACTGGGGGCAGTTGCTGTTGCTCGGCGCCATCTGGGGCGGCTCGTTCTTCTTCGCCCGCATCGCGGTGGCGGAACTCCAACCGCTGGTGCTGGTGCTGTTTCGCGTCGCCATCGCGGCGATAGCCCTGCAGCTCTATCTCGGCCTGCGCGGACCGTCCTTCCGCCTCGCTCTGCCGCATGCCGGCCTGTTCTTCCTGCTGGCCTTCACCAACAATGTCATCCCCTTCTCGCTGATCTTTGCCGGTCAAACCCAATTGGGGGCCGGCGTCGCTTCCGTCCTCAATGCCACGACGCCGTTCTGGACGCTGATCCTAGCCAACGCGTTGACATCAGATGAAAAGCTGTCCTGGAACAAGCTCGCCGGCATTGGGCTCGGTGTCGCCGGCACCGCTGTGATGATCGGTCCCGGCCTGCTGGCGGGGCTCGGCGGCCCTGTCTGGGCCAAATTCGCGCTGATCGGCGCCTCGCTGTCCTACGGTATCGCGCTGATGGTCGCCCGCCGTTTCAAGGGCGTGCCCTCGCCAGTCGTCGCCACCGGGCAATTGACGGCTTCGACCATCATCATGATCCCGGTGGTGCTCTTCGCCCATGGCCCGGCCGGCCTGTTCTCCGCCTCGGCGCCGGTGTGGGCGGCGGTGCTGGCGCTGGCGCTTCTGTCCACGGCCTTCGCCTACATCCTCTACTTCAACCTCGTCGCCTCGGCCGGGGCAACCAACGCCTCGCTGGTCACGCTGATCGTGCCGGCCAGTGCCATGCTGCTCGGCTTTCTTTTCCTTGGCGAGCGGCTGGAATCGTTTGAGATCGGCGGTGTGGTGCTGATCGGACTTGGTCTTCTGACAATCGACGGGCGAGTGTTCGGACGGCGTTAGAGCTCGGCATATGCAATCGCGAAAGTCGAAGGCGACTTTTGCGAGGGTAGCGCTGCCATGACACAGCATCGACACGCCACCGCCATAATTTATTCACAGGCATGAAGCGAGTTTTGCCAAGGAGTTTCAACGGCTAACGGCGAAACCGAAGTCGCAAAATCCACAATCACGTCGCAATGCAGCACATTTTCCGCTTGCCTGTGGCACAAATGAACCTAGACTCCAGGGCATAGCTCTTTAAGAGGAGGCTATGTCATGGGACTTACGAGGCCAATCAACGCATTGATGATTTGTGCTGCGTTTGCTTTCATCGGCGCCCTCATTATGGGCGTCCTTCCCTGAACCCGCCAAGACGGGGAAGACCAGCAGCAAATAGTCCAACCGATTCGAAAGGCCGGGTTTTTACCCGGCCTTTTGCTTACCTGACTGATCCTCAGGCAGCAGCGGAGCCCGCCACCTCATGCGAGCGGATGCCGATCATATGGCAGACCGCGAAGACGAGGTCGGCCCGGTTCATTGTGTAGAAGTGGAAATCGCCCACGCCGCGCTCGACCAGGTCCAGAACCTGCTCGGCGGCCACGGCGGATGCCACCAGCGCATGCGTCTGAGGGTCGTTCTGCAGGCCGTCGAAACGCTCGGCCAGCCATGCCGGCACCAGCGCGCCGCAGCGCGCCGAGAAATTGGCGACCTGGGTGAAATTGTGCACCGGCAGGATGCCCGGAACGATCGGGATGTAGATGCCGGCGCGGCGCGCGCGCTCGACGTAACGTTCGTAGAGATCGTTGTCGAAGAAGAACTGGGTGATCGCCCGCGTCGCGCCGTTGTCGACCTTGCGCTTCAGCATGTCGATGTCGGTGGCGAAGTCAGGGCTTTCCGGATGCTTTTCCGGATAGGCCGAAACCGAGATGTCGAAATCGCCGGCGTCCTTCAGCGCCCCGACCAGCTCGGCGCCGTTGGCGTAGCCGTCCGGATGCGGTCGGTAGGCGGCGCCGACGCCTTCCGCCGGATCGCCGCGCAAGGCGACGAAGCGCTTCACGCCCATGTCGGTGAATTCCTGGATCACGGCGTCGACCTGATGGCGAGCGGCATCGACGCAAGTCATGTGCGCGGCCGGCGTCAGGCTGGTCTCTTTCAGGATACGGCCGATGGTGCGAGCCGTGCGCTCACGCGTCGAACCGCCGGCGCCATAGGTCACCGAGACGAATTTCGGCTGCAGCGGCTCGAGCCTTGTGACCGTATCCCACAGCCTTGCCTCCATCTCGTCGTTCTTCGGCGGGAAGAACTCGAACGAAACCCTGACCTTGTCGCCGATATCGGGCCGGCGGGAAAAACGAAACTGGTTCATCAGGCGATTTCCCCTATCGAGCTCACTCTGGTCTGCTGGCTGGCATTGGCAGGATCGGCGATCAGCAGGCGCCGGTCGCGGCCAAGCCAAAGCTTGACGGTGAGCCTGGCCTCGTTGCCGCCGCGCGGTTCGAACTCCTGGGCATCCTCGAGATCGAGGCCGGCTTCGGAGAACCACTCTCCGATCTGCCGGTCGGAAAAGCCCAGCCGCATATGCGCATGCTCGTCGCGCAGGAATTCCAGTGTGTGCGGCGCGAAATCGACGATGACGAGACGGCCGGCCGGCCGAAGCAGCCGCGCCGCCTCATGGATGGCGCGGGCCGGGTCGTCGAGATAGTGCAGCACCTGGTGGATGGTGACGAGATCGAAGGCATCGCGCTCGACCGGCGGCGAGAAGATATCGCCCTGCCGCACCTGCGCGTTCGAAACGCCGGCCTTGTCGAGATTGGCGCGCGCCACGGTCAGCATCTCGCGCGACATGTCGATGCCGATGCCGCGCCGGTAAAGCGGCGAGAAGATTTCGAGCAGCCGCCCGGTGCCGGTGCCAAGGTCGAGCATGGACTGGAACGGCCGCTTGCCGACCAGCTTCAGCATCGCGGCCTCTACGGCACGGTCGGGCACATGCAGCGAGCGGATATGATCCCAGCTTGCGGCGTTCTGCGAAAAATACGCGGTGGCGCGGTCCTGGCGCTTGCGCTTGACCGAGGTCAGTCGCTCCAGATCACGCTCGACCTGCGGATCGGCGCCGCGAATGCCGGCAACCAGCCTCATCACGAAGTCTCGCGCCGAATCGGCGTCCGACAGGCGGAAGAACGCCCACGACCCTTCCTGGTAGCGGCCGATCAGCCCCGCCTCGAGCAGCAGCTTCAGGTGGCGCGAGACACGCGGCTGCGACTGGCCGAGAATTTCGGTAAGGTCGGAAACGGTGAGGTCGCCACGCGACAACAATGCCAATATCCGCAGGCGGCTGGATTCGGCCGCCGCCTTCAGCGTATCCACCATGGTGTCGAGCGAGACATGCATCAGCGTATTCTCTTTGAAAAAGATATAAACATATGTTTATGTCGAATTCGGCGACCTTGCAAGCGCTATGTCGCTTCCGGACCAGAAAATGCCGCATGCGTGATTTCCCGGTCCGGGTCAGCCCGAAACGTCTAGCGGTTTGAGACAATGGCATGCACCAGCACAGAGACAGGCAATGACCGAACCGCGTGAGATGTTCGAGGCACGCGAAGGCGAGCAGAGACTGGACCAGGATCCTGCCTTGGCGCCGCCGGACGCCGGCATCATCTTCATCGGCCGTATTGCCTCGCCGTGGATCACCCGGGATAGCTGCCCGAAGAACATGCGCGCCGCGCGCGAGGCGGGACAGCCCGCGGTGCTGGCCATCGATGCGCCCTATCGTGCGGGCCTGCGCGGGCTGGAGCGCGCCAGCCACGTCGTCATCCTGTCCTGGCTGCATCACGCGCCGCGGAATCTGATTGTGCAGAAACCCCGCCATGCGGCTGAAGCGAAAGGCGTATTCGGCCTGCGCTCCCCTGCCCGGCCGAACCCAATCGGCCTGCACATAGCCAAACTCGTCGGATTGGACATCGGCACCGGGCGCATCGGCCTCGACGCCATCGACGTGCTCGACGGCACGCCGGTCATCGACATCAAACCGTATTTCGCCTCGACCGATGCCTTTGCCGAGGCGACCGTTGAGGGGCGCGGGGAGCAATGACCGCGCCCACCGGCCGCCGCCGCGCCATCGCCAAGGCTTTGACAGCACTTCTGCCGCTGGCGCCTTATGCCGACATGGAGAAGATCCGCACCGACGCCGGCTCGGTCCATATGAAAACCTTGCCGCCGACGATCGCGGTATGGCTGGCGACGATCGCCCACATCCGCCACATGCACACCGATTACGAAAAGCTGCTGGCCGAGGGCTATGACCGCGACTCCGCCCGTTTCTTCGTCATCGAGCAAACCAACACCATGCTCACGCGCTGGCGCGCCACGCGCCTGCTCGACGCCGACGACGAGGAGGAATGAGGCCACTGCCGGGCAGATGGCGCTCTGCGTCTTGTTCAAAAAGATTCCCCCTCGCCTCTGGAAAATCACGAGACAGGCCGTATATGCCCGAAAGCGGAGAAGCCTCCGCTTCCATCCAGAAATTGCGCCCGCAGGGGCAAGGATTCCACATCATGACATCTAAGGTTTGGTTCATCACCGGATCGTCGAAGGGCTTTGGCCGCGTCTGGGCCGAGGCCGCACTGGCGCGTGGCGACCGCGTTGCAGCGACCGCTCGCGACACCGGCACGCTCGCCGATCTCGTCGATAGATACGGCGACAACATCGCCGCCATAAAGCTCGACGTCACCGACAAGAAAGCCGTCGATGCCGCTGTCGCCGAGGCGCACAAGCGCTTTGGCCGGCTCGACGTCGTCATCAACAATGCCGGCTACGGCCATTTCGGCGCCATCGAGGAAGTCAGCGAACAGGAAGCCCGCGACCAGATCGAGACCAATGTGTTCGGCGCGCTGTGGGTTACCCAGGCTGTCCTGCCGATCATGCGGGCGCAGCGCTCCGGCCACATCATCCAGATCTCGTCGATCGGCGGCGTCAATGCCTTTGCCTCGCTCGGCCTCTACCATGCCTCGAAATGGGCGCTGGAAGCCTTCAGCCAGTCGCTCAGCATCGAGGTCGCGGAATTCGGCATCCATGTCACGCTGGTCGAGCCGGGCGGCTTCTCCACCGACTGGTCGGGAGCATCGGCCAAGGTCTCCAAGCCGATCGAGGCCTATGCGCCCGCCCGCGCCAAGATGGCCGAGCGCCGCGCCAACTCGGTTGCTGGCGATCCCGAGGCGACCGGGCCGGCGATGCTGGCCATCGTCGATGCGGCAGAGCCGCCGCTGAGGGTGTTCTTCGGCGATGGCGGCCTGCCGATGATACGCCAGGAATACGCCAACCGCCTCGCCACCTGGGACAAGTGGGACCACGTCTCCGTCATGGCGCAAGGCGTTAACAAGAACCGCAAGGGCTGACGCCCAACGTAGTAGCTGCGCCGCCTACGGGCGGCGTAGCTATGCCTTGTAAATCCATTGCTCCGGCACACGCACCGAAATCTCTTCGCCGACCCTGACCACGCCGGGTTTTTCAACCCAGGCGACAAGGCCACGCAGCCGCTTCGCCGTCTGCGGGAAGAGCAGCGCGGCTGCATCGCGATCCGATGCATGGACATGCGTAGCGATGGATTGCCCGGCGACCCGGCACGGCTTGTTCTGCGCGTCGATTTTGATCGTCACGCCCCCTTGGAAGAACATCAGTGAGCCGGGTGGCAGCATCGACAGACGTGGCACGCCCCCGATCAGCATATTGGCGCCGATCCATTCCGGCTTGATCTCCTCCAGGCCCATGCGCTCGGCGACGATCGAAAGCTCGTCCGCGGCGACCAGCGACAATTGCCGCTCGTTGCGCATCTCCGTGCCGCGCGGATACCAAGGCTCGCGCCCACCGGAACGCCGCGTCGTTCCGGAATGGAAGTCATTCGCGATTCCGTCGAAGCCAAGATGCAATTCCTCGACGGCTTTCGTCTCGAAATGATCGGACGGAGCGGCATAGAGCGCCACTGCCTTTGCCGTCAGCTTGCGGCCCGGGACGATGTCGATCGTGGGCTCAGCAGTTGGAAAAAGTTCTAGGTTTGTTTCCTGCATGCTGCTGGTCTAGAGGCCTCGGACAATACGGTCCAGTTTAAAGCGCTGATGATCCGATCACTGCGTTTGATGCCGATCACGACGTTATTACCGGAAATGCCGTCATGTTGCAGCGAGCGCGTCCCATTGCCGCCGCGCCGCCTATATATATTCGGCGCCAGTCGGGAGGAGGAGTTCGCATGCAGGTTGGACAGGCCATCGCAGCGCTCTGGCTGTTCTGGGTGGTATCCTGGATCGTCGCTGCATCCTGGGCCGATCCAGCCCAAAAGCGCGCCACCATCGGGGCGGAGGCCCGCTATCGCGTCTTCTGGCTGGCCGGCACCGTCCTGCTGTTCGTTCCAGCGCACGGCTATGAAGGCAGGCTGAGATTGTGGACGCCGACCCTTGCCGAAGCCTGGGTCTGCGTTGCCCTGATCGCGGTCGGCATCGGCTTCGCATGGTGGGCACGCATCCATCTCGGGCGGTTGTGGTCCGCCACGGTCACAGCCAAGGCGGATCATCGCGTGGTCGACACCGGCCCCTATCGCCTGGTCCGGCATCCGATCTATACCGGGCTGCTGCTGGCTGTGCTTGCCACCATGGCGGCAAAGGGCACGGTCTGGGGCATTGCAGGTACGGCCCTGCTCATCATCGGCGTCGTCATCAAGGCGAGGCTGGAGGAGCACTTCCTGCGCGACGAACTCGGACCCGCCTATGACGATTACGCCAAGCGGGTGCCGATGCTGGTTCCCTTCACGCCGGCCTAGCCCGGCATCACCTCAGAGCATTCTCAGCAGCGCGCCACCGATCGAATATCCCGCACCGAAGGCGCAGATCAGGCCGTGGTCGCCCGGTTTCATGTCGGCATGGTTCTCCGACAGCGCGATGATGGCTCCGGCGCCCGCCGTGTTGCCGAGCCGCTCCAGCACCATCGGTGCACGGTCATGGCCGACATCGTGGCCGAACGCCAGTTTCAGGATCATCGCATTCATGCGCGCATTGGCCTGGTGCAGCCAGAAGCGCCGCACCGCTTGCGGCGTCAGCCCGTGTTCGGCGAGGAATTCGACGATGAATTTATGCCCGGCGACGGTGACTTCCTTGAACACCTTGTTGCCGACCTGCTTGATGAGGTTGCCTTCCAGGTCGATCCTGTAGGGATCATCCTGGGCGGTACGGGTATGATAACCGAGATTGGTGCGGATGTTGTTCGACATCTGCGTCCAGATGCGCGTGTCCAGCACCTCGAAGCGGCCCGGCCGCCTCTCACCCTGGGCAAGCCCCTCCACCACCATCGACACCGAAGCATCCCCGAAGATGAAATGCGTCTGCCGGTCGCGGAAATTGAGATGGCCGGTGATGATTTCCGGCGTCGTCACCAGGATGCGCTTGTGCGCGCCCGAGCGCACCAGATTGACCGCCATGTGCAGCGCAGCCGCGGCCGACGAACAGCCAAGCCCCATGTCGAAGCCCGCACCCCTCGTGCCCAGCGCCTCCTGCATTTCGATGGCGATCGCCGGATATGGCCTCTGCTGATGAGAGGACGAGCAGATCACCAGATCGATGTCCGAGGCCTCGACCCCGGCGTGGTCGATCGCCTTCCCAGCCGAAGCGATGCCGAATTCCGCCTGCAGCGAGAGCGCGTCGTCCGGACGCGCCGGAATGCGCGGCGCCATGCGGGTCGGGTCGAGAATGCCTTCACGCTCGACCACGTGGCGGGACTTCACACCTGAAGCATGAACGATGAAGTCGGCATCCGATTTCTGCAGCAGCGTCTCGCCGGTATCCTGGCGCCGCGCGTTCTCCGTGTCGACCCAGGCATTGAAGCTGGCGACCAGTTCCTCATTCGTGATGACAGGCTTGGGAATTTCAGCGCCGATGCCGCTGATGATGACGCGATGCATGTTTAAGTCCGTCCATCCGCGGGCGTTGCGGCTTGATGTGGGCGCCGAAACGTTCCGGCGCAACATTTTTCTCACTCGGCCGGTTTACGCCGGCTTAAACCAAGGTTTAGGCCGGCTTAAACCAAGGTTTTTCGCCAGCCTATCCCGCCCCCTTGGCGACGATGAAAATGCGGGGGAAACGCAGCAGCACCTTGCCATCGGCGGTCTTCGGATAGGCCTTGGCGATCTTGGCCGTGTAGCTGTCGAGGAACAGCTTGCGCTCGTCCGCGTCCAGCGGATCGAGGAAGGGCTTCAGCCCTGTCGACTTCACCCACTCGACGATCGCCTCGGCATCGGCCAGCGGATGGTTGTAGATGGTGTGCCAGATGTCGAGCCGAGCCGAGAGCGGCGACAGCAGGTCGTAGTAGAACGACACTGGCGGCAGCGGCGCACGAGCCGCATCCCTGATCTTTGCCGCGAAAGGCGCTTCGGCGGCGGTTTCCCGCATCAGGCGATGCGAATCCTCGGCCATATTGTCGGGCATCTGGACGGCCAGCGCGCCGCCGGGCGCCAGAAAACCCATCAGGCGCTGGAACACCGCCGGATGCTCCGGCAGCCACTGGAAGACGGCGTTGGCGAAGATCACGTTGACCGGCTCGACCGAATGCCATGTCGACGCATCGGCGAGGTCGAAGCTGACATTGGGCAGCCGCGCCCTCGCCTTTTCGATCATGTCGGGAGACGTGTCGAAGCCGCTCACTTGCGCATCCGGCCAGCGCTCGACCAGAAGTTCGGTCGAATTGCCCGGCCCGCAGCCGATATCGACAACCCGGCGCGGGAAGTCGACCGGAACCTGTGCCGCCAAGTCGCGCGCGGGCCGCGTGCGCTCGTCCTCGAATTTCAGATACTGGGCGGCGGACCAATCCCTACCTTCGTTTGTCGTCATATCCGTTTCCTATGATTTGATCCGACAATGCCGGTATCATTCGAAGCTAAGGGCAACTGGTCCCCTATTGCGTTGTCAGCCTCTTGATTGCTTTTGTCACCGAACGGTAAGCTTCGTCTTTCAACGTCTTCCGACAGTTTGGGGCCTTAATGAAATTTGGTTTCGAAGAGGCACAAACAAAATACAGCAGTGGTTCGCAACGAGCCAGAATTTGGACGGAGCAGTGGGTTTCCCGATGGATTTATTGTCCTAATTGCGCGAACTCGCGTCTGAGTCAGTTTCCTGCCAATCTGCCAGTTGCCGACTTCCTCTGCGGTAATTGCAACGATCAATTCGAGTTAAAAAGCCAAAGGAAGGCCTTCGGCGCAAAGGTAGCAGACGGAGCTTATTTTACCAAGATTGAGAGGCTGGCGTCCTCAACTAACCCGAATTTGATATTGCTCAACTATAGCCTGGGAACGATGGCGGTATTGAACGTTTGCATGGTGCCAAAACACTTCTTCGTCCCAGAAATCATCGAGAAGAGAAATCCACTGGCCTCTACAGCCAGAAGAGCCGGTTGGATCGGCTCCAACATATTGCTTGGTCGCGTACCGCAATCGGGGCGAATTTGTATTGTTCGAGATGGGGTTCCGGTTCCAAAGGAAACCGTCATCGCACAATGGCAAAAAACCCTTTTTCTTCGCGAAGAAGACGCGGATGCTCGTGGTTGGCTAATCGAAGTAATGAAATGCCTCGACTTAATTGGCACGGTAGAATTTGATATCGAACAAGTTTATGCGTTCGAAGGACGACTGGGTGCCCTATACCCACACAACATGAATGTGAGGCCAAAAATTCGTCAGCAATTGCAACGCCTCAGAGATAGCGGATACCTCGATTTTATATCCCGCGGCCGCTATCGCATTAGGAGTAGTCGGCCGTGACGTCACAATGGGAGGGGTTGTCCAAATGGCGTGGTATCTAAATCACTACGAATGCTACAGATGCAGCGAGCACTGGACCGACGAATGGTCGTGCATGTGTGATGACGAATGTCCGAATTGCGGCGCGCGTCATGCAACGCCAATCGATAGTGAAGACCTTACCTTGCAAATCTTGGCGGAAGCGGGCGAATTCGTAGTAGTAAGATCGCCCGACACTGCGGAACACAGTCCAGACTATGAAGAGGCCGGACGTTTCGCCAGCGAGGCACTGGCGAAACGATTTGCCCAGTTGGGAGCGAATTAGGCTAAGCCGGCAAGCCTTACCGCGTCAGCCTCTTGTAGGTCATGCGGTGCGGGTTGACGGCTTCGGGCCCGAGCCGGCGGATCTTGTCCTGCTCGTAATCCTCGAAATTGCCCTCGAACCATTCGACGTGGCTGTCGCCCTCGAAGGCGAGGATGTGCGTCGCCAGGCGGTCGAGGAACATGCGATCGTGCGAGATGATGACCGCGCAGCCGCCGAAATTTTCCAGCGCGTCTTCGAGTGCCGCCAGCGTTTCCGTATCGAGATCGTTGGTCGGTTCGTCGAGCAGCAGAACATTGCCGCCGGTCTTCAGCATCTTGGCCAGGTGCACGCGGTTGCGCTGACCGCCGGAGAGGTTGCCGACCTTCTGCTGCTGGTCGCCGCCGCGGAAGTTGAAGGACGCGCAATAAGCGCGGGTGTTGGCCTCGAACTTGCCGAGCTTGACCACTTCGGCGCCGCCCGAGATTTCTTCCCACACGGTCTTTGACGGATCGAGCGCGTCGCGGCTCTGGTCGACATAGCCGAGCTTGACCGTCTCGCCGACGCGGACAGAACCCGCATCCGGCTTTTCCTGGCCGGTGATCATGCGGAACAATGTCGTCTTGCCGGCGCCGTTCGGGCCGATGACGCCGACAATGCCACCCGGCGGCAGCTTGAATTCGAGGCCTTCGATCAACAGCGTGTCGCCGAAGCCTTTCGACAGGCCCTCGACCTCGATGACCACGTTGCCGAGCCGCTCGCCATGCGGGATGACGATCTGCGTATCCGTCGGCCGCCGCTTGTCAGCTGCATCGAGCAGATCCTGGAACGCCTGGATACGCGCCTTGGACTTGGTCTGGCGAGCCTTCGGGCTCGACTGGATCCACTCGCGCTCGCGGCCGATGGCGCGCTGGCGGGCGTCGTCCTCGCGGCCTTCCTGCTTGAGGCGCTTGGCCTTGGCTTCGAGGTACTTGGTGTAGTTGCCCTCATAAGGAATGCCGCGTCCGCGATCGAGTTCGAGAATCCAGCCGGTGACATTGTCGAGGAAGTAGCGGTCGTGGGTGATGATCATCACGGCGCCCGGATAGGCGCGCAGATGCTTTTCCAGCCATGCCGTCGTCTCGGCATCGAGATGGTTGGTCGGTTCGTCGAGCAGCAGAAGATCAGGCTGGCGCAGCAGCAGCTGGCAGAGCGCGACGCGGCGGCGCTCGCCACCCGACAGCTTGGTGACGTTGGCATCCTTTGGCGGGCAGCCCAGCGCTTCCATTGCCATCTCGACCTGCTGTTCGAGATCCCACAGGTTCAGCCGGTCCATCTCGTCCTGGAGCTTGGCCGATTCGTCGGCCGTCTCGTCGGAATAGTTCATCATCAATTCGTTGTAACGCTCGATGATGGCGGTCTTGGCCGCGACACCTTCCATGATGTTCTCGAACACGGTCTTGTCCGGATCGAGCGCCGGCTCCTGCGCCAGGTAGCCGACAGTGGCGCCTTCGGCGAGCCACGCCTCACCGCTCCAGTCCTTGTCGATGCCGGCCATGATCTTGAGGATCGTCGACTTGCCGGCGCCGTTTGGGCCCAGGATGCCGATCTTTGCGTCCGGGTAGAAGGACAGATGAACGTTCTCGAGCACCTTCTTGGTGCCATAGGCCTTGTTGAGGCCGGCCATGTGATAGATGAACTGGCGTGCCACGCGCGCTTTCCCTGAAAAATGACTGGATTTGTCGAATTGAATGGAGGTTGGCCGCTATGTAGGCGATGCGGCGCCGAACGGCAATCGCTTTTGCCATATCAGGCCAACCACACGGACAAGTGTGCACCGACAGCCAGGTTTTCAACCGGTCGATGGCGCGCGGAAATCTCCGGTTAACCCTTCCACGTCAAAACAGGACCGAAGTGGAATCGCTGGCTGGCCGCGATTTCGAAAAGAGAGCGGATCGACGGCATTGCTGAACAGTTTCCTGCTCCTTGCCGAAGCGATTGTCTACTTCAGCGTCATGGTGACGCTTTTCCGCTTCCGCAAGCGCATCGGCCTGGGCGTCTTCATCTGCGCACTCGGCGTCATGCATTTCCTGGAAACCTATCTCGCCAGCGTCTTCTACGTCGCGCTGCCGTTTGGCATGGTGTCGCCGGGCTCGGCGGTGCTGTTTTCGGGCAAGCTGGTGATGCTCCTTCTGCTCTACATGAAGGAGGATGCCGCCACCGTGCGCCAGCCGATCTATGGCCTGCTGCTCGGCAATGCGCTGATGATCGGTCTGGTTCTGCTCCTGCGCCTGCACGCCATCGCTCCGCTTCCCGATGGCCGGCTCCCCGATATCGGCTTCATCGACGAGATGGGCTGGCTGATGGTTTGGGGCACGACGCTGCTGTTCGTCGATGCCATCCTGATCATCCTTCTCTATGAGAAACTTGGACGCGTCCTGCGCAAGGCGCGGTTCGCACGCATCCTGATTTGCGTCGCCTGCGTGCTGACTTTCGATCAGGCGGGGTTCTTCACCGCGCTGCATTTCGTTGCCGGCGCGCCGATCGCGGTCTTCTTCGGCGGCTGGTTCGCCAAGATGGCGGCAGCACTGACCTTCAGCGCCATGCTGGTCGCCTATCTCAAATGGTTCGAGGTCCGGGATGTCCAGATGCCGCGTGGGCTGACCGACATCTTCGAGACCTTGACCTATCGCGAACGCTACGAGGCGCTGGTCGAACATGTCGGCCGCGATGGCCTGACCGGACTGCTGCACAGGGGACGCTTCGATGCCGATGGCGAGGCCGCCGTCCAGTCCAGCCTGCGCACGGCGAGGCCGCTCAGCCTGCTCATCGTCGACGTCGACCACTTCAAGTCGATCAACGATCGTTTCGGCCATGCCGAAGGCGACAAGGTGCTGAAGGCGGTCGCAACCGTACTTTGCGAGGCGGCAGGCGCCGAGGACCAGGTGTTCCGGATCGGCGGCGAGGAATTCGCGATCCTGAGTTCGCGTCCACACTCCGTCGCCAGGCTCTTTGGCGAAAGCGTCCGCACCGCGCTCAAGGCATCGGCCGCCACCAGCCGGTTCGAATTGACCGTCAGCGCCGGCGTTTCCACCGTCAGCGAAACGACGCAGTGCCTGGCCGACCTGTTCGCGCTCGCCGACCAACGCCTTTACAAGGCGAAATCGACCGGACGCGACCGCGTCGTCGGCGAACCCGGCGGGCATGAAGCCGACGCCGATATCGCCTGGACCAGGTCCGCGCAGATCTAGCCAAAGTCAGTCCAGACCCAACCTTGTCGCTACGATTTCCCCTGCCGTGCCGGCGCGCTGCTCGTCATGCCACTCATGCAACCCCCGCTGAATGAACACCGCCATGCCAACATAACAGCAGGCACGGCAAGCGAAAGCCCGGCTGGCTGCCTAAATCCGTGCCCGTGCGTTACTGGAACCCGATCGCGTCGACCGTGCCGGTCGGGCAACCGGCCTTGTTGGTCGGCACGGAGGCCAGCAGCAGATCCTTGAGCGAGCTGTTCGGACCGATCGGGCCGGCAAGGCCAAGCGTCAGTTCCCCGATCAGCCGCCGGCCGCTCGACGGATCGATAAGGCAGGACACACGCACCCGGTCCCCTGCTCCCGCGCCGAAGGACTGGTCGAAGGCGCTGCGGATCTGGTCCGCGGTCAGCTTGCCGCCGATATTTTTGGCGAAGAGGTCGCGCACGGGCGAGCTGTTGACCTCACGCATCAAATGAAGGGCGTCGGAAAAATACTCCTGCTGGCTTTTGCCATAGCAGGTGCCGTGCTTGATCCATTCATGCCGTTCCAGCTTCGAGGCGGTGCCCGGCATCACCCTGTCGAGTTCGGCGCGGGTCTCGGCATCGAGGTTGACCGGTGGCAGGTCCTGCCAGTGAGCCGGATTGTCATTGGCCTTGTCGCTGGCAGTAGCCTGGCAATAGAAATTGCCGTTCGGCTGCGGCCACAGGCCGTGCAGCGTGAAATTGGTGGCGTCGAATTCGCCAGGGCTTTGCGCCTTGCATTCGGTCTTGTTCGACTTGGTCTCGCAGAAGGCCGGCTGCCAGCTCAGCGCGAAAACATATTCGGGTTTTCCCGAGGCCGCCGGCTTGCCTTGCCCGCCCGGTGCCGCCGGCGCGGTCACCGCACTGCTGCCCGAGAGATGGCCGCAGCTGACCTTCACCCAACGGCGCTCGGGATCGGCGCCCGGCACCAGGATGAGGTAGTGGGTCGGAGCGTCCTTGTTGCCGGCCAGCAATTGATAGGTCTTGCCCGCATCGGTCGAGACATTGCCGGGGTTCTTGGCGTTCTTGATCGCCTGCGTCGCGGGACAGGCAGCGTCGGCCACGAAGGTGCCGCTCATCTTGACGTCGGCATGCGCCGCGCCTGCCAGCGACCCCGCCAGCAAGGCCAATCCGAAAACAACAGCAATGCGCATGGAGATTCCCCTGCTGGAAAGTGGGCGACAGACTGAAACTGTCTCCATGTCAGAATTGCGATATTTTGCGGGCTCGTGGCAAGAAAGATCGTCGCGGAAAAGCCGGCAGGCCCGATTGACGCAAATCAGGCGCCGGCGCACACGTTGGACATTGCAAGGGCGGAACCAGGGGGAGGCCAGCCGGCATGCCATTCAGCCAGCAGCGCGTGGTCCGCTCGCCGACCGGCGCCGACCTCAATCTGTTCGTCCGGCAGGCCGACAGCTCTCCGCGTGCGGTGGTCCAGATCAATCATGGCCTGGCCGAGCATGCCGGGCGCTACGACCGCTTCGCCGGTTTCCTGTCCGCTCGGGGTTTCCATGTCTATGTCCATGATCACCGTGGCCATGGGACGACCAGGGCGCCCGACGCGCCGCTCGGCAGATTCGCCGACAAGGACGGCCCGGCCAAGGTGATCGCCGATGTCGACGCCATCCGCGATCTTATCGCCCGCGAGCAGCCTGACCTGCCGGTGATCCTTTTCGGCCACTCGATGGGCGCGTCCGTGGCGCTGAACTACTTGTTACGGCACTCGAATCGGATCCATGCCGCAGCCATCTGGAACGGCAATTTCTCGCAAGGCTTGCTCGGCCAGGTGGCGCTCGGCATCCTGGCCTGGGAACGGATGCGGCTGGGCTCCGATGTCCCGTCGCGCCTGCTGCCGAAACTCACCTTCCAGGCCTGGGGCAAGGCGGTCCCCGACCATCGCACCTTGTTCGACTGGCTTTCGCGCGACGAGGCGGAGGTCGCGAAATACATCGCCGATCCGCTCTGCGGCTGGGATGCCTCCATATCGATGTGGCGCGATGTGGTCGCGATGGCGCTGAACGGTGGCAAGGATGCAGGCTTTGCCGGCATCCGGCGCGACCTTCCCGTCGCCATCGTTGGCGGCGAGAAAGACCCTGCCTCGGACTACGGCAAGGGCATCACCCATCTCGCGAACCGCATGCACAAGATGGGCTTTTCTAATCTGGTTTCGAAGGTTTACGCCGACACCCGCCACGAGAGCCTGAACGAGGTGAACCGGGACATCGTCATGGACGATTTCGCCAACTGGGCGGACGCTGTCCTGAAAGCCTGACGGTTTGGCCCATCGCAAGAACCGTGACAGCCGCCGCCGGGCTTGATAGAGGCTCTGCTTTCGCAGCGATCAGGATGATTGCAGCAACCACGGTGATTTATGGCCGAACCCCCGCTGAAAGGCGTCCGCGTCGTCGAACTCGCCCGCATTCTTGCCGGGCCCTGGGCCGGGCAGTTGCTTGCCGATCTCGGCGCCGATGTCATCAAGGTCGAGAGCCCGGACGGCGGCGACGACACCCGCAAATGGGGTCCGCCCTTCGTCATGAGCCACGACGGCGAGAACCTGTCGGCCGCCTATTACCATTCCTGCAATCGCGGCAAGCGCTCCATCGCCATCGACTTCTCGACGCCCAAAGGCGCCGAGACGGTGCGCCGGCTGGTCGCGACGGCGGATGTGCTGATCGAGAACTTCAAGCTCGGCGGCCTGAAGAAATACGGGCTCGACCATGGCAGCCTGAAGGAAATCAACCCTCGCCTCGTCTACTGCTCGATCACCGGTTTCGGTCAGGATGGGCCTTATGCGCCTCGCGCGGGCTACGATTTCATTATCCAGGCCATGGCCGGCATGATGTCGATTACCGGCGAGCCCGGCCGCGAGCCGCAGAAAGCCGGCGTCGCCATCTCGGATATCTTCACCGGCCTCTATTCGGTCATCGCCATCCAGGCAGCACTTCGCCATGCCGAACAGACCGGCGAAGGCCAGCACATCGACATGGCGCTGTTCGACACCCAGATCTCGGCGCTCGGCAACCAGAACCTCAATTATCTCGTTTCCGGCAAGTCGCCGGTGCAGATGGGCAATGCCCATATGAACATTGCCCCCTACGAAGTGCTTCCGGTCAGGGACGGCCACATCATCCTGGCTGTCGGCAATGACGGCCAGTTCGCCAAATTCTGCGCCGCGGTCGGGCTGGGCGATTTGCCGGCCAATCCCGATTTCACCACCAATCCGGCCCGCGTCGCCAATCGCGTGGAACTTCGCGCACGCATCATCGAGGCGCTGAAGATTTTTGATCGCGATCCGCTGCTGGCGAAGCTCGAAGCCGCCAGCGTGCCGGCAAGCCCGATCAACACGATCGGCCAGATGTTCGACGACCCGCAGACCATTGCCCGCGGCATGCGGCTCGACCTCGACGACGGCCATGGCAACCGCCTGCCGTCGGTGCGCGCGCCGATGGTGATGTCGGGCACACCGCTTACTTACGAACGCCCCTCGCCGCGCCTTGGCGAGCACACTGACGAAATCCTTGCCGAACTGGAGAAGTCTGGGAAATGAAGACCGGTGGACAACTGATCGTCGACGCCCTCGAAGCCAATGGCACCGACCGTATGTTCTGCGTGCCGGGCGAATCCTACCTTGCGGTGCTTGACGCGCTGCATGATTCCTCGATCCGCACCATCGTCTGCCGCCAGGAAGGCGGTGCTGCCATGATGGCCGACTGCCAGGGCCGGCTGACCGGCAAGCCCGGCATCTGCTTCGTCACCCGCGGACCCGGCGCCACCAACGCTTCGGCCGGCATCCACATCGCCATGCAGGATTCGGTTCCCCTCATCCTGTTCATCGGCCAGGTCGCCAGCCACGCCAAGGAGCGCGAGGCGTTCCAGGAAGTGGACTATGTCAGGTTCTTCGGCGACATCGCCAAATGGGTGGTCGAGATCGACGACGCCTCGCGCATCCCCGAATTCGTCACGCGCGCCTTTGCCGTGGCGACGTCGGGCCGCCCCGGCCCGGTCGTCATATCGCTGCCTGAGGATATGCTGACCAGCGTCGTCGACGCGCCGGAAGCACTTCCGCACACGCCGGTCGAAACCTATCCCGGCGAGGCCGAACTCGACGCACTGGAAATGCTGCTTGCCGGCGCGAAGCGCCCCTTCGTCATTCTTGGCGGCACGCGCTGGAACGCGGACGCGGTGGCGCGGATGCATGAGATCGCCGAGGCCTGGTCGCTTCCTGTCGGCTGTTCCTTCCGCCGCCAGATGCTGTTCGACCATCTTCATCCAAACTATGCCGGCGATGTCGGCATCGGCATCAATCCGAAGCTGGCGACGGCTATCAAGCAGGCCGACGTCGTTCTCTTGATCGGCGGGCGCATGGGCGAGATGCCCTCTTCCGACTACACGCTGCTGAAGAGCCCCTACCCCGACCAGGCCCTGGTGCATGTCCATGCCGATGCCGGCGAACTCGGCCGCGTCTACCGTCCGACCCTGGCGATCAATGCTTCGCCAGCGGCCTTCGTCGAGGCTTTCACCAAGCGCATGCCGGCCGGAACGCCATCATGGGCGGCCGAAACAGCCAAGCTGCATACCGCCTATCTCGACTGGTCGACTCCGCCTGAAAACGGTCCCGGCCCGGTCCAGATGGGACCTATCATGAACTACCTGGAAAAAGTGCTGCCGGACGATGCCATCCTCACCAATGGCGCCGGAAATTACGCAACCTGGGTACACCGCTTCCATCGCTTCCGCCGCTTCGCCACGCAAGGAGCGCCGACGTCGGGCTCGATGGGCTACGGCACGCCGGCGGCGGTCGCCGCCAAGGCGCTTTATCCGGAGCGCACAGTGGTCGCCTTCGCCGGCGATGGCTGCTTCCTGATGAACGGCCAGGAATTCGCCACCGCCGTACAGTATGACCTGCCGATCGTCGTCATCGTCGTCAACAACGGTATTTACGGCACCATCCGCATGCACCAGGAACGCGAATATCCCGGCCGCGTCGTCGGCACCGATCTGAAGAACCCTGATTTTGCAGCACTTGCCCGCGCCTATGGCGGCCATGGCGAGACGGTGGAGAAGACAGCTGATTTCGCGCCTGCCTTCGAGCGCGCGCGAACCAGCGGCAAGCCGGCGATCGTCGAGATCAGGCTCGATCCCGAAGCGATCACCCCGACCCGGACGATGACGCAGATACGCGACAGGGCTTAAGGCCGGCAGAACAGAGGGCGGCGCTGTCCCGCCAGGCTTCAAGCGTTAGCCGCGCTTCGGGCTCTACATCGCCTTTTCGATCTGGCCGCGAATCTCGCCGTCCTTGTTGGCCGCCGTGTGCACATTGACGTAATACTTGCCGGCCTCGAGGTCAGCGGCCTGCGCATCGGTCAGCGTCGCCGACCCCTTGATCGGGCTCTTGAGCTTGCCTTTGAACGGGATCACCGGAGGCGCATTCTCGCCCGCCGCCGCCGGGCCGTGAATGTGCGCCGCTGTCGCCGGGCCGCTGAGGCCGGAATACTTCACGTTCCAGCTGAGCTTCTTCTTGGTGGTATCGAAGGTGAGAGTGGCCGTCCCCTTGCCCTTCGTGGTGACGGCTGGGCTCTGCTGGCCGCCATCGAGGGTCGCCTTGTATTTTACCATCTCGGCCATGGCCGGTGATGCGAACAGGAAAGCGGTGGAAATGGCGAGCGCCGATAGCGCCGGCAGGAAGGAGTGAGCGCGCATGAAGGACCTCCGATTGACAAAAGCGTGCGTCGCGGCTCCCCGACGCGCGCATGCTTCAATGCAACGGCTGGACGGCGCAATGTATCCCCGCACACGGTTTTGTGATTGGAGCGCATGGAAAAGGGGCGGTCGCCCGCCCCTTTGATCGTCAGACCCGGTCTCAGGCGCTGTTGATCGCGCCTGCGAGGCCTACTTGACCGCCTTGTCGGTGATGGCGGTGGTATAGGCGCCTTTCGGCTCCTTGGTGATGATCTTCTGGTCGAGCAGCGCCTTGGCGGTGCGTTCGTAGGTCGCCGGGTCGAGCTTGCCGTCGGCATTGTCGATCAGCTTGGCAACTTCGCTCATCATCCGCTTCTGGTGATTCTCGTCCTGGCCGCCGCCGTCCATGACGATGCTTGCGGCTTCGTCATTGTTGTCGACCGCGTATTTCCAGCCCTTCATCGAGGCGCGCACGAACCGCACCATCTTGTCCTCGAAGGCCGGATCCTTGAGCTTGTCTTCCGAGGCATAGAGGCCGTCCTCAAGCAGGTCGTTGCCCATGGCCGAGTAGTTGAACACGGTCAGCTGTTCGGGCTTGTAGCCGGCGTCGATCAGCTGCCAGTACTCATTGTAGGTCATGACCGAGATGCAATCGGCCTGCTTCTGGATCAGCGGCTGCACGTCAAAGCTCTGCTTCAGCACGGTGACGCCATCGGGGCCGCCCTCCGTCTTGAGGCCAAGCTTGTTCATCCACGCGTAGAACGGATATTCGTTGCCGAAGAACCAGACACCGAGCGTGTGGCCCTTGAAGTCGGCTTCGGTCTTGATCGGGCCGTCCTTCGGGCAGACCAGCTCCATGCCGGCCTTCTTGAACGGCTGGGCGATGTTGACCAGCGGCACGCCCTTTTCGCGCGCGGCGAGCGCGCCGCCCATCCAGTCGACGATGACGTCGGCACCGCCGCCGGCGATCACCTGCTCGGGGGCGATGTCGGGGCCGCCTGGCTTGATGTCGACGTCGAGGCCTTCGGCTTCATAGAAACCCTTGGCCTTGGCGACATAGTAGCCGGCAAACTGCGCCTGCGTGACCCATTTCAGCTGCAAGGTCACCTTGTCGGCGGCCATCGCCTGGAACGCGGCCAGCGACATCGCGCCGGCCAGAACTGGAATAATAAGTCTTTTCATTTTTTTACCCTCTGAAGTTAGTGCCCAAACCCACCGCCCCTATCCACCACGGACAGAGGGATGCCAAAACGTGACGGCCCTTTCGACAAGGGCGACCACGCCATAAAAGACCGAACCCGCAAGTGCTGCAACTGCGATTTCGGCCCAGACCATGTCGATGTTCATCCGCCCGACCTCGGTCGAAATGCGGAATCCCATGCCGACGACGGGCGTGCCGAAGAACTCGGCGACGATGGCGCCAATCAGCGCCAGCGTCGAATTGATCTTCAGCGCGTTGAAGATGAAGGGAGCGGCGGCCGGCAGCCTGAGCTTGACGAGCGTCGGCCAGTAGCCTGACGCATAGGTGCGCATCAGGTCGCGCTCCATATGGCCGGACGCGGCGAGCCCGGCGACCGTATTCACCAGCATCGGGAAGAAGGTCATGATGATGACCACCGCCGCCTTGGATTGCCAGTCGAAGCCGAACCACATGACCATGATCGGCGCCACGCCGATGATCGGCAGCGCCGAGACCATATTGCCGATCGGCAGAAGTCCACGCCGCAGAAACGGTACGCGGTCGGCGAGAACAGCGGTGATGAAGCCAGCGCCGCTGCCCACCACGTAACCGAAGAGCACCGCCTTGAAGATGGTTTGCCGGACATCGGCGCCGAGCACCGGCAGCGAGCTGACGATGCGCGCGCCGATGGCGCTCGGCGGCGGCAGCAGGATGAAAGGAATGCCGGCGCCGCGTGTGACGGCTTCCCAGATGATCAGGATCCAGGCGCCGAAGATAGCGGGGATGACCAGACGCAGTGCGGTCCGGACCCATCCTGCCGTCGGCCGCAACCCCGAAAGCACCGCCACACAACGCCAGCCAAGCAGCCAGGCAGCCGCGAGCAGAAGAAAATACGGCGCCAGCGCCGTCCCTTCGAAACCTGCAATGCCCGAAATCAGCAGCCAGGCGACGAGATGGGCGCCTATGAAGAGCACCACGGCCTCCACTAGGGGCGTAATCCTGACCATGGAGATCAGCGCCGCCAGCACGGCCACGCCAAGCATCAAGCCCTTCATTCCGAGATAGGGGTAGTCGATACTGGCCGTCGGATCGGCAAGCGCTGCCGCTTCCGGCTTCGACATGGCGCCGAGCGCAATCGCGATCAGGCACAGCACGATCGCCAGCACAGCCTGCCAGGAAGGTTTCAGCCAGTTCATGCTGGCCTCCCACCCATGGCGCGGTCAACGACGCGGCCGGCGATGCCAACCACCATCACCAGCAGCGCCGCCACGATGGAGCCGGCGACCAGCGCTGACCAGATGTCGATCGACTGGCTGTAATAGGCGCCCGCCAACAGCTTGGCGCCGATGCCGGCGACCGCGCCTGTCGGCAGTTCGCCCACGATGGCGCCTACTAGGCTTGCCGCCACCGCGACCTTCATCGAGGTGAACAGGAACGGCACCGAGGCCGGCACACGCAGTTTCCAGAAGGTCTGCGCGCGGCTGGCATTGTAGGTGTGCATCAGGTCGAGATGCATGATCTCGGGCGAGCGCAGGCCCTTCACCATGCCGACCGTCACCGGGAAGAACGACAGATAGGTCGAAATCATCGCCTTCGGGATCAGTCCGGTAATGCCGATCGCCGCCAGAACGACGATGATCATCGGCGCCACCGCCAGGATCGGAATGGTCTGCGAGGCGATGATCCACGGCATCAGGCTGCGGTCGAGCGTCGCCACATGGACGATGCCGACGGCGATGACGATGCCGAGTGCGGTGCCGAAGGCGAAGCCGAGCAGCGTCGAGGACAGCGTCACCCAGGCGTTGTAGACGAGACTGCGGTTCGAGGTGATGGGCCGCAGAAAAGTGTTCTCGAAGAAATTCACCGCCACCTGATGCGGCGCCGGCAGCGTCGGCTTGGGCTGCGACAGCGTCTTGTCGATGAGTTCGCCGAACGTGGAGGTTTCGTTGGCACGCCGGTCGAGATCGCGCTGGAACGGCGCGTTGAGGATAACGGCGAACATATACCAGAGCACAACCACGCCCAGAAGGATGGAGGTTACGGGGATGATCTTGGAGCGGAAGCTATCCATGGGCGCCTTCTCCTCTCTCCGCCGGGGAGAGGGTGGCCGGAGCGAAGCGAAGGCCGACCACCTTCGCCTTCGTCATCCTAGGGCGGAGCAACGCGAAGCGTCGCGCAGACCCTAGGATCCATTCCGTGACGTTGGCCGAGGGGTATAAGCGGTCAAGAATGTTCGCCTTCGAACGCACGGCGTAAGGTGCATCGGTCTGCACCGCTGCGGAACGTTGAGGCAACGGCATGGATCCTAGGGTCTGCGCCGCGTCGCTTCGCTCCTTGCTCCGCCCTAGGATGACGAAGGCGCGGTACGCCGCTCGCTTGTCACCCGCTTCAATCATCATAACTATGTCCTGCCCTCAACCCATCGCGCACCCGCGCGGCGATCGCCAGAAACTCCGGCGTCTCGCGGATGTCGAGCGGCCGCTCTTTCGGCAGCGTCGATTCGATGATGTCGCTGACGCGGCCCGGGCGCGGCGACATGACGACGATGCGCGTCGACAGGTAGACGGCTTCCGGAATGGAGTGGGTGACGAAGCAGATGGTCTTGTTCGTCCGTCCCCACAGTTGCAGCAATTGCTCGTTGAGGTGGTCGCGCACGATCTCATCCAGCGCGCCGAACGGCTCGTCCATCAGCAACAGGTCGGCATCGAAGGCCAGCGCACGCGCGATCGAGGCGCGCTGCTGCATGCCGCCGGAAAGCTGCCAGGGGTATTTCTTCTCGAAGCCACTGAGGTTGACGAGGTCGAGCGTGCGCTTGATCCGCTCCGCTTGCTCGGTCTTGGACAGGCCCATGATTTCCAGCGGCAGCCCGACATTGCGCTCGATGGTGCGCCAGGGAAACAGGGCGGCAGCCTGGAAGACATAGCCGTAGGCACGCCTCTCGCGCGCCTGTTCCGGCGTCATGCCATTGACCGAGATCGTCCCCGAAGTGGGCTTTTCCAGATCGGCGATGACGCGCAGCAAAGTAGTCTTGCCGCAACCTGAAGGCCCGATGAAGGAGACGAACTCACCCTTGCCGATGGTCAGGTCGACATTGGACAGCGCCTGTACCGGCCCGTCATTGGTCTGGAAGGTGAGGCCCAGTTTGCTTGCCGAAACGACGGCTGGCGAAGGTCCCGTCATCGGTTGCTGCCTGCCTTCCGCCGCACGAAACCGATTGCTTTTATCGTGATGTTGTTTTCCACTCGACCCGTCCCATTGGCCCCAGTCCTGCTGAGTTTGTCCCGCTCGGTCGACGCCCGGAGTTTCCCCGATGTCGCCTAAACCGACTTGTCATCTTATCCGCCCTGAAAGCACTTATGAAGGCAAGCAGGGCCTGACCTACTTCGCCGGCATAGCCACCGAGTCGGTCGGCTCCTCTGGCATCTGCATGCACGTGCTCACCATGCCGCCCGGTGCCCGCGCCAAGGCGCATCTGCACGAGAACCATGAAACGGCGATCTACGTGCTCTCCGGCGAGGTCCATACCTGGTATGGCGACCGGCTGGAGCATCACATCGTCGTCAAGGCCGGCGACCTTTTCTACATTCCCGCAGGCGTGCCGCATTTGCCGGCCAATCTGAGCAATGCGCCGTCCTCGGCCGTCATCGCCCGCACCGATCCCAACGAACAGGAAAGCGTCGTCCTGCTGCCGGAACTGGACGCGCTCGTCGCCTGAGGGCGGTATTGGCGGGTTCGCCGGCCGAGGCTCAATAGCTCCAGGTCCGCGCTGCCCCTCATCGCCCTGCCCGGCACTTCTCCCCGTATAGAGGCGGGGAGAAGGACGCCGTCGCGAAGGATTTCGCCAATCGCCAGCGTTGGCAAAAAGAGCGCCGAGGTTGCGCTCAGCCCCCTTCTCCCCGTCTCTATACGGGGAGAAGATGCCGGCAGGCAGATGAGGGGCGGCGCCGACCTCGGCAATTATCTGCACCGAGACACTTCCCCGTATACGCTGCCGTCCTCGTCGGCGATCACCAACTTCTTGGCATTCTTGGCGCTGTGCTTGATCGTGAAGGTGGCGGGCGACTTTCCCTCCTCGCCTTCGGCTTCGCACTCTGCCTTGACCGTCAGCGAACCATCGGCCCCACCGTGTTTGCCGGTGAAGGCGCAGGCACTGGTCGCGGTGATAAAATCGGTGTCGGTCAGCAGCAGCATGTCTTCGGCATAGACCTTCTGGCCGTTCTTGTTGATGCAGCCGGACTTATTGCCATAAGGCTTGGACAGGTCGATGCCGGCCGCAGAGGCGGAGCCGGCTGCCAGAACAACAACGGCGGTGAGATAGAGCCCCGCGCACCTCACCTCAAACACCCGTCGCCGGAATGCCTGTCCGCTCGACCTTGCGCGGCGCGGTGATCTCCTTCCAGGTCGACAGCGCCCGGTTGACGGCCGCGTTCGGTTCGCGGCCGACGAACTCACCATGGCCAGGCTTCGCCTTGACCTCGGCCTCCTCGACCGACAGCTCGCCGCGCGAGAACACGAAGCGCGGCAGGCCGGTCACTTCGACCCCTTCGAAGACGTTGTAGTCGATGACGGATTGCTGCTTCTTGGCGGAAATCTTCTTCTTGCGCTGGGGGTCCCAGACGATGATGTCGGCATCCGCGCCTTCGACGATCGCGCCCTTCTTCGGATACATGTTGAGGATCTTGGCGATGTTGGTCGAGGTCACGGCGACAAACTCGTTCATCGTCAGCCGGCCGGTATTGACGCCTTTGGTCCACAGCACCGGCAACCGGTCCTCGAGGCCACCCGTGCCGTTGGGGATCTTGGTGAAATTGCCGACGCCGAAGCGCTTCTGGTCGGTGGTGAAGGCGCAATGGTCGGTCGCCACCACCTGCAGCGAACCGGCCTGCAGGCCGGCCCATAGCGAGTCCTGGTGCAGTTTGTTGCGGAAGGGCGGGCTCATCACGCGGCGCGCCGCATGGTCCCAGTCCTTGTCGAAGTACTCGCTCTCGTCCAGCGTCAGGTGCTGGATCAGCGGCTCGCCGAACACCCGCATGCCTTTCTGGCGTGCCCGGCGGATCGCCTCGTGGCTCTGTTCGCACGAGACATGCACGACATAGAGCGGCACGCCCGCCATGTCGGCGATCATGATGGCGCGGTTGGTCGCCTCACCCTCCACTTCCGGCGGGCGCGAATAGGCATGTCCCTCGGGGCCATTATTGCCGGCGGCAAGCAGCTTCTGCGACAGGGCCGCGACCACGTCGCCATTCTCGGCATGCACCAGCGGCAGCGCGCCGAGGTCGGCGCAGCGCTGGAACGACGCGTACATCTCGTCGTCGTCGACCATCAGCGCGCCCTTGTACGCCATGAAGTGCTTGAACGAGGTGATGCCCTTATCGACCACGGTGGCCATCTCGTCGAACACCTGCTTGCCCCACCAGGTGATCGCCATGTGGAACGAATAATCGCAGGACGCCCTCGAGGTCTTGTTGTCCCACATCTGCAGGGCTTCGAGCAGCGATTGCTGCGGCGCCGGCAGGCAGAAATCGACCACCATCGTGGTGCCGCCGGCCAAGGCCGCACGCGTGCCGGATTCGAAATCATCGGCCGAATAGGTGCCCATGAACGGCATTTCGAGATGGGTGTGCGGGTCGATGCCGCCCGGCATCACATAGCAGCCGGTGGCGTCGTACTCATGGTCGCCATGCAGGTCCGAGCCGATGGCGACGATCCTGCCGTGCTGCATCAGCACGTCGGCCTTCCAGGTTCGGTCGGCGGTGACGACGGTGCCGTTCTTGATGACTTTGGTCATTTTGCTGTTCCCTTGTTCTTCTCTTCCCGCTTCTTGGTGAGCGGCGTTGAAGGTAAATCTCTAAGTTCACTCTACTATAACGGCCGTCTCCACCACCGCATGGAACAGAACGTCGGCGCCGGCCGCTGCCCATTCCTTGGTGATCTCTTCCGCCTCATTGTGGCTCAACCCATCCACGCAAGGGCACATCACCATGGCGGTCGGCGCGACGCGGTTGATCCAGCAGGCGTCGTGGCCGGCACCCGAGACGATGTTGCGGTGCGTGTAGCCAAGCCGCTCGGCCGCATCGCGGATCGCCTTGACGCAGCCCTTGTCGAAAGTGACCGGATCGAAAGCGCCGACCTGCTCGATCTTGTACTGGATGTCGAGCGCGTCGCAGATCGTGTCGATGCCTTCGCGGATGCGGCCATCCATGGCGTCAAGCACTTCCTTTTCCGGCGAGCGTATGTCGATGGTGAAGACTGTGCGCCCGGCGATGATGTTGCGCGAGTTAGGGTAGACCTCCATGTGGCCGACCGCGCCGACGGCGTCGGGCTGATAGTCCATGGCGACCTCGTGGACCAATTCGATCACTCGGGCCATGCCGAGCCCGGCATTGCGGCGCTTGGGCATCGGCGTCGAGCCGGTATGCGCCTCCTTGCCGGTCAGCGTCACCTGCAGCCATTTCAGGCCCTGGCCGTGGGTGACGACGCCGATGTCGATGTCCTCGTCCTCAAGGATCGGCCCCTGCTCGATATGCAGTTCGAAGAAGGCGTGGATCTTGCGCTCGCCGACCTTCTCGGTGCCCTTCCAGCCGATGCGCTCCAGTTCCTCGCCGAATTTCTTGCCGTTTTTGTCCGTGTGCTCGTAGACGTCGGCCTGGTCGAGCACGCCGGCAAACACACCGGATGCCATCATGGCCGGCGCGAAGCGCGCGCCCTCCTCGTTGGTCCAGTTGGTGACGACGATCGGATGTTTCGTCTTGATGTCGAGATCGTTGAGCGAGCGCACGATCTCCAGGCCGCCAAGAACGCCGAGAACGCCGTCATATTTGCCGCCGGTCGGCTGCGTATCGAGATGGCTGCCGACATAGACCGGCGGAAGGCTGGGGTCGGTGCCTTCGCGGCGGGCAAACATGGTGCCCATCTCGTCGACACCCATTTCGAGCCCCGCGGCATCGCACCAGCGCTTGAACAGATGCCGGCCCTCGCCATCCTCGTCGGTCACGGTCTGGCGATTGTTGCCGCCGGCAATGCCGGGGCCGATCTTCGCCATCTCTATCAGCGAATCCCACAAACGGTCTGAATTGATTCGCAAATTCTCGCCGGGTGCGGCCATTCAAAACCTCATCAATTGCGGGGCGTCCCCCTCCCCCTCGAGGGGAGGGTGGCCGCGAAGCGGTCGGGTGGGGTCGGCTGACATACGCTCGACTTTTTCCTTGACCACCTGCGCGACATGCCAAGCGCTGTTTATGACATCGGGTTCGTCGATACGGAAGACCTCGAACCCAAGCGATCGTAGATACGCGTCACGAACGGCATCGTGCTGCTTGCCCTTTTCGTGCTCATGCAAATCGCCGTCGACTTCAACAACCAGCTTTGTAGAAAAGCAGGCAAAGTCAACGATATAGGGCCCAATCGGACATTGTCGGCGAAACTTGATTCCGTTTGGTTTCAACTCACGCAATTCATACCAAAGAAGGGATTCGCCTTTGGTCGCGTGAACTCGAAGCGCGCGCGCCTTTTGGCGCATTTCGAAGCTCACGCGGGTACGGGGCATCAGAAGCGACCTCGCGGCAAAAGATCACGTCGGCACCCGGTCGAACCGACCCCACCCGACCGCTTCGCGGCCACCCTCCCCTCGAGAGGGAGGGATCTCGGCGCCCAGTTCTTCAATCGATCATCCTAAGCACTTCACGCACATGGTCGATCAGTTCGTTGATCTGGCCCTTGGTGATGATCAGCGGCGGCGACAGTGCGATGATGTCGCCGGTGGTGCGGATCAGCGCGCCGCGCTCGAACGCCTTGACGAAGGCCGAGAAGGCCCGCTTTGTCGGACTGCCGGCGATCGGCGCCAGTTCGATCGCGCCGATCAGGCCGATGTTCCTGATGTCGATGACATGCGGTTCGCCCTTCAGCGAATGCAGTGCATCTTCCCAGTAAGGCGCCAGTTCCTCGCCGCGCGTCAGCAGGCCCTCTTCCTTGTAGGTGTCGAGCGTGCCGAGTGCGGCCGCACAGGCGATCGGGTTGCCCGAATAGGTGTAGCCGTGGAAGAACTCGATCATGTGCTCGGGGCCGGTCATGAAGGCGTCGTGAATTTCCTTCTTCACGAACACCGCGCCCATCGGGATGACGCCGTTGGAGACGCCCTTGGCGGTGGTCATGATATCGGGCGTGACGCCGAAATAATCGGCCGCGAACGGCGCGCCGAGACGGCCGAAGCCGGTGATGACCTCGTCGAAGATCAACAGGATGCCGTGCTTGGTGCAGATTTCGCGCAGCTTCTCGAGATAGCCCTTCGGCGGCAGGATGACGCCCGTGGAACCCGCGACCGGCTCGACGATGACGGCGGCGATGGTCGAGGCGTCATGCAGGGCGACGATACGCTCGAGTTCGTTGGCGAGCTCCGCGCCATACTCCGGCACGCCTTTGGAGAAGGCGTTCTTCTCCGGCAGATGCGTGTGCGGCATGTGGTCGACGCCGCCCAGCAGCGTGCCGAACATCTTGCGATTGGTGACGATGCCGCCGACCGAGATGCCGCCGAAATTGACGCCATGATAACCGCGCTCGCGGCCGATGAGCCGGGTGCGCGCGCCCTCGCCTTTCACGCGGTGATAGGCGATTGCCATCTTCAGCGCCGTCTCGACAGATTCCGAACCGGAATTGGTGAAGAACACATGGTCCATGCCCTTGGGCGCGAGGTCGACCAGGCGGTTCGCGAGCTCGAACACGATCGGATGGCCCATCTGGAAGGCGGGTGCATAGTCGAGTTCGGCGGCCTGGTGCTGGATCGCCTCGGTGATCTTGGGGCGGCAATGGCCGGCGTTGACGCACCACAGGCCGGCGGTGCCGTCCAATACCTTGCGGCCATCGCTGGTCGTGTAATGCATGTCCTTGGCGGACACGAACATGCGCGGCGCCTGCTTGAACTGCCGGTTTGCCGTGAACGGCATCCAGAATGCGCTGAGATCGTTCGGCGTGACTTTCAGCCGGTTGGACATGACCAAGACTTCCCCTTGTAACCTGTTTCGCTGCGTCCAACGCTTGGTCTTTGCCGCGCTTTCATGCTACGCAAATTTTGACCGATTGGACAAACGTTTAGCACCGCCATGTCGGCGGTCAATGGATTACTAGCGGAAATGCGGCTCCTGAAGTGCGTTCCACAGCCTGGGGAAAAACTGGTCCAGAGAATTGGTCCAGATGACCTTGAATGCGAGATTTGGCAATACGAGGGTCCGCAACGGTGACCGCGAGCACGCAAGCCCCTCGCCGCACCCGCATTCAGCAGGAAAAGCGCGAACTGATCTTGGAGGCCGCGCTCGAAGTGTTCTCCACCAACGGCTTCCGCGGTTCGACCATCGACCAGATCGCCGAAGCCGCCGGCATGTCGAAGCCGAACCTGCTCTACTATTTCCGCCGCAAGGAAGACATCCACGAGACATTGATGGAACGGCTGCTCGAAACCTGGTTGGCGCCACTGCGGGAACTTGACGACATCGGCGATCCGATGACCGAACTCAGGAGCTACATCAGGCGCAAGCTGGAAATGGCGCGCGACTTTCCGCGCGAGAGCCGGCTGTTCGCCAACGAGATCCTGCAAGGCGCGCCGCGCATCATGCCGCTGCTTGCGGGCGAGTTGAAGACGCTGGTCGACGAGAAAGCCGCCGTCATCAAGGGCTGGATGCGCGCCGGCAAGATCGCCCGGACCGATCCCTGGCACCTGATCTTCTCGATCTGGGCGACGACGCAGCATTACGCCGATTTCGATGTCCAGGTCCGCGCCGTGCTGGGGCCGAACCGTGGCGGCGACGGCCGCTTCGAGGACGCTGCCCGCTTCCTCGAGCAATTGTTCCTCGATGGGCTGAAGCCGAAGGCTTGATCCGACGACGGCTCACGCGCTGCGCCGTTCGGCCGGCATCGCCTCCAGCAATCTTTGAAGTTTGGCGATCGAGTTCTGCTCGGCGAGCGGCGTGTAGACGATCAGCCGCATGTCCGAGCCGTCGTCGATCGACAGGCTCATATGCTCGAAGGCCATCAGGCCCACCATGGGATGCCGGACATGCTTCACGCCGGTCAGCCTGCGCGCCACGTCGCGCCGGGGCCACCAGTCACGGAACTCGGGACTTGAACTCATCATCAGCGCGATCAGCCGTTTCGAAATCCGGATCGCCGACATATTTGGCGCTTTCGGCACGAAACGAAGCAAGCACCACGCGGGCAAGTTCTTCCCAGTCGACCAGCAGGCGGCGATGGTGCGGGTTGGTAAACACCATGTGGACAATGTTTCTGCTATCACCCTCGAGGAGGCCGTAATCGCCGAACACCGCCACGGCCGCTTCGTTCCAGGCAAGAACGTCCCAACGACGGCCGACGACATAGGCGGGCTGCAGCACCAGGCTTTGCAGCATGTGCAACAGCGTAGCGTCGACCTTTTCAGGCGCCGCCACACGACGCTCCGGCTGCTGGCGGCCTGCCAGGATGAACAGATGTCGCTTCTCGACGGCGTCGAGGCGCAAGGCCTCGCAGAGCGCCGCCAGCACTTCCGCCGAGGGCCGCACGTCCCTGCCCTGCTCAAGCCAGGTGTACCAGGTGGTGCCGACACCGGCGATCATCGCCACTTCCTCCCGCCGCAGACCCGGTGTGCGCCGTCGCGGACCTGTCGCGATGCCGGTGGCCGATGGCGCCAGCCTTTCCCGGCGCGACCGCAGGAAGGCGCCGAGTTCGCGCCGGCGGCTCTCGTCGGCTGATCGGGTGGAGGCAACGGGAGCGTTCATACCGGCTATTATAGCAGTATCGATACCAGGATAAAGTTTGAACTGTTTGACATGGGCGAAGCGCTCCATCTTGCGTTCAGAGCAACAACAGGAGGCTCTGAACATGGAATTGAAAGACAAGACCATCCTCATCACCGGCTCGACCGACGGCGTCGGCCGCGTGGTGGCGCAAAGGCTGGGTGCCGCCGGCGCACGGGTGCTGGTGCATGGCCGCGATACCACACGCGGAGACGCCGTTATCGCCGAGATCAAAGCCGCCGGCGGCAAGGCCGAGTTTTTCGCGGCCGATCTCGCTTCGCTGGCGGAGGTACGACGCCTCGCCGAAGCCGTGCGCGCCAGCACGAGCCGCCTCGACATCCTCATCAACAATGCCGGCGTCGGCACCGCTGGCGACAAACGACAGACAAGCGCCGATGGCTACGAGTTGCGCTTTGCCGTCAATTATCTCGCCGGCTTCCTGCTGACCTCGGAGCTTCTGCCGCTGCTGAAGGCGAGCGCCCCGGCACGCATCGTCAATGTCGCGTCCGCCGGCCAGCAGGCGATCGATTTCGACGACGTCATGCTGACCCGCGGCTACAGCGGCGTGCGCGCCTATTGCCAGAGCAAGCTGGCGCAGATCCTGTTCACCGTCGATCTGGCCGGGCAGTTGGAAGGCAGCGGCGTCACCGTCAACGCGCTGCATCCGGCGAGTTACATGAACACCACCATGGTCCGTCAGGCCGGCGTGACGCCGTGGAGCTCCGTTGAAACCGGCGCTGAGGCTATCTTGAATCTCGCCACCTCGCCCACGCTGGAAGGGCGCAGCGGCCTCTATTTCGACGGCCTGCGCGAATCCCGCGCCGACGCCCAGGCTTACGATGCCAAGGCAAGACAACAATTGCGAAGCCTGAGCCTCGAGCTTGTCGGGCTGGCTTTCCCTGAAACGAAGGAACAGCATTCATGACCAACAGAACCGAACACACGGTGATCATCGGCGGCTCATCCGGCATTGGCCTGGCGACGGCGCGCAAACTGCTCGGTCCCGGCATGAAGGTCACGATCACCGGGCGCAACCAGGACAAGCTCATCAGCGCCTGGAAAAGCCTTGGCGGAGCCGCCGACAAGGCGGCCTTCGACGCTTCGAAACCGGATGAGGTGCGCCAATTCTTCGAGCGCCTCGGTCCGTTCGACCATCTCGTTCTGGCGGCGAGCGGTGGCAAGGGCCTCGGCCCGTTCCAGACCCTCGATCTCACCGATATCGCCGGAGGCGTCGACGAGAAAGTGCGGCCTCAACTCTCCTGCCTGCAGGCCGCCTTGCCGACGCTGAACAAATCGGGGTCGGTCACCTTCATCTCGGCGGTATCGGCCCAACTCGCCACGCCGGGCGTCGCCGGCATCGGCGCCATCAATGGCATGCTCCTGACCGTGGCGCCGATCCTGGCCATCGAGCTGAAGCCGCTGCGCGTCAACGTCGTGGCGCCGGGTGTCATCGACACGCCATGGTGGGACTTTTTGCCCGCAGAGCAGCGGCAGGCGGTCTTTGCCGACTATGCGGGGAAAACGCCGGTCGGCCGCATCGGCCGCGCCGAGGACGTCGCCTCGGCGATAGCCTTCCTCGTCTCCAACGGCTTCATGACCGGCCAGGTGCTGACCTGCGACGGCGGCCTACGGTTCGCGGCGTAAAACGTTGGAGAGTTAAAGCGACTGCGCGATCAGCGACAAAAACCCCCGCTCAGTGCGACATTGCCGACGAAGCCATTGATGCGGATGCACGCTCCGGACCCTGATGATTCCAGAAATTGTGGAACATCGGCGTCGCCACGATCAGGAACAGCACCAGCACCACGCAGGCAATCGCGGTCCAGAGGTCGACCATCACCAGCACTCCCGCGATGATCTGCAGGACAATGCCCGCCCACAACGCCAGCCGGGCCTGGGGCACGCCACGCGCGGCCACCAACCTGGTCAGGAAATCCGCGTTCTGGATGTTGCGCAGGCCGGCGAAGACAAAGGCACCGCCGAGCAGCAGGCGACCGAGAAACAGCAAGGTCGAAGGCAAATCGACAGGCATTGAACTCCCCCTTTGAAACAGTAGGGGCGCCGCCTTTCCCCGGCGGCGCCCCCAACAGATGTCCGGACTGTCAGGCCGCCTTGGCGGCCGGCATCGGATGGATGGCGTGGAACGGAATGCAAAGTCGGTTCCATGTGTTGATCATGCCGATCGCGACGGAGAGCTTGACCAGTTCCTCTTCCGAGAAATGCTCCAGCGTGCGCGCATAGAGTTCGTCCGGCACGCCATCGTTGGCGATCAGCGTCACCGCCTCGGTCCAGGCCAGTCCGGCGCGTTCGCGCTCGGAGAACAGCGGCGATTCCTTCCAGGCGGCGACGAGATAGAGCCGCTGCTCGGTCTCGCCGTCGCGCCTGGCTTCGCGGCTGTGCATCTCCACGCAGAAGGAACAGCCATTGATCTGCGAGGCCCTGAGCTTGACCAGGTGCAGCAGGCTCACCTCCAGTCCACATTCGTCGACCGCCTTGTTGAGTGCCGACACGGCCTTCATGATCTCGGGCGCCTTGGCGAAGAACTGCAGCCTCTGTTTCATCGTCTTTCCTTTCACATCCTTGGGGAGGTTAATTTAGGCTTGGTTGGTTGAACTGGGTTTCTGCCGCCGTTGATGGCGCTCGACAAAGGCGCAGCTCGCGGCAAACGATCTGGGGTCGCCTTCCGCAGCGTAATCCGCCACGATATCGGACAACTTCACCTCGGCGAGCGCTGCCCGGTAGGCGCGCTCCGCCTTGAGCATCGCGGCATTGATGCCGCAAGGTTTCACATAAGCAGAGGCATCGATCTTGACCGGACCGTTGCGACGGATCTCGCCGCAGCGAAAAGCCGGCTCGCGCCCTTCGATGGCCAGCACGATGTCGAGCAGCGTGATCCGTTCGGCAGCCCGCGCCAGCCGGTAGCCGCCGGCGGGACCCGGCACCGATTCCAGAATGCCGGACGCCGTCAGCACGTTGAGATGCTTCAGCAAATAGCTCGACGACAGGCCGAAGGATTCCGCCAGCGCCGCGCCCGGCATGGTGCTGTTGCCGTCGACGCTCGCCAGTGTCGCCGCGCAGTGGATGGCCGCCTCAACGCCCTCGCCCAGCTTCATAATGCTAGTCTCCAATTCGTAGATACAACTTATCCTGGATAAGATTTATCTGCAATAGGAAAATGAAAAAGCGACGCCCGGAGACGCCGCTTTTGAAAGGTTGCCCTACTCCGCCGCCACCTTGGCCATCGGGTTGTTCGGGTGCGTGGTCCAGTTGGCATAGACCGGCGACACAGGTCTGCCGGTGCGCTGGTCCAACGCGCCGGCCGCAAGCGGCTCCATGGTGATGCAATTGTCCACCGGGCAGACATTGACGCACAGGTTGCAGCCGACGCATTCGGCCTCGATCACCTCGAAATGCCTGACGCCGTTGACCATGCTGGTGATCGCCTGGTGCGAGGTGTCCTCGCAGGCGATGTGGCAGCGGCCGCATTTGATGCAGGCATCCTGGTCGATATGCGCCTTGGCGACATAGTTGAGGTTGAGATACTGCCAGTCGGTGACGTTGGGCGTGGCGCGGCCGATAATGTCGTCGAGCGAGCGGTGGCCCTTCTCGTCCATCCAGTTTTCGAGGCCGGCGATCATCTCCTGCACGATCTTGAAGCCGTAGGTCATCGCCGCCGTGCAGACCTGCACATTGCCGGCGCCTAGCGCCATGAATTCGGCGGCGTCCCGCCACGTGGTGATGCCGCCAATGCCGGAGATCGGCAGGCCGCGGGTTTCGGGATCGCGGGCGATCTCGGCCACCATGTTCATGGCGATCGGCTTCACCGCCGGGCCGCAATAGCCGCCATGCGAACCCTTGCCATCGATGGTCGGCATCGGCGCGAAACTGTCGAGGTCGACGCCGGTGATCGAATTGATGGTGTTGATCAGCGACACCGCGTCAGTGCCGCCGGCATGCGCTGCCCGCGCCGGCTTGCGGATATCGGCGATGTTGGGCGTCAGCTTGGTGATGACGGGCATGCGCGTATATTGCTTGCACCAGCGCACCACCATTTCGATATATTCCGGCACCTGGCCGACGGCCGCGCCCATGCCGCGTTCCGACATGCCGTGCGGACAACCGAAATTGAGCTCGATGCCGTCGGCGCCGGTCTCCTCGACCAGCGGCAGGATCGATTTCCAGCTCTCCTCGACGCAGGGCACCATGATGGAGGCGATCAGCGCACGGTCGGGCCAATCCATCTTGACCTGCTTCATCTCGCGCAGATTGGTCTGCAAATCGCGGTCGGTGATCAGTTCGATGTTGTTGAGGCCGAGCAGGCGCCGGTCGGCACCCCAGATCGCACCATAGCGCGGGCCGTTGACGTTGACCACCGGCGGCCCCTCTTCGCCCAGCGTCTTCCAGACGACACCGCCCCAACCTGCCTTGAAAGCGCGGATGACGTTGTAGGCCTTGTCGGTCGGCGGTGCCGAGGCCAGCCAGAACGGATTGGGCGATTTGATGCCGACGAAATTGTTTCTGATGTCAGCCATGACAGGTCCCTTTCAACGGAGACGAAGGAGCATTTCCACGGGTGCAAGACTGCCGCCTTCAAGCGCGGCGGTGAGATTGGCGATCTTGGTGCGGGCATCCTCGCCCATGACAAGGCCGACGCCGGGCGGCGGCTTTTTGCCCTCGGCCTGCGCGGCAGCCATGCGGGCACGCAAGGCTGCGAAGAATTCGATGGCGAAAGCGCCGCACGGGCGCTCGGCGATTACCGAAAAGCCGCAGGCGGTGGCGGCGGCTCGATAATCAGCAGGCGTGACGACGAACGACATGGTCGCGTCGGATGCCCATGGCAGCGGATAGGTCAGTGCTCCATCCTTGAGCCGCATCACGTCATAGACGGCAAAGACGCCGCCAGGCTTCAGCACGCGGGCGGCCTCGCTCATCAGCTTGGCCTTGTCGGGCAGGTTCATGCCGACATGCAGGATCATTGCCGCATCGAAGCTGTCCTTGGCGAACGGCATGTCCAGCGCGCTGCCTTGCACGAAGCGCGTCTTGCCGGCCATCCCCACCCGTTTCGACAGGCTGGTCGCGATATCGACATAGCTTTGGGTCAGGTCGATGCCGGTGACATCGGCGCCGGCATTGTTCGCGGCAAAACGGGCCGGGCCGCCGATGCCTGAACCGATGTCGAGAAGCCGGGCTCCAGGCTTCAGCCCCATCTGGTCGATGAGTTCCCTGGTGGCGGCCACGCCGCCAATGTGGAATTCGTCGACCGCTGCGAGATCGTCAGCGCTCAGATGGTCAATTTCCACGCCGGTGTCGGCAAGCGCGGCAAGAATCCGCTCCTCCAGGCCTGAAATCTCGTAGTGACGGGCAATGCCCGGTTCCACCGTGGCCATGGTCCTTATCCCTGGGTCAGGCTCCTGTGGATGCTTTCCGCCGCGTCGCGGCCTTGCGCCACAGCCGAAACCGTCAGGTCGTCGCCACCAAAAATGCAGTCGCCGCCGGCCCAGACCTTGGCCAGCGATGTGCGCCCTTCCGCGTCGACCTTGATACGGCCGGCTTCGAGATCGATCGACGCCCCGCTGCCGTTGAGTGCAGCCGGCACGAAACTCTGGCCGATGGCCTTGAACACCTGGTCGGCAACCAGCGTCAGCGTCTCGCCGGTGCCGGCAAGCCGGTCGCCGTCGAGTGCCGTGTATTCGAGTTCGATGGCACTGACCTTGCCGCCTTCGGCAATCACCCGCTTCGGCTGCAGCCAGTGACGGATGGTGACGCCATTGGCGGCGGCCAGGTCCTGTTCGAATTCGGAGGCGTTCATATGCTCCTGGCCGCGCCGGTAGCAGATAGTCACCTCCTCGGCGCCAAGCAGCTTCGACTGCACGGCGGCGTCGATCGCCGTCATGCCGCCGCCGATGACGACGACGCGGCGGCCGACCGGCAACCCTGAGAGGTCGCTGGCCTGGCGCAGTTCGGCAATGAATTCGACCGCATTGGTGACGCCGGCGGCATCCTCGCCATCGGCGCGCAGCGCGTTGACACCGCCAAGCCCCATGCCGAGGAACACCGCATCGTAATTGCGGATCAGGTCGGAGAGCTGGTAATCGCGGCCGAGCGCCTTGCCATTCTGGATGTCGATGCCGCCGATCGCGGTGACATAGTCGACCTCGGCCTGGGCAAAGTTGTCGACGCTCTTATATGCGGCGATGCCATATTCGTTGAGGCCGCCCGCCTTCGGGCGCGCCTCCAGGATGGTCACGTCATGGCCATGGCGGGCGAGCCGGTGCGCCGCGGCAAGACCGGCCGGGCCGGCGCCGACGACGGCTACGGTTTTTCCTGTCGGCTCGGCGCGCGGATAAAATTGCCTGCTCTCGCTCATCGCGACATCGGTGGCGTAGCGCTGCAGGCGACCGATCTGGACCGGCTTGCCTTCCGCAACCTCGCGCACGCAAACCTCCTCGCACAGCGTCTCGGTGGGGCAGACGCGGGCGCACATGCCGCCCAAAATGTTCTGGTCGAAGATGGTCTTGGCCGAGCCGATCGGGTTACCGGTCGAGATCTGGCGGATGAACAGCGGAATGTCGATCGAGGTCGGGCATGCGTTCATGCACGGCGCGTCGTAGCAGAAATAGCAGCGATCGGATTCGACCAGCGCCTCGTGATGATCGAGCGGGGGATGCAGGTCGGAAAAATTATCCGCGTATTGGTCGGGCAGAAGTCGGCCGCCGACAATACCCTCTTTGAACTGACCTTCTGGCATTCTCAGTTCCCCATGTTTTCGTTTTGGGGAAGGCTAGCACGTTTTATTTTTTTATCAATTGGTCAATTTTTGGCGCAAACCGTTGAAAAAAATGGAAGAAAATATGATACTTGTATTCATGTTATAATGACGGTGGCACTGGGATAAGGCCGCCACCCCTGCCGTTGCCGTGGATAGACCTGATCTCGTCGGCGACCAATTGCTGCAACGTCCAAAGATTGCGGTCGCGAATGCCAAATTCCTCGAGGTGGCTGACCGTGTTGTAAAGATATTCCGCCCCGGAGCCGACATGGCCGCAGGCGCGCGCCAGCACCCGTGCCACTGTCTCCAGCGGCTGCCCGAGCGAAGTGCCCCTGCCCGTCACCCCGACCCAGAAACCCAGCGCCCGCAGATGCCCTTGCGCCGTACGCACCGGGACCCACCTGACCGAAGCGACGCTCTCATGATCGTCGATCTCGCGCCGCAACAGCCTTTCAATCTGAGCAGTCTTCTCCCCTTCCGGCAAACGGTAGATCACACCATCGCACCGCCCGCCGCGTTCGAGCGCCATCATCAGTCCAGGCTGCGCGACGCTGCCGCGCCAGCGAACCATGTCGATGCAGAACGAGCGGTGCCAGCCATGGGCGGTGGCACGCTGGCGTTCGACGGACTCGAAAGCCGGCTTCCAGATCAGCGAGCCATAGGCGAACACCCATAGCGGCCCCGCATCTGCTTCATCGGCGAGCCGCGCGGAAAGGACCCGGAAATCCTCGTCGCTCAGTTGCGTCCAGCCGCCGCTGGGCCCGGGATCGGCCTCGTCGCGATGGCACAGTGCGACAAGCTCGGCTGTAAGTGACATCTGCCGCATGGAACGACGACCTCCTCCTCGATGCCAAGCAAAGGCGAAAATCGCAAGACACGCAAGATTGCCAAGAGGGTGCGCCTTGCCGTTCCCGATTTCCAGCCCAGATGTCGGATTTCCGTCGTCAAGATCGTCCTAGGATGGATCGAACGACGATCGGCGCACAAAGGTGAGGAGACCGACCATGCCACAATCCCCGATGCCCTTCTTCTGGTACGAACTGATGACATCAGACCTCGACGCCGCCGAGGCTTTCTACCCCGCCGTGGTGGGCTGGAAGGCCGAGCCCTTCGATAAGGCTCCAGGCATGCCGCGCTATGTCGTCATGAATGCCGGCGAGCGTGGCGTCGGCGGCCTGATGACGATGCCTCAGGATGCCGCCAATATGGGCATGCCGCCCGCCTGGCTGGGCTACATCCACGCCAGGGATGTCGACGCGGCAACAGCGTCGCTGGAAAAGGCGGGGGGCGCCGTTCACCGCCAGCCCGACGACATTCCAGGCGTCGGCCGCTTTGCCGTCGTGGCCGATCCGCAAGGCGCGACCTTCATGCTCCTGCAGCCGAACGGCCCCGACCAGCCCGTCGTGCCGGCCAGCACGCCGGGCCATATCGGCTGGCATGAGCTTTATACGAGCGACTGGAAGGCCGCGTTTGACTTCTATTCCAGCCAGTTCGGCTGGGCCAATGCCGGCGAATTCAACATGGGGCCGATGGGCACTTACCAGACCTTTACCGCCGGCCCCGAATCCGGCGGTGGCATCATGAACAAGCCCGAGCAGATTCCGGTGCCGGTCTGGCAGTTCTATTTTAACGTCACCGGCATCGACGCGGCCGCAAAACGCGTCACCGACAATGGCGGCAAGATCCTGATGGGACCGATGGAGGTCCCCGGAGGCAGCTGGGTCGTGCAATGCCAGGATCCGCAAGGCGCGCACTTCGCTTTGATGGCGCCGGTGCGATAAGCGCCCGCGTCAACCGCTGATATCACGCTTGCTGGCGTCGGCTTATTCCGGTGCCAGCACCGCGACCTTGAGGGTCTCTTTCTTGGCACCGCTGAACTGGACGGTGGCTTGGCCGGCCGCGAGCTTGAAGCGCACGCTTTTGCGGATGCCGGGACACGTCTTGACGCCGCTATAGCCGGACGATTTCACGGCTTTGCCGTCCTGGATAACATCGACCCAGGCCTCGCCCGACAGGCTGATCTGGATGGTCCCCTCCGGCGGCACCGCCACACTGGCGACAGCGCCGAATGTGCCTTCCGCAGGTGCGCGTTCGGGCGGCACCGCAAAGCCGGCCTTCTCGGCCGGCACCAGCGCCAGATCCGCGGCCGCCCCTACTGCCAGTGTCGCTCCGGACGGCGTTGAGGGTGCCGTTGCAAACAGCGCCTGTTCGCGCGTCACCGGCCATCTAAAGGCCTCGCAGCCGGCGTCCTCGGCCATGGCTAAACTGGTACTCACAAGGATTGCGAACAGGCTGATGGCGACTTTTTTCATGGCAAGGGGACCCACATGTGAAGAGCATCCAAATCGACGCCTACAACCAATACAACCAAACAGGCAAAAATGCAACCTTTACGAGAACAATATGAAAGGCGGGGAACATTTCCAATCACCAATTGTTGATGGCTGGCCATGGGATGTGAATGGTCCACTGCCGGGCAATAACCTATGGCCGGTCCGAGAAGCCAAACGGAGTTTTGGATGAAGCTTTTCGATGGCCTTGCCAGATACCAGCCGCAGGCGCTTGGCGTTCTGCGCATCATGACCGCGCTGCAGTTCATCGAGCACGGCACGCAGAAACTGTTCAATTTCCCCGCCAGCGACCACGCAGCCACCGCGTTGAGCGGACTGCCGTTAGCAGCCGGCATCCTCGAATTCGCCGGTGGCATTCTGCTGGCGCTGGGCCTTTTCACCCGCCCGGTCGCATTCCTTCTGGCCGGCGAAATGGCGATCGCCTATTTCATGGCGCACATGCCGCGCGACTTCTTCCCCGTCAACAACAGCGGCGATTCGGCGATCTCGTTCTGCTTCATCTTCCTCTATCTGGTCTTTGCCGGCGCCGGCGCCTTCGCGCTCGACAACCGCCGCGGCGCATGATCCCATGCGGGGGGTCACCCCCGCATCCGTTCGAAATTCGCATCGAACAGCGGCGCCGCCTGAATGCGCGCCGCATGCCGTTTGCCCAGCAATTCGATTTCGAAGCCGTCGCTCTCCTCTGCGATCTCCTTCGGCACATAGCCGACAGCGACCGACTTCTTCGAATGATGGGCATAGCCGCCCGACGTCACCCAGCCGCGCACCGCGCCACCGAACCAGATCGGTTCGTCGCCGATGACATCGGCATCGTCGGCATCGACGATGAAGGCGCGCAGCCGCAACTTGCCGCCCTGTTTGCGCTCGGCCAGAGCCGCCGCCTTGCCGATGAAATCCGCGTCCTTGCCGTAGGCGACGAAACGATCGATGCCGGCTTCCAGCGGCCCATAGATCGGCCGGTATTCGCGCCCCCATGAGCCGTAGTTCTTCTCCAGCCGCAGCGCGTTGAGCGCGCGCGAGCCGAACAGACCGATGCCGAATTCCGCCCCCGCCGCCATCAGCGCCTGATAGGCGGCACGCTGATATTCCGGCACCACCCAGATCTCGTAGCCGAGATCGCCGGTGTAGCTGACGCGGCCAACGAGGCATGGCGCCATACCGACATCCATCTTGCCGACGGCCATGAAGGGAAATGCCGCGTTCGAGATGTCGGAGCGCGTGGCTTTCGCCAGCACGTCCCTGGCCTTGGGGCCGGCAATCGACAGGCCGGTAAGCTTTTGTCCCAGCGCTTCTATATGGACCGAGCCATCATCGGGCAGATGCTGCTCGAACCAGCGCATGTGATATTGCTCGGCAATGCCGGAGCCGGCCAGGAACCAGCCCCCTTCTTCCCGACCTTGGGGGCTGAGATTGGCCAGCGTGAAATCGCCGATCAGCCTGCCGTCGTCCTTCAGCATCGGGGCGAGCGTCATCCGGCCGGGCTTCGGCAGCTTGCAGGCGAGCATCCGGTCGAGCCAGGCCGCGGCCCCCTCGCCCGTCACCTTGTATTTGGCAAAGCTCGATATCTCCGACAAGCCGACGCCTGCGCGAACCGTCGCGACTTCGGCGGCGACATGGCTGAAGTCGCTCGAGCGCCGCCATGAGAATTCGTCCTTGACGCCTTCCGGCGCGTACCAGAGCGGCACTTCCAGCCCGTAGGCGACGCCCCACTGCGCACCCTTGGCCGACAACAGGTCATAGACGGGCGTCGTCTTTAGCGGCCGCCCGGCCGGCAGTTCCTCGTTGGGGAAGCGGATCGAAAAACGCCGGGAATAGTTTTCGCGCACCTTGGCGTTGGTGTAGGCCATCGTCGCCCAGTCGCCGTAGCGCGCAACATCCATCGCCCAGATGTCGGCGCCGGGATCGCCCTCGATCATCCAGTTGGATAGCGCCAGACCAACGCCACCGCCCTGGCTGAAGCCGGCCATGACGCCGCAGGCGACCCAGAAGCCCGGCAGGCCGCGCACCGGCCCGACCAGCGGGTTGCCGTCGGGCGCGAAAGTGAAGGGCCCATTGATGATCTGCTTGATGCCGGTGTTCTGGAAAGCCGGGAAATGCCGGAACCCGACCTCGAGCGACGGCGCGATGCGGTCGATATCCGGCGCCAGCAATTCATGGCCGAAATTCCACGGCGTCTGGTATTCTGACCATGGTTTGTTGGCTTTCTCATAGGTGCCCATCAGCATGCCGCCGCGTTCCTGGCGCAGATAGAGTTCGCCGTCGAAATCGACCGCATGGATGATTTCGGAGCCGGTTTTCTGGTTCCAGGCGGCAACCTCCGGCATGTCCTCGGTGATCAGGTACATGTGCTCCATCGCCAGTACTGGCAGTTCGAGCCCAACCATGCGGCCGACCTCGCGCGCCCACAGGCCGCCGGCATTGACGACATGCTCGGCCACCACCTCGCCCTTGTTGGTGATGACGCGCCACAGCCCGTCGGGACGGCGCACGATATCCTCGACCTTGGTGAAGCGCTCCACCTCGGCGCCGAGTTTTCGTGCCGCCTTGGCATAGGCGTGGGTGACACCGGAGGGATCGAGGTGGCCGTCCTCCTTGTTGCGGACGGCGCCGACGAACTGCTTGGGATCGAGCAGCGGCATCAGTTCGGCCGCCTCTTTCGGGGAGATTTCCTCCAGCTCGATGCCGAGATAACGGCCCTTGGCGACCACCCCGCGCAGCCAGTCGAGCCGCGCCTCGGTGGCCGCCAGAAGCACGCCGCCGGTCAGGTGGACGCCGGTTGCCTGGCCCGACAGCTCCTCGATCTCCTTGTAGAGGTTGATGGTGTATTTCTGCAGCTTGGCGACGTTGGGATCGCCATTGATCGTGTGCATGCCGCCGGCCGCGTGCCAGGTCGAGCCCGAGGTCAGCTCGTCGCGCTCCAGCAGCACGACGTCGGTCCAGCCATGACGGGCGAGATGGAACAGCACCGAACATCCGACGACGCCACCGCCGATGACCACGACCTTTGCATGCGATTTCATGGTTTCTTCTCTGATATCAGTTAGTTGGATGGGTGGGATGATTCAAAACGGGACGTTCGTGGCGCATCACGGCTCGCCCTGTCCGATCGCTTCCTTGCGCTTGGCCACGTAGGCCTCGAGCGCTTCGCGTACGGCGATGTCCATCACCGGCTCGACATAATCCTCCAGCGCCTTCTTCCACAGCCGCGTCGCGCGCGCGGTTGCGTCGAGGCCGCCGGCCTCCTGCCAGGCTTCGTAATTCTGCCAGTTGGAGAGCATCGGCTGGTAGAAGGCGGTGGCGTAGCGCTCCAGCGTGTGCGGCTCGCCGAAGAAATGGCCGCCGGTCGGCACCGCGCCCAGCGCCTCGACGGCAAGTTCGGCCTCATCGACCACGATCGGGCGCAAAAACTCCATCATGTGCTGGATCATCTCGACGTCGATGATGAATTTCTCGAACGAAGCCGTCAGCCCGCCCTCCTGCCAGCCGGCGGCGTGGTAGACGAGATTGCCATGGCCAAGCACCGCGCCCCACAACGCCATCAGCGTCTCATAGGCGCCTTGCGCGTCGGCGGCGTTGGAAGCCGAACCGGGCGTCGTCCGGTATGGCAGGCCATAGCGGCGCGCCAATTGACCCGAAGCGATGTTGGCCTTGGTGTTTTCAGGCGTGCCGAAGGCCGGCGCGCCCGACTTCATGTCGACATTGGAGGTGAAGGCGCCGTACATCACGGGCGCGCCTGGCCGCACCAGCTGCGTCAGCACGACGCCGAACAGCGCCTCGGCATTCTGCTGCGCCAGCGCCCCGGCCAGCGTCACCGGGCTCATCGCTCCCATCAACGTGAACGGTGTCACCGCCACCGACTGGCCGTACTCGGCCATGGTCATCAGCCCCTCGGCCATCATCTCGTCGAAGCGACGCGGCGAGTTGACCGAGATGATGGTGGCAATGCCGGGATCATCAGCCATCTGGGCCAGCGTCATCCCACGCGCGATCGCCATCATCTCGATGCCGTCCAGCGCCCTGCCCCGGCCGATCGCCGAGACATGAAAACTCTTGTCGGTCAGCGTCAGATTGGTGAAGTACGTATCGAGATGGCGTGAGTTGGCCGGCAGTTCGACGGGGGCGCAGACCTGGTTGCCAAGCATGTGGACGCAGTTGAAATGCTGCGCCAGCCTGGTCAGATCAGTATAGTCGCGCAGATTGCCGGCACGGCGGCCCCGCTCCATGTCATGCACATTGGGAGGACCCGCAACCAGCGTGAAATTGATGGTGTTGCCGCCGAGATGGATTGTGTTGGCCGGATTGCGTGGGGTCAGCGTATAGCCGGACCGCGTTGTCTTCAGCGCCTCGTCGATCATGCCGCGATCGACGCGCACATTGGCCGAGGCGTGATCGACCTTGGCGCCGGCCTTCTCGAACAGCGACAGCGCACGCGGGCTCATCACCTCGATGCCGAAATTCTCCAATATGTGCATCGACGCCTGATGGATCGCCTCGATCTGGTCTGGTGACAGCAAGGCCATCGGCGGATAGGGATTGATCACCCGCCTGGGCCGCAGCTGTGCGATGGGCGCTGGCCCCCGGTTGCTGGTGCGCTCGGCGCCGCGCTTGCGTCTTGGTTCGGTCATGCCGGCATCAAAGCTTCGGTAAACAGCGCAAGCTGTCAGAAATGCGCCGTTTACGGGCGTGATTTTAGCCAAGGCGGCATATGCTCAGCACGACTTTATAAAAGGCGACAATTGGCGTCGGAATACAGCTATGGCATTTTCTCACCTGACCGTGCCGACGAGGCGTTAACAGCGGCAGCAAGATTCCCTTTATGATTTCGGCCTATTGCTCATCCAATGCGTAGGTCGAGTTTTAGTAAAATTGTAGCGGTTGGCGTGCTGCTGGCACTTTCGGCCTGCGCGACGGCACCCAGTCACATCAACAATGTCTGCGCCGTCTTCGACCAGAACGATGGCTGGTTCGACAATTGGCAGTCGGGTGCCGAGCGCGCTTCACAGAAATACGGCGTGCCGGTGCCGGTGCTGATGGCAACGGTGCGCAAGGAATCCGGCTTCAAGAGCAACGCCCGGCCGCCGCGCACCAAACTGCTCGGCTTCATTCCGTGGAAACATGTCTCCTCGGCCACCGGCTTCTCGCAGGCGCTGGACGGCACCTGGTCGCAATATCAGCGCGAAACCGGCAACTGGGCGGCGCGGCGCACGAGATTCGCCGACGCCGTCGACTTCGTCGGCTGGTATCATTCCAAGACAGCCGACACATACGGCGTCGCGCGCAACGACACCTACAACCTCTACCTCGCCTATTACCTGGGCTGGACCGCCTATGGCCGCGGCAATCGTGGCGATGCGGGCGTCCAGGGCTACGCACGGGCCACCGACAAGATGGCCCGCGACTATGCTGTTCAGCTGCAGCAATGCGGGAGCTGATGTCCTGTCCGCGCTAGTGCGGCTTTGTCGTGTCCTTCGGTTTTGAATCACCGGTTTCCGACACCTCGTCGCGGACTTCGTGGCGACGGGCCCGCGAAACGGCGTCCGCCTCCTCGGCGGCCTCCCCGATCGCGTCGGCCTCAGCACCCGCTACCTTGCCATGTGGCCGCTTCGGCGGGTCGCCGGCAAAGCCCGGACCTTCGCCATGCGGCGCGTCGTCAGGCACGCCTTCATGGGCAGCATGTTCCCTGTCGAACTTGATCACCGGCTCCATGGTCTTGAGCACGTCGTCGGAGAGCCAGCACAGGCTCATATGGCCATCGCCGAGGTTCTTGACCGGCGGCACCTTGGTCTCGCACAGATTGTCAGGCACCAGCTTCTTGTAGCCGCAGCGTGTCTGGAACGGACAGCCGGACGGCGGGTTCATCGCCGAGGGGATGTCACCTTCCAGCACGATGTGCTTCTTGACCACGCTGGTGTCGGCAATCGGGATCGCCGAGAGCAGCGCCTCGGTATAGGGATGGTAGGGCGGCGCGAAGATCTGGTCTGTCGTGCCTTGCTCGACGATATAGCCGAGATACATGACGACGACGCGGTCGGCGATGTAGCGCACGACCGAGAGATCGTGGCTGATGAACAGCATCGTCGTCTTGTTCTTGCGCTGGATGTCCATCAGCAGTTCCGTCACCGCCGCCTGCACCGAGACATCGAGCGCCGAAACCGGCTCGTCGGCCACCACCACCTTGGCGTCGCCGGCGAAGGCTCGCGCCACGCCGATACGCTGCTTCTGGCCGCCGGAAAGCTGGCGCGGCTTGCGGGTTTCGAACGCCCGCGGCAGTTTCACCAGGTCGAGCAGTTCCAGCATGCGCTTGCGCCGGTCGGCGACGGTCTTGCCGACATTGAATTTTTCCAGCGTCCGGATGATCTGCGACCCCACCGAATGGCTGGGGTTCAGCGTGTCGAACGGGTTCTGGAACACCATCTGGATCGACGACACGGTGTCGACGCTGCGCTTCTCGATGCCGGTCGACTGGATTTCCTTGTTGCCGAGCGTGACGCTGCCGGAGCTGGCGGTTTCCAGCCCGAGCAATACCTTGGCAAGCGTCGACTTTCCGCAGCCGGATTCGCCGACGATGGCCACGGTCTCGGATTCGCGTGCCATGAACGAGATCGTCTCGTTGGCCTTGACGACGCGGCCTTCGCTCGAGCCGAACACCTCGCTGCCGCCGACCTTGTAGTATTTCCGCAGGTCCTCGATCTTGAGTACTGGCGCACCGGGCACGACGCGCTCATTCACCTTCTTGGCGCCGGGCGGCAACGCCTCCCAATCGATCTCGTTGAAGCGCACGCAGCGCGAGAAATGGCCCTCGTGTCCGGCGACTTCGATCATCGGGATTTCGGCGGCGTTGCAGACGCCCTCGACGAAATGGTGGCAGCGCGGGCCGAAATTGCAGCCTTTGGGCCGTTCGTGCGGCAGTGGCAATTGCCCCGGGATCGAGATCAGCGGCCGCGAGTTCTTGTCGGCGCCAGGCAGCGGGATCGAACGGAACAGCCCCTGCGTATAGGGGTGGCGCATCCGGTCGAAGACGTCCTTGATCTTGCCGGTCTCGACCGCCTCGCCCGAATACATCACCGTGATGCGGTCGCAGGTTTCCAGGATGAGGCCGAGATTGTGCGACACGAAGATCATCGAGGTGCCGAACTTCTCGCCCAACCCCTTGACCAGATCGACAATGCCCGCTTCCACGGTTACGTCGAGCGCCGTCGTCGGCTCGTCGAGCAGAAGCAGCGCCGGCTTCGACAGCAGCGCCATGGCGATAACGATGCGCTGCTGCTGGCCGCCGGAAAGCTGGTGCGGATAGGAGCGCATCATGCGCTCGGGATCGGGAAGCTTGACCGAGCGCACCATTTCGAGCGCCCTGGAGTAGGCCTCTTTCGTCGACACCTTGTCGTGGATCAACGGCACTTCCATCAGCTGCTGGCCGATCTTCATCGCCGGATTGAGGCTGGCCATCGGCTCCTGGTAGATCATGGCGATCTTGTTGCCGCGGATGGCGCGCAGCTCCTCGTCGGAGAGCTCGCCCATGTCCTTGCCCTGGAACTTGATCTTGCCGCCGACGATCTTTCCGATGTTGGAGAGGTCGCGCATGATGCCGAGCGACACGGTCGACTTGCCGCAACCGGATTCGCCGACGATGCCCATCGCCTCACCCGGCATGACCGTGCAGGAAAAGTCCATGACGGCCGGTATTTCGCCCTTGCGGGTGAAGAAGGAGATCGAAAGGTTCTCGATCTCGATGATCGGCTGTGCCGGATTTCGAACTGCCTCGTTCATGGGTCGCTCCAATCCTTATTCTTGGCCAAGTGGGATCTGAGACCCCGCCGTCAATCCTTCATCGATTGCTCACGCAGTGAGTCGGCGAGCAGGTTGAGACCCAGCACGAACGACATCAACGCGATCGTCGGCGGCAGCGCCGGGTGAATAAAGGACCGCAGCAATCGGCTGGCATCCTTGATCGCCGTACCCCAGTCCGGGCTCTCGGGCGCGAGGCCCAGGCCGAAGTAACCCAGCGTGCCGAGCAGTATGGTGGTGTAGCCGATGCGCAGGCAGGCATCGACAATCAGCGGCCCGCGCGCATTGGGCAGGATCTCCCACAGCATGATGTACCAAGGCGATTCACCGCGCGTCTGCGCTGCCGCCACATAGTCGCGCGTCTTGATGTCCATCACCAGGCCGCGCACGATGCGGAACACGCCCGGGCTGGAGGCGAACACCACCGCCACGAAGATATTGAGCTGGTTGGGATCGATGTGGACGATGTGCAGCGGATCCCTGTCGAAGACAAGGCCGAGGTAGATCCAGCCGCCGATGATCAGTGTCAGGCCGAGCAGGATATAAATCCGGTCGGGCCGGTTCTTGTAGCGCGTCCAGAACAGCACGCTGAAGAAAATGATCGGAAACAGGAAGAAGACGCCGGCCAGCGCATAGGGGATCGGCGTGTCCATGATGCCCGGCGTCACCAGCAGGTAGAACAAGAGGATCACCGGGAAGGCCAGCACGAGGTTGGCCAGGAACGACAGGATGGAATCGATCTTGCCGCCGTAGTAGCCGGCCGGCAGGCCAAGCGTGATGCCGACCATGAGCGCGAAACCGGTCGCGGCGGGTGCGATGATCAGCACGATCTGGCTGCCATAGACCATGCGCGAGAACACGTCGCGGGCGAGCTTGTCGCCGCCGAACAAGTAGACGAGCCCCGATTGCGGTTCGATGGCGCCCGGCAGCGTGTCCTTCATGATCGGGATCTGGCCGAGCGGATCGAAAGGCGAGATGGTCGAGGCGAAAATCGCCGTGAACAGCCAGAACAGGCAGATGAACACGCCCGCTATGCCGACGCCGCTGTCGAACAACTGGCCGTAGAGCGCCAGCTTCTTCTTGTAGAGAAAGCTCGCCCCCATGACGATGGCGAGCGCGGCCCAGACCGGCCAGAAGCGCCAGAGCACTTCGAGGACGATGGTGGAGGCGCCGATATATTGAGCTTGCATGCGCCTTCTCCCTACTGAACGCGGATGCGCGGATTGAGGAATGCATAGCCGACGTCGGAAATGAGCTGGGTGATCAGCACGATGAACACCGAGACCAGCGAACAGCCGAGCAGAAGATCGATGTCGTTGTTGCCGGCGGCCTCGACCAGCGTGTAGCCGAAGCCCTGGTAGCGGAACATCACCTCGACGATGACGACGCCGGTGAGCAGCCAGGGGAACTGCAGCATGATGACCGTGAACGGTGCGATCAAGGCGTTGCGCAGCGCGTGCTTGACCACGACGCTTTTGAAGGAAAGCCCCTTCAGACGTGCCGTGCGGATGTATTGCTGCGTCATCACCTCGACCATCGAGGCGCGTGTCATGCGTGCGATATAGCCGATGCCGTAGATCGCCAGCGTGATCACCGGCAGGGTGAAATTGTAAAAGGTGATGCCCTGGCTCGCGGACGCGGCCGACCCGTTCAGCCAGCCGAGCCACGAAGCGAAGATGACGGTGAAGATGACACCCGACACATATTCAGGCGTCGCTGTCGAGGCGATCGAGGCGATCGACAGCACGCGATCGGTGCGCGACCCCTCCCGCATGCCGGCAAGGATGCCAACCAGCAGCGACACCGGCACCATTACGCCCAGCACGCAGAGCATCAGAATGCCGGTAGCGCCCAGCGCAGGGAACAGCTTGGCCGCGACCGTGGTCTTGAACTTGGTCGAGCAGCCGAAATCGCCCTCGATCACGCCGGAGAATGTCGGCACGGCCGGGTCATTGCAGAAGGAGAAGCGCTGCGTGGTCTTTCCGGTCGCCGGATCCGTGATCGGCTGCTTGGGCACGACGCCGAGCCACTGGCCATAGCGAACGAAGAAATTCTGGCGATAGCCGTGATTGACCAGCCAGCTTTCAAGTTGCTCCGCCGATGTGTGCATTTCGGTCTGGCTGATCGCCAGCTTTTTCAGATTGGGTTCGAGATTGACGAGGAAGAAGACGACCAGCGTCAGGCACAGCATCGTGAGCAGTATCGTGCCGATGCGTCTGATGATGAATGAGAACATTGTGCCCCCCTGCCGGCCGGGTTGGGGTCAGATATGGTCAACCCTGTGACGAAAACCCTGTAGCGTCCCGCCGCCGCTGCATCCAATGCAACGGCGACGATCCTGCGAATATGAGGGGCAGGCGCCCCTCATATCCATCAAGCAGCGGTCACGCCTGATCGAGCCAGACCTTGCCGAAATCGTGCTCGTAGGTGGGGTGCATCGAGTGGTTCTTCACCTCGGGCTTGATGTTGATGTAGAGCTTGCGCCAGTAAGGCTGGATGATGATGCCGGAATCCTGCAGCATCTGCTCGATGTCCTTCATCACCACCTTGCGCTTCTCCGCATCGGCGATGCCGAGCGCCTCGTTGACCTTCTTGTCGAAGTCCGGATTGGCATAGGCCGTCTCGTTCCAGGCTTCGCCCGAGCGGTAAGCGATGGCGATGACCTGGATGCCAAGCGGACGCATGTTCCAGTTGGTCTCCGAGAATGGGTACTTCGTCCAGTCGTTCCAGAAGGTCGAGCTCGGCAGCACGGTGCGCTTCACCTTGATGCCGGCCTCGCGCAGCTGGGCCGCGATCGCGTCCGTGGTGTTCTTGTGGTAGTCCTCGTCGTTGCTGATCAGCTCGTGTTCGAAATCGATCACGCCGGCTTCCGTCAGCATCTGCTTGGCCTTGGCGACGTCGCGCTTGATCTTCGGCAGTTCGACATATTCCGGATGGATCGGCGCGACATGGTGGTTTTCGGCCGGCGTGCCGGCATTGCCGTAGCCGAGCTGCAGGACCACCGAATTGTCGACGGCCAGGCACATCGCCTGACGCACCTTCTGGTCGCCATAAGGCTTGGCGTTGACGTTGAAGCGCGACACCACGGTAGCCGCGGTCACCACTTCCGAAGGCGGCGCGCCGACGTCCGCGATGATCTTGACGTAGTCGGCGGTCGTTTCGTGGTTGGTCTGCACTTCGCCCGATTCGAAGGCCGAAACGGTCGCGGCCGGATCGGTGCCGTAGTCGATGAACTCGACGCCGTCGAGGAAGGCTTCGCCTTGCCACCACTTGCCGGTCGTGCGGCGCTTGTAGACCACCTTCTGGCCGACATCATAGGAGACGAGCTCGAACGGACCAGTGCCGATCGGGCAGTTCTTGAAGTTGGCGCCCTTCTCGTCGAAGCTCTTGTGGACGACGAGGCCGGGATAGTCGCACAGGTTCGGGATGATGGCGATGTCGGGCTTCGACAGCTTCAGTTTGACGGTCATGTCGTCGACCTTAACGATCGACCCTTCGCGCAACTTCTTGGTCTTTTCGTCAACGAGGCTGCCGAGACGTCCAGGCATCGAGTTGCCTTCGGCTGATTTGTCGGCCCAGCGGGTGAAATTGTAGATCACGTCATCGGCGGTGAACTTGTCGCCATTGTTCCATTCGACGCCAGGCCGCACATGCAGCGTGTACTCGGTGGCGTCGTCGTTGATGTCCCAGCTTGCCAGCAGATATGGAGCGAATGTGTACTCCTTGGTGTATTTCACCAGCGGCTCGAGCGCTTGGCGCTCGGCGTTGGAAATCTCGGACCAGTCGGCGGTACGCGGATCCTTGGGATCCTTGACCGACATCGCCACTTTCAGCACGCCGCCCTTCTTGCCCTGGACGTCCTCGGCCTTGGCCGGGGTCGGAGCGGCAAGGCCGAGCAGGCCGTAAGCCATGGCGGTCGAGGCACCGAAGACGCTGGCGAGCGCGAGGAATTCGCGGCGATCGACTTTGCCCGACTTGGCTTCTTCGGCCATCGCCAGGATGTGATCCGGAACGCTGTCGCCGTTGCTCTTATAGATTGTCATGACTAACTCCCATTGTTGGCTTTCCGCCGATTAACATTCCGCATCCGGGCCATGATGTCAAAGACGGCATGGATTGGGAACATGTTAGCGAATGTGCAACTTTGGAAGGGGGGCAGTTCGCGTGATAGCGACAGTCTTGGCGCAAAATTGCTAGTGCGCCCAGATTTCGCCAAAATCTCTTCGGGCAATTAAATTGAGACATTCGCACTGGTTACGACAGCGCCAGTTGCGGCCAGGATGAAGGCCAGGCCCTCAATATTCCTTCTCGTAGAAGATGCCGCCCTTGGCTTCGCCGGCGTCCGTCGCCTCGCCGCGCAATTTGACGCCGCGCCCGACATTGAGATCGATGGTCGCCTTGCCGGAACCCGGCTTGTCGCCCTTCTGGATGGTCACATAGGTGCGGTCGTTCAGGTACTTGCCGGCCGAGACCGCCGTGCCGCCCTTATCATCGGTGGTCACGTCGAGGTCGTCGACGCCGATGGCGCTGCGCAGGTTTTCCAGAAGCGACGTCGAACCGCCGACGCCGGCCAATTGTCCGGCGGCCTCGGCCAGCTGCGCGATCTGCAGCGGCGACAGGTTCGACATCGACCGCCCGAAGATCAACTGCGCCAGCACCTCGTCCTCCGGCAGCGCCGGCACCGAACTGAAGGTGAATTTGGGATTGGTCGCCTCGCCCGACACCACGATGGTGACGGTCGCGCCGGTCGTGGTCGTCGTCGCCGTCAGATTGAGGTAAGGCACCAGCGAACCCGAGAACCCGACCGTGCCTTCGGTGAAGGTCAGCCGCTTGCCAAGGATCGACAGCCGGCCGCGCTGCAAGGTGAAGGTGCCGACGGCTTGCGGCAACGAGGCCGGGCCGGTTAGCTTGAGCGAGCCACCGAATTCGGCGTCGACACCCCTACCCTGGATGAAGATCTGGTTCGGCGCGTTGACCGTGACGTCGAGCGCAAGACCGCTGCCACCGCTCTTGCCGCTGGTTGTGGCCGGGCGCAGCGCCTTGTCCTGCGCCCTGACCGGTCCCGGCGCATTCTTGTGCTTGACGTCGAGCGCCGAGAGCGAGCCCGGCAATTTGTCCGGGACCGTGATGACGGTCTTGGCCAGGTTGACGGTGCCGGCAATCGCCGGTGCCGAAGTCAGCGGCCCCTTGATCGTCAGGTCGCCGCCAAGGTTGGCGGTCACCACGCGACCGTCCGTATAACGACCGTCCGTGAGCTTGATCGACAGGTCGGCCGGGAATCCTTGCGCCGGATTGATGCCGACCGTGCCACTGGCCGACAGGCTGCCGCGCGTCGACAGGGTTCCGGTCAACCGATTGACCCTGGCAACGCCATTGCCGATCGAGACATCGGCCGCGATATCGTTGATGGCAAGGCCCGAGCGTGCATCGACCAGCCGCGCGCCTGAGGTTTTGACGCTGCCGCCGATCACCGGAGATGTCGCCGGACCACGCACCTGGACATTGACGTTGGCGTTGCCGGTCAGCGACAAGCCCTGCGCGGCAAGTTTCTCGCTGAGAAGGCCGAATGGCACCGCACCGTTGAAGTCGAGCGCCAGCGCCTGGGTGCCCACCGTCGTCACCGTGCCGCCGCCCTTGAGCCCAAGGCCGGCCCCGTCGCTGATATTGGCGTTGAAGGCCAGCTTGTTGCCGGCAAAGGTGCCGGATGAGGAAACGTTCACCGCGCCGACGCCCGCGCCACGGGTCTGCGATGTCTGCACGCCGGCCGCGTCTATGTTGAAGGCAACTGCGGGGCTCGCCGATGCGCCCGTCACCTTCACAGTGCCGGAAATGGAACCCGCGGCATCGAGCCCGGGCGAAAAACTGTTGGCGAGCGACATCGGCACGCGCGCCAGCACCGCATTGATGTCGAGCGCCTGTCCGACCTTGCCGGTCACCGTCGCGGTGCCGCCGCCAAGGTTGAGCACCAGCCTGTCCAATGTCGTCGTGCCGTTGGCGATGCTGACGGTCGAGGCCTGGGCGATGGCCGCCTTGATGCCCTGGACGGTCGCCTGCCCTGAAGCGAGCTCGATCGCTGTGGTGCCGCCGGCCACCTTCACGCGGCCGGCAGCCCTGGCCGGAATGCCCTTGACCGTGGCGCCGCCGGAGAAGCCGGTCCAGTCGCCGTCGCGCCTGAGGTCGACGTCGATGCCGCTGATCACGGTGCCGCCCGATGTGACCGTGTCGGCGCGGATCTTGCCGGAGACGACTGGCGCCGCAAGATAGTTTGCGATCAACGCATCGATGGAAACTGCCTTTGCCTGGAGATCGCCACGCGTGATCGAGGCGGTAGCCGCCTTGATGGCGACCTGGGGTGCCGCGCCATTCCTGGAGAAGGCGATCGTGCCGCGAACGTCGCCTTCGGCTTTTTCCAGTGCCAGCGCGGCAAGCGGCCCGATGTCGGGAAGGTCGAGCGAAATGGTGCCTTCAGGCACGAACTTGTCGTCCAGCGCCAGATCGCCCGAGATCCGGTTCTTGCCCAGCGACAGCAGCAGGCCGTTGACGGCGCTCTTGCCGTTCGCCGTTGCCAGCACGGCACTCCCCTGCAGCGCCTGCCCGGCGACGTTGCCAGTGAGTTGGACATTGGCCGCCGGATTGGCGGCATCGACCTTGCCGGTAGCCGTGAGCTTCAATCCGGTGATCTCGCGCGATGCCACCGAGAGCCTGTCGCTGTTGACGGTAAGCGACAGGTCGGGCGCCATGGCCGGCCCTTGCGCGCTCAACGCGAAGGCGATGGCGCCCGTGGCATCCTTCGACAATGGCGAGATGTCGCTCAGCGTCCCCCTGATATCGGCGGTTATCTTGTTGTCGGCAAGGCTTGCCTGTCCGTCGGCGCTCAGCGCGCCGGAAGCCAGCTTCAATCCACCGATGTGGAGATTGCCGTTGGGTTCGCGCTTCAGCGTGGCGCTTATCTGGGCGCGGTCGCCAAGCATGCCGCGTGCCGCCGCCGGCAAGGCCGACGATGGCGCATCCGCCTTCAGGTTGAGATCGATGGCACCGTCACGCAGCGATACCTGGCCGGCCACCTGGCTGCTCAGCGCATCGCTTTTCAGCGAGCCGTTGTCGATGACCACAGTGTCGGTGCTCAGCCGAGCGCTGAGCGCGGCCGTGACCTTGCCGGCGATAAGCGGCGCGATCGTTGGATTGTCGAGCCCAACCTTGTCCACCGATACCGTTCCGGAAACCGGCCCGGCGCGATTCCGGAGATCGAATGCGTCCGAGTGCAGTGCCAGGGTCAGTCCGTCCACCTTCGCCGGGCTGGTGACGACCGAGGGCAGGATCATGGAAAGGTCCAGTCGGGCATGCGTGCTTTCGCCCGCGATTTTAGCCGATACTGATCGGACCTCGATCTTGACGGGGCTCTCGGCGCTGCCGACCGTCAGCGGCAGGCTGGGGCCGGACGAGGTCAGATCGATGGCAAAATCGCTCGCCCCGTTCGGATTGATGGTGCCTGTCGCCTGCCCGGAGACCTTGTCGCCGGACAGGGTTGCATGGTCGAGGGCGACGCCGCCGGCGATCGTGTAGCTGCCGGCCGCATCGACGGCGAGCGGTCCGAGCCCTGCCTGGCGGGTCTGGCTGGTCTGGGCACCGGCCAGTTTCGCGTTGAACCGGATATCGGGAGTTGCCGGCGCTCCGCTCACTTCAGCGATACCGTCAAGCGTTCCCGTGGCATCCAGGCCAGGCGAAAACGCATTGGCAAGCGCTGCCGGCAAGGCGGAGACCTGCGCCGCCAGATCGAGCGTCTCGCCAGCGCTGCCCGACAGCGCCACCTTGCCGCCGCCAATATCGAGCACCAGCTTCTCGATCTTGGCCGTACCGTCGGCGATGGTCAGAGCCGACGGTTCGGCAATCGCCGTCTTGATGCCACGAACGGTGGCGTCGCCCGAGGCGATCTCGACGCTGGTGGTGCCCTCGGCGATCTTCACCCGGCCGGCAGCGGTCGCAGGAATGCCCGCTATGGTCGCGCCACCAGTGAAATCGGTCCAGTCGCCGTCGCGCTTGAGGTCGACGCCGATGCTGCTGATTTCCGTGCTTCCCGAAGTGACCGCATCGGCCTTGATGGTGCCCGAGATCGCCGGCGCCTTGAGATAATTGGCGACGAGCGCATTGATGGCGATCGCTTTGGCCGTCACCTCGCCACGCGCGACCGACGTGCTTTTGGCATCGATGGCAATGGACGGTGCATCGCCGTCCTTGGCGAACAGGATGGTGCCGTTGATGTCGCCGGTCACCGCCTGGCCGGCGAGCGCGGCCAACTGGTCGATGGCAGGTGCGGCGAGCGTCAGCGTGCCCAGGGGCATGAACTTGTCGTCGAGCGCCAGGTCGCCTGAGACCTTGTTGTCGCCCAGCGACACCAGGAAGCCATTGATCGAACGCTTGCCCTCGCTGGTCACCAGGGCCGCCTTGATGTCGAGCGGCTGGTCGTTGACGGCGCCGGTCAGCGAGACGTTGGCGGAAGGGTTCGTTATGTCGGCCTTGCCGCTCGCGCTCAGCTTGATGGCCTTCACCGTGCGGCCCGAAGCGGTCAGGCTCTCGCTGTTGGCGCTAACGGTGAAATCCGGCGCGGTCATCGCGCCGCTTGCCGACAGCGCGAAATCGACCCCGCCGGCAACCGGCACGCCGACCGTCGGCGACAACACCGAAACGTCGCCCAATTTGCCCTTGATGTCGGCCTGGATGTCAGTGCCTTGCATGCTGGCCGTACCGCTGGCGCTGAGCGATCCTGAAGTGAGTTCGATGGAATTCGCGGCGAAAGATCCCTGCGGATCGCGCGATGCCGTGGCCGAGAATTTCACCCGCCCGCCGAGCACCGAGGCGATCTGCTGGGGAAACGCGGTCGCCACGGCATCGGCATTCATTTTGAGCTGCATCGACATGTCGGCGAGCGCCACCGTCGCGGTCAGCGAGGCATTGACCGCATCGGAGCGCAGCGTACCCTGATCGATGGCAATAACGGCGTCCTTGCTGATCGAACCGGCCAGATCGACATTGACCTTGCCGGTGATCAGCGGCGCCAACGTCGCGACGTCGGTTTTCAGGCCGCCCGCCTCCAGCTTGACGGCAACCGGGCCGGCGCGGTTCTGGATATCGAAACCATCGGAATGGATTTGCGCCGCCAGATCGTCCAGCCGCGTGCCGCCGGCGACGATCGAAACGAAGGAGGCGCCGATGTCGACGATCGGCGCCTTGCCGTCGCCGAAGGCGCGCGCGGTGGCGTTCTTGATCGCGAGCGTGATCGGCTGCGCCTTGCTGCCGACGCTGATCACCACGGGCGGGCCCTTGGCGGCGAGTTCGACCGACAGGTCGCTGGCGCCGGCAGGATCGGCAATGCCGGACGCGGTGCCGTGCACAGCATCGCTCTCGATGCTGGCCCGGTCGATGCTGATACCGCCGACCGACGTGGCGGTGCCCGCGACATCGAAGCTGGTCTTGCCGGCAAACAGGGGCTTCAGGTTTTCCGGCAGGAAGCGCGCAAAATCGCCGTCACCCTTTGCTTCGACATGATTGCCCTTGTCGGTGAGCTGGTGACGGCCGGTGAGTTGGGTGACGATCCGATGGTCGACGAGGAAGGTGCCGACACCGCTCCAGTTGGCAAGCGGCCCACTGCCCGAAACCACGATATCGACTGGTGGCGCATCCGGCAGCTTGAGCAGGTTGGCAATGATGCCGCCGGCCGGCTCCGATGCCTTGAGGTCGAGGTCCAGCTTGTTATCGGCGGGTGCGAAATGGATCTTGGCGTCGACATTGCCCTGTTTGCCGTCATGACGGGTGACATTGAGCACCGTCTGGACCGCCAGTGGCGCGGCATCGGCCTTGAGCATTCCCTTGGCCGCGAGCTCGGCGATGCCGCTGCCGGCCAGTTGCTGGCCAAGCGCGATTTCCGGCAGTTCGATCTGCTTGATGTCGATGGAGACCGGCAGCGTCGTCGTGCCGCTCTGCGCGGGCGGCTGCGTACCGGCCACCGGCAGGCGCGCCAGTTCGACGCGATCGGCGGCGATGCGTTCGGCGTTGAAGCTTTTGGACAAAAGCGCGGTTGGCGACCAGTCGACGGCCACCTTGCGCGCCACCAGCCAGGCGCCCTCACGGTCCTCAAGCACGACATGGTCGACGCTGAGATTACCCGACCAGATGCCGTTAATGCCGCTGACGGTGACCTTGCGGTCGTCGCTTGAAGCCAGCCGAGAAATGATGCCGGCGAGGTTGTCGCGCCCGCGCTCGGTCTTGGTCAGCACGACCAGCGCGCCGATCGCACCCGCGACCACGATCAGCAGCGTGTAAAGGACAATTCGAAGGATGCGCCAGACCGTTTTCATCGTCAGAACGCCTGTCCGATGCCGGCATAGATGCCGAAATGCGGATCACCTGGGTCGCGGTTGAGCGGCACGGCCGCATCGATGCGCAGCGGCCCGAACGGCGTGACGTAGCGCAGGCCGACACCGGCGCCGACCTTGACGTCGGAAAAGTTGGGAACCGACTTGGTCGACACGGAGCCGGCATCGACGAACGGCACGATGCCAATCGTGTCGGTGACGGCGATGCGCATCTCGACCGAAGTCTCGAAGAAGGACAGACCGCCGATCGGCTGGCCGGTGAAGTCCTTCGGGCCGATACCCTGATAGGCATAGCCGCGCACCGAACCGCCGCCGCCGGAATAAAAACGCCGGTCGGCCGGGACGCTCTGCAGCCCGGTACCGACGATCGAGCCTACCGCGACACGTTCGGCCAGCACGAACTTCGAGGCCGTGTCCAGCGATTGATAGGCCGACCCTTCGCCCTTCAGCTTGAGGAAGGCCGCACCGCTCAAAATGTCGTAGCTCGGCTCGGCATAGGCCAGCAAACGGAAGCCGGTGGTCGGATTGAGCCGGTTGTCTCTGTTGTCATAGACATACTGCAGCGGAATGCTGGCGATCAGGTATTTGTGCTTGCCGAAGGCGTCGTGAATGCGCGAATAATCGAGCGCGACCTCGGCCGACACGGTCTGCTTCTTATCGAGTTCATAGGACAGGCCGGTGCTGCCCTTGACCGAGAAATGGTCGTAGGCGTCGGGATGTTCCAGCACCGTCTTGACGCTGGCGAAAAACTTCGACGCCGGCCCGATGACGCCGGGTTTCTCGAACATGATGCCGGCGTTGTAGTTCAGTTCGGACAGATTGTTGCTGCCGATGCCGCTGATGGCACCGTCGATGCGCAGCTTTTCGGCACGGCCAAACAGGTTGCGATGGCCCCAGTAGCCCTCCAGGCCAAGCCCCTCGGTGTTCGAGAAGGTGCCGCCCAGCCCGAAATAACGCGGCTTGCGCTCGCTGACCTGGACGCCGATCGGGATGTTGCCGTCGGCGTCGAGCTTGTCGGCTTCCTTGAAGGTGACACTGTTGAACACCTCGAGCGCCAGCAGCCTGTCGCGCGCGTCGCTGATCTCCTGCGGCGAGTACTGCTTGCCGCGCTTCAGCCCGGTCATGTATTCGGTGAAGTCGCGGTCGACCTTCTCGGTGCCTTCCACCGTGGTCGCGCCATAGCCGGCTACCGGCCCGGCCGCGACCGTCAGCGTCACGTCGAGCGTCGAGGTGGCATGGTCGGCGACGATCTGCCGGCCGGTCACCTTGGCCAGCGGCCTGCCCTGCTCCTTCAGCGTCCGCACGATCAGCGCCTCGGCCTTGAGCACCGCGCCCGATCCGGCGTCGCCGCCTGATATCAGCCCATAATCGGCGCTCATCAGCCCCGCCGCGTCGCCTTCCAGCCTGATGTTGCCGAGCGTGAATTTGGGGCCGGCCGAGATGGCGATCGTCACGGGAATGGGCTGCGGCCCCTTGAATTCGGCGTCCGGCGGCAATTCGTCGAGCGGCTTGCCGTCAATGGTGACGGTGACGACGCCTTCATAACGGGCATCGGCATAAAGGGCGGCGACCAGCTGTTCACGGTCGCTGCGTGCCTTGGCCATCAGCCCGAGCGAGCCCGAAACCGGCCGGTCCTCGTCGCCTTTCAGCGCCGAGGCGTTTTCGAGCTTCTTGACCAGGTCCTTGTCGGCATCGGGCGCGGAGATGGTCACCGCATAGCGCAGGGGATCGACAATGTCGGCGTCCTCGTCGCTGGACGATCCCCACAGCTTGATGCCGAAAAGCTCGAATGCGGCCGCCGGCCTCGATTCGCAAAGCAGCGCCATCGAGCACATCATGGCCAAAAGCAGGGCGCGCGGAAGCACGCGCCCTGGCGCGATCCCTCCTGACATCTGCTCTTCATACGCCGGCATTAAGACAACCTAGTTCGTAAAACTAAAATTGGAATGAAGTTCTGAAGCGCTCGTAAAGGGGCCACAATCCAATTGTCTGAAATAGGACGGGCTTGGAATTCACACCTTCTGCGTTTCCGCAAGAAAGCGTGATCCCCTTTCCCATGGAGGTTACTGTCCGCATACCGGTCCTTGGCCGGAAAATAAACCGTTGGCAGGCGGCACCTGCCGCGTTCGCGCGTTGACAAGCCCGACTGAAGCTTGATCATGCCCGGACGTCTGCAATTGTCTGGAGGGTGTAATGGCAATGCGCGCGGCTCGTGGTCTGTCGATTCTCGTCCTTTTTTTCCTTGCCTGGGGTAGCGTCGCGCAAGCGGCCGAGGCCCGGCGGATCGCGACGACGGACAATTCCGATTATTTCGGCTTCGATCTCCGGTCCGACCAGAACGTCACGCTCGACCAGTGCAAGACGACATGCCTCGGCGATCCCGCCTGCCGCGCCTTCACCTACAACACCAAGGCAAAATGGTGCTTTCTCAAATCCGACTATAACCAGTTGAAATCCTTCACCGGCGCGGTCGCCGGCAAGGTCGTCAACATGGACGGCGATCCCGATATCGGCGCCCCGCCAGAACTCGCCTTCTTCCCCACCTGGATGGCCGACCAGGCCCAGCAATACCGCAACAAGCTGCTCGGCCCGGCCTTCGACAAGCCGACAGAGGGCATGGCGGCGCTGACCAATGCCGCCGAACAGGCCGTATTGACCGGCGACCATCGCTCCGCCATGCAGAAATACGAGGCCGCGGTCTCGGTCATGCCTGACGATGGCCAGCTCTGGCTCAAGCTGGCGCGCGAAACGCTGGCCGTGCAGCCTGCCGCCAACACCTCCGAAGCCTCGACTTTGCCGGCAAACGGCACGTCGGCCGCCTTCAACGCCTATAAGCTGCTGCGCACCACCAAGACGCGCGCCGAAGTGCTGGCGCTGCTCGGCAACGGCCTCGACAAGCGCGATCTCTACCGGCCGGCGCTGCAGGCCTATGAGGCCAGCCTTGCGCTGGAAAGCTCGCCCGCGGTCCAGGCCGACTATGCCGATCTGAAGGCCCGCAAAGGGTTCCGCGTTGTCGATCACAGCATCGATGCCGACACCAGCGCGCCGCGCATCTGCGCGCAATTCTCCGAGGATCTGGTCAAGACCGGCGTCGACTACGCGCAGTTCGTCACCGTCGACAACGCGCCGCCGAAAGGCGTCGAGGCCAAGGACAAGCAGATCTGCGTCGAAGGCCTGGAGCATGGCCAGCACTACGACGTCACCTTCCGCGCCGGCCTGCCGGCGGCGATCGGCGAAGTGACCGCCGCCCCCGTGGTGCTGTCGATCTACGTGCAGGACCGCGCGCCGTCCGCCCGCTTCACCGGCGACAGCTTCGTGCTGCCGGCCGGCGCGCGCCGCGGCATCCCGGTCGTCACCGTCAACATGAACGCCGCCGAAATGAAGCTCTACCGCATCGGCGACCGTTCGCTGGCGCAGCTTCTGTCGGGCTACCAGTTCCTGCACCAGCTCGACGGCTATGACATCTCCAACATTTCCGAGCAGATGGGCGCACCGGTCTGGCAGGGCCAGCTCGACATCGGCAACGACCTCAACAAGGAAGTCACTACCTCCTTCCCGGTCGACGAAGCGCTGCCGCAGCGCAAGCCCGGCGTCTATGTGCTGACCGCGCAGCCCGTCAACGACAAGAGTGACGACTACGGTTCGCTGGCCACGCAGTGGTTCGTCGTCTCCGACATCGGCCTGTCGACCTATACCGGCCAGGACGGGCTCAATGTCTTTGCCCGTTCGCTGGGCAGCGCCAAGCCGATTGCCGGCGCCGAACTGACGCTGGTTGCCAGGAACAACGAGGTTCTCGGCACCGCGACGTCGGATGCCGACGGCCACGCCGTTTTCAACCCCGGCCTGACGCGCGGTGACGGCGGCATGGTGCCGGCCGTGCTGATGGCCAAGCAGGGCGATAATGACTTCGTCTTCCTCGACATGGCCAAGGCCGGCTTCGACCTGTCCGACCGTGGCGTCACCGGACGCGCGGCACCAGGCGCGCTCGATGTCTATGCCTGGACCGAGCGCGGCATCTACCGCGCCGGCGAGGACGTCCATGTCGCCGCCCTTGCCCGCGATGGTGCGAGCAAGGCGGTCGAAAACCTGCCGCTGACCTTCATCTTCTCGCGCCCCGATGGCGTCGAGGACCGCCGCATCGTCAGTGACGGCGCCTCGGCCGGCGGCCATGCCGTCGACCTGCCGCTCGAACCCAACGCCATGCGCGGCACATGGTCGGTGTCGATCCACACCGATCCCAAGCAGCCGGCGGTGGCCAGCCAGATGTTCCTGGTCGAGGACTTCGTGCCGGATCGCATCGAATTCGACATGAAAGCCGACAAGCAGGAGATTGCGCGGGGCGAAACCGCCAACATCGACATCGACGGCCGCTTCCTCTATGGCGCGCCGGCGGCGGGCCTTGCGCTGGAAGGGGAGTTGACGCTGTCGACCTCTCGTGACTGGGACCGCTTTCCCAACTTTTCCTTCGGCCTCGCCGACGAGCAGTCGGCGGAGCCGACGGTCACGCCGCTCACCGACCTGCCGGTGGTCGGCGATGACGGCAAGGCGACCTTCCCTGTTGCCGTCGACCAGTTGCCCTCGACCACCAAGCTGGTCGACGGCAAGGTGACGGTGCGCATGCGCGAAACCGGCGGCCGCGCCATCGAGCGCTCGCTCAACATCGGCATCCGCCCGCAAGGCCATATGATCGGCATCCGACCGGACTTCGCCGATGGTGAAGTGCCGCAGGGCGGCACCGCCAAGTTCAGCCTGATCGCCGTCGACCCCAACGGCAAGCGCGAGGCGCTGAAAGACGCGCAGTGGACACTGGTCAAGGTCGAACGCAATTACCAGTGGTACCGCTCCAACAACTCCTGGAACTATGAGCCGGTCTCCTTCACCAAGTCGATCGCCAACGGCCAGGTCGACCTCGGCGCCGACGGCGACGCAACCGTCTCCGTGCCGGTCGATTGGGGCCAGTACCGGCTCGAGGTCGAGACATCCGATCCCGAGGGGCCGGCGACCAGCTACGAGTTCGACGCCGGCTGGTATGTCGCCTCGACGACCACCGAAACGCCTGATGGCCTTGAGATCGCCCTCGACAAGGACAATTATGCCGCGGGCGAAGTGGCGAAGCTGAAAATCTCGCCGCATTTTGCCGGCGAACTTCTGATCAACATCGGTTCCGACAAGCTGTTGAAGACCATCACGGCGACCGTACCGGCAGGTGGCGGCACCGTCGATATCCCCGTCGGTGACGATTGGGGTGCCGGCGCCTATGTCACGGCAACCCTGTTCCGGCCGGGCGATGCGCAGGAAACGCGCATGCCGGCCCGCGCCATCGGCGTGAAGTGGCTGACGGTCGATCCGGGCGCCAAGAAGCTCGCCGTCACGCTGACGCCGCCCGAAAAGACCGTGCCGCGCCAGCAGCTGTCGATCCCGGTTTCCGTGGCCGGCGTGCAGCCGGGCACGAACGCCTATGTCATGGTTGCCGCCGTCGATGTCGGCATCATCAACCTGACCAACTACAAGGCGCCGGATCCGGAGAACTGGTTCTTCGGCCAGCGCATGCTCGGCATGGAGATCCGCGACATCTACGGCCGCCTGATCGATGGCTCGCTGGGCACCACCGGCAAGCTCCGGACCGGCGGCGACGGCGCCAATATGCAGGCGCAGGGCAGCCCGCCCACCGAAAAGCTGGTCGCCTTCTTCTCCGGCATCGTCCAGCTCGATGCCGACGGCAAGGCGCGGATCGACTTCGATATCCCGCAGTTCAACGGCACCGTGCGCGTCATGGCCGTCGCCTGGACCAAGGAAGCGGTCGGCCATGCCCAGGCGGACGTGATCGTGCGCGATCCCATAGTGATTACCGCCGGCCTGCCGCGCTTCCTGGCGCCTGGCGACAACGCCGTCATGCGCCTCGACGTGGCCGACACCGACGGCCCGGCCGGCGACTACGCGCTGTCGATCGATACGACGGGCGACCTGTCGACGGGCGACAAGCCCCTGCCCCAGAAGCTGACGCTCGCCCAGGGCAAGCGCCAGACGCTGACCGTGCCGCTGATCGCCAGGACAGCGGGCGATGCCTCGCTCACCATCAAGCTGGCGCACGCCGACGGCACCAAGGTCGAGCAGACGCTCTATGTGCCGGTGCGCCCGGCGCAATTGCCGGTCACCACGCGCCTTGTGGTCGACCTCAAGGGCAATGGCGGCGCGCTGCGCGTCGACAAGGAACTCTTGGCGGCCAGCCTGCTCGACGGCGCTTCGGTCAGTGTCGGCGTTTCGCAGGCGGCAGCCTTCGACGTGCCCTCGCTGCTGATGACACTTGATCGCTACCCCTATGGCTGCGCCGAGCAGACCACCAGCCGCGCCATGCCGCTTCTCTACGTCAACGAGATGGCATCCGGCGTCGGCATGGAAAGCGACCCTGACCTGCACGGCCGCGTCCAGGACGCAATCTACAAGGTCCTGAGCTACCAGTCCTCGAGCGGCAGCTTCGGCCTGTGGGGCCCGGGCTCCGGCGACCCGTGGCTCGACGCCTATGTCAGCGAATTCCTGACCAGGGCGCGGGAGCAGAAATACGACGTGCCGGCTCTGGCGATGAACCAGGCCCTCAACAACCTGCAGAACTCGCTCGGCTACGACCAGAGCGTACAGGACCGCGGCAGCGAGATCGCCTACGCCCTCTATGTGCTCGCCCGCAACAAGAAGGCCTCGATCGGCGATCTGCGCTATTACGCCGACACCCAGCTCGAAGCCTTCTCGAGCCCGATGGCCGTTGCCCAATTGGCGGCGAGCCTGGCGCTCTACGGCGACACGCAGCGTTCAGAGGCGACGTTCAAGACCGCGCTGCAGCTCGCCAAGTCGAGCACGGAGTACGACTGGTACCGCTCCGACTACGGTTCGGCGTTGCGTGACGGCGCGGCGATGCTGTCGCTGGCGGCGGAATCGAAGCCGGTATCGACCATCGTGCCCGAGCTGATCAAACTGGTGACCAGGGAACGCGCCGAAGCCCGCTGGACCAGCACCCAGGACGATTCCTGGATGCTGCTGGCGGCGCGCGCGCTGAAGGAGGGCAACGACTCCATCGCGCTCACCGTCAATGGCGCGCCGCATTCCGGCGGCTATTCCAACCAGGTCAACGGCTCCGAACTGGTCGACAGCCCGCTCGAAATCGCCAACACCGGCAAGACCCCGCTGCAGGCCGTCGTCACCACCGTGGCGTCGCCGATCCAGCCCTTGCCGGCCGGCGGTGACGGCTTCACCATCAGCCGCACCTACTACAAGCTCGACGGCACTGAAGCCAATGTGACCGAGGCAACCCAGAACGAACGCTATGTCGTCGTGCTCAAGGTCACCGAGCAGAACAGCTGGCCGTCGCGCCTGCTGGTCACCGACCTGTTGCCGGCCGGCTTCGAGATCGACAATCCAGGCCTGGTCTCCAGCGCCCAGTTGACGAACTTCTCCTGGCTGGCACAGACCGACGCCGCGCATCTGGAATTCCGCGACGATCGCTTCGTCGCGGCATTCAACCCGGCCGATGGCGACCACGACCACAATCTGACGCTTGCCTATGTCGTGCGCGCCGTGACGCCGGGCACCTATGCCCATCCGGCGGCAACGGTGGAGGACATGTACCGTCCGCAATATTCGGCCCGTACAGCTACCGGCATGATGGAGATCAAGGCACCGTAAGGTGCCTTGGCGGAAATGAACGTGAGGTTCGCGCCGCCCCTCATTGCCCTGCCGGGCATTTCTCCCCGTATAGAGACGGGGAGAAAGAAGCCTGCACCAAAGCTTTCGCCAGCTTTAAACGTCGCAGGAAAGGCGCCAATGCATGCCACAGCTCCCTTCTCCCCGTCACTAAACGGGGAGAAGGTGGCGGCAGCCGGATGAGGGGCGGCGCCATGCTTTCCAAGAAACTCCTCCGTCGCGCTGCCATCGCAGTTGCCTCCCTTGCCGCCTTCTTCACGATTGCCGCCGCCGCCCTCTGGCAACTCGACCGCGCCTTCCCGCCCCCGCTTCCTGAAAGGCTCACCGTCTCCACGGAAGTCCAGGACCGCGACGGCCAGCTGTTGCGCGCCTTTGCCACACCGGACGGCTACTGGCGGCTGGAAACCCGGCTCGACCAGGTCGACAAGCAGTTCGTCGACATGCTGGTCACCTATGAGGACAAGCGCTTCTGGGACCATGAGGGGGTCGACGTGCTGGCGCTGGCGCGCGCCGCCGGCCAGTTCGCGACCAGCGGCCACATCGTCTCCGGCGGCTCGACCCTGTCGATGCAGCTCGCCCGCCTGATCGAGCCGCGCGAGAGCCGCAGCCTCGGCTCCAAGCTCAAGCAGATGCTGCGGGCCATCCAGATCGAGCGGCGGTTGTCGAAGCGCGAGATCCTCGAACGCTATCTCACAGTGGCGCCGTATGGCGGCAATCTGGAGGGCGTGCGTGCCGCTTCGCTCGCCTATTTCGGCAAGGAGCCAAAGCGGCTCACCGTTTCCGAAGCCGCGCTTCTGGTGGCCCTCCCGCAATTGCCGGAAAAGCGCCGTCCTGACCGCAACCTGCAGATCGCCCACGCAGCTCGCGACCGTGTGCTCACCCGCATGGTCTCATCAGGCCTGATCGGCGAACGCGAGGCCGCACGCGCGGCGCTTGACGATGTGTTGGGCCTGCGCCGGCGCTTGCCGGCGCTCGCCGCGCATGCCTCTTACGCGATGCTGCCCAAGGCCGTCCCCGGCCAGCCGCTCAAGCTGACGATTCGCAAAAGCGTCCAGCAGGGACTGGAGCAGGTGGCCCGCGACGCCGCCACCAGGCTCGGGCCGCGTCTGTCGGTCGCCATGGTGCTGGCCGATGCCCGCACCGGCGACATTCTGGGCGAAGTCGGCTCGGCCAATTTCTTCGATTCCAGCCGTTCCGGCTGGATCGACATGACCAAGGTCGTGCGCTCGCCCGGCTCGACGCTGAAGCCGTTCATCTATGGCCTCGCCTTCGAACAGGGACTGGTGGCGCAGGAGACGCTGATCGAGGACAGCCCGGTCGATTTCAGCGGCTACAGACCCAAGAATTTCGACATGGGCTATCAGGGGGATGTCTCGATCCGCCAGGCGCTGCAATTGTCGCTCAACGTGCCGGCGATCCGGGTGCTCGACGCGGTCGGTCCGGCGCGGCTGACGGCACACTTCCGCCAGGCGGGCGTCAACCCGATCCTGCCGGTCAATGAGGCGCCGGGGCTGGCCATCGGGCTTGGTGGCGTCGGCGTCACGCTGCGCGACCTCGTCCAGCTCTATACGGGGCTCGCCAATGGCGGCAAGACGCACTCGCTGCGCGACGGCACCGAACCGGCCGATGCCGTGAGTTCGACCGCCACCATCCTCAGCGACCAGGCCAATTGGCAGATCATCGACATCCTCTCCGGAGTAAAACCGCCGGAAGGTGCCTTGCAGCGCGGCATCGCCTACAAGACCGGAACCTCCTACGGCTACCGCGACGCCTGGTCGGTGGGCTTCGATGGCCGCTATGTGCTGGGCGTCTGGGTCGGCAGGCCCGATGCCGGCGCGGTGCCGGGCCTCTCCGGCTATGTCTCGGCCGCCCCGATCCTGTTCGAAGGCTTTGTCCGCTCCGGCCTCGCCACCGTACCGCTGCCAGGCAAACCGCCCGGTGCCTTCACACCCAAGCGCGAGGACCTGCCTGTGACGCTTGCCCGCTTCGGCGCCGGCGCGGATGGCCTGGTGCAGGCGACGCCGACCGAACCGGCACCGAGCATCATCTTCCCGCCGGACGGCGCCCGCGTCGATCTCGCCACCAACTCGGCCGACGCCTCGCCGCTGGTGCTGAAATTGCAGGGCGGCCGCGCCCCGTTCCGCTGGCTGGCCAATGGCAAGCCCCTCATCGGCCTCGACCGCCGCCGCACCGCGACCTGGCTGCCCGACGGCGCGGGCTATTCGACGCTCACCGTCATCGACGCCGCAGGACGGGCTGCCAGTGTGAAGGTCTTCGTCCAGTGAAAGCGATCCTTGAATAGAATGCGCCAGGCGATTCAGCGCATTGGCTTTTGTGCGCTGATGATTGCCGGCTCGGCCCTGCCGGCGCCTGCCGATCCCCTCCCCGCGGGTTTCGTTCGCCTCGCCGATGTCGCCCCATCGATCCGCCAGGACATTCGCTACGCCAACGCCGACAATTTTCTGCACCGCAAGGTGAATGGCTATGACGCGCCGGTCTGCATTTTGACCCGGGAGGCCGCCGAGGCACTCTCCAGAGTCCAGCGGGCGATCGCCACCAGAGGCCTGACGCTGGTCGTCTTCGACTGCTATCGCCCTGCCCGCGCCGTTGCCGACATGGGCGAATGGACGGCCGCGGGTGGACCGCCGGACCCGCAATGGTATCCGACGGTCAAGCGTGGCGATCTCATCGCCAAGGGCTATGTCGGTGATCGGTCCAGCCATTCGCGCGGCTCCACCGTCGATGTTGCCATCGCGCCTGTCGACAGTACGCCCGTGCCAAAACCGGCCTGCGGCGCGATCGATGCCGACACCCTCGATTTCGGCACCGGCTTCGATTGTTTCGACCCGATGAGCGAGACCGCGCATCGCCCGCCCGGCGCCGAAGCGGCGGCAAACCGAAAGCTGCTCGTCGATGCCATGCGTGCTGGCGGGTTCAAGAACTACGCGCGCGAATGGTGGCATTTTGCGCTGGCCCGCGAGCCGTTTCAAAAGCAGCGCTTCGATTTCCCGGTGACCGTCGAGTAACCTGCCCAACCAGCCTTGCCCAACCAGCCTTGCCCGGCAACCGCGCATCCCTAGATAGGCCGGATGTTGGGCCGACTCCGGCGCGGAGCGACCGCGAGCAAAATAGTTCTCACAACAGCGACAGATCGCCGAAGATTTTCTTCAGAAGGACAAAAAAGGCAACATTCAATGCATCTTATTTCTATCAATTCGCTAGATTTGGCGCGGGTTCAACGGAGGCAGAAATGACCAAACCTCATTTCAGGAAACTGCTCGGCGCACTGGTCGCCACATCTATCCAGTTCGGCACGCTCGGTTTCGCATTTGCCGACACCACCATTCTCAATGTGTCCTACGATCCGACGCGCGAGCTCTACAGGGCCTATGACGAGGCCTTCGCCGCGCATTGGAAGGCGGAGACCGGCGAGACGGTGACCATCCAGCAGTCGCATGGCGGATCGGGTGCCCAGGCCCGCGCGGTGATCGATGGCCTCGACGCCGATGTGGTGACGCTGGCGCTCGAAGGCGACATCAACGCCATCGTCTCGAAGTCAAAGAAGATCAATCCAGACTGGCGCACCAAATTCGAAAACAATTCGGCGCCCTACACCTCGACGATCATCTTCCTTGTCCGCAAGGGCAATCCCAAGGGCATCCACGACTGGAACGACCTCGTCAAGGACGGTGTCCAGGTGATCACGCCCAACCCCAAAACCTCGGGCGGCGCACGCTGGAACTATCTCGCGGCCTGGGCCTATGCCAACGCCAATGATGGCGGCGATGAAGCCAAGACCAAGGACTTCGTCGGCAAGCTCTACGCCAATGCTCCCGTGCTCGACACCGGCGCGCGCGGCTCGACCGTGACCTTCGCGCAAAAAGGCCTGGGTGACGTGCTGATCGCCTGGGAAAACGACGCCTATCTGGCGCTCGACGAGTTCGGCGCCGACAATTTCGACATCGTTTATCCGCCGACCTCCATCCTGGCCGAGCCACCGGTGGCCGTGGTCGACGCCAATGTCGACGCCAAGGGCACACGCAAGGTGGCCGAGGCCTATCTGAGCTACCTCTATTCCAAGGAAGGCCAGACCATCATCGCCAAGAACCATTATAGGCCGTCCAAGCCCGAACTGGTTCCGCCCCAGGATCTCGCCAAGCTGCCGCCGATCAAGCTGATCACCATCGACGATCCGCTTTTCGGCGGCTGGAAGAAAGCGCAGCCTTATCATTTCGGCGACGGTGGTATATTCGACCAGATCTACAAGCCGGCCCAGTGAGCTAAACCTAGATCGGGACGACATGACCACAGCACCCGCGCGGGCGGGGTGGCGGTTCAGACAGCCGAGCGTCATTCCGGGTTTCGGATTGACGCTCGGCTTCTCGCTTGCCTACCTCACCCTCATCATCCTCATCCCCCTATCCGGGCTGATCTGGCGTTCGGCCGCTCTCGGCTGGGTCGATTTCTGGGCCATCGCCACCGATCGCCGCACGATCAACGCCCTTCGAATCAGCTTCGGCACGGCGTTCATCGCGGCTGTCGTCAATGTCGTCTTCGGCACGCTCGTCGCCTGGGTGCTGGTGCGCTACCGTTTTCCGGGCCGCCGCATCGTCGACGCCATGGTCGACCTGCCCTTCGCCCTGCCGACGGCTGTGGCCGGCATCGCGCTGACCACGCTCTACGCGCCGAATGGCTGGATCGGCAAATTGCTGATGCCGCTCGGCATCAAGGTCGCCTACACGCCGCTCGGCATCGTCATTGCGCTGATCTTCATCGGCCTGCCCTTCGTCGTGCGAACCGTGCAGCCGATCATGGAAGAGATCGACAAGGAAGTGGAGGAAGCCGCAGCCACCCTCGGCGCCAGCCGCTTCCAGATCATCACCCGCGTGCTCTTTCCCGGCCTGGCGCCGGCCATCATCACCGGCTTCTCGCTGGCCTTCGCGCGCGGCGTCGGCGAATACGGCTCGGTCATCTTCATCGCCGGCAACCTGCCCTACAAATCCGAGATCGCGCCGCTTCTGATCGTCATCCGGCTCGAGGAATACAATTACCCGGCGGCGACCGCGATCGCCGCGATCATGCTGGCGCTGTCGTTCATCATGCTGTTGATCGTCAATCTGGTGCAGACATGGAGCCGCAAGCGCTATGGCTGATCCCGAGATCAAATCATACGAACCGTATCATGAGAGCCGCTCGGCGGCGGTGACCGAGAGCCGGCCGGCACGCGCCGTGCTGATGGCCATCGTCTTCGTCTTTCTCGCCGTCTTCCTGCTGCTGCCGCTGATCATCGTTTTCAAGGAAGCTTTCGCCAAAGGCGTCGGCACCTACCTGCAATCGCTAAGCGATGCCGACACGCGTTCGGCGATCCGCCTGACCTTGCTGGTGGCCGCGATCTCGGTCCCGCTCAACATCGTCTTCGGCATCTCGGCCGCCTGGGCGATCGCCAAGTTCGAGTTCAAGGGCAAGGCCTTCCTGACCACGCTGATCGACCTGCCCTTCTCGGTTTCGCCGGTCATTTCGGGTCTGGTCTACGTGCTTCTCTTCGGTGCTCAAGGGTTGCTCGGCGAATGGCTGAAGGCACATGGCATCCAGATCCTGTTCGCCGTGCCGGGCATTGTGCTGGCCACCGTCTTCGTCACCTTCCCCTTCGTCGCGCGCGAGCTTATCCCGCTGATGCAGGAGCAGGGCAATGGTGACGAGGAGGCGGCGCTGTCGCTTGGCGCCAATGGCTGGCAGGCTTTCTGGTACGTGACCTTGCCCAACGTCAAATGGGGGTTGCTCTACGGCGTGCTCCTGTGCAATGCGCGCGCCATGGGCGAGTTCGGCGCGGTTTCGGTAGTGTCGGGCCACATACGCGGCCTGACCAACACCATGCCGCTGCATGTCGAAATCCTCTACAACGAGTACAACGCCGTCGGCGCCTTCGCCGTCGCTTCCTTGCTTGCCGGGCTGGCGCTCGTCACGCTGGTCTTGAAAACACTGCTCGAGATGCGCTACGGCGCCGAACTCGCCGCGACGCGCGGACATTAGAAGGTTCATTGCATGGAAGTTCGCGTTGCCAACGTGCGCAAGGAGTTCGAGCGGTTTCCGGCGCTCCACGACGTCTCGCTCGACATCAAGTCGGGCGAACTGATCGCGCTGCTCGGACCGTCCGGCTCCGGCAAGACGACGCTGCTCAGGCTGATCGCCGGACTGGAGCGCCCGACGCGTGGGAAAATCTTCTTTGGTGACGAGGACGCTTCGCAGAAATCGATCCAGGAGCGCAACGTAGGCTTCGTCTTCCAGCACTACGCGCTGTTCCGCCACATGACGGTGGCCGACAATATCGGCTTCGGCCTCAAGGTGCGGCACGGGCCGACGCGGCCGTCGACCCCCGAAATCCGCCGCCGCGCCTCCGAGCTTCTCGATCTTGTCCAGCTTTCAGGGCTGGAGAAGCGCTATCCGGCGCAGCTTTCGGGCGGCCAGCGCCAGCGTGTGGCGCTCGCCCGCGCCATGGCCATCGAACCCAAGGTGCTGCTGCTCGACGAGCCGTTCGGCGCGCTCGATGCGCAGGTGCGCCGGGAACTGCGTCGCTGGCTGCGCGAAATCCATGACCGCACCGGCCACACCACCGTCTTCGTGACCCACGACCAGGAAGAGGCTTTGGAGCTTGCCGACCGCGTCGTGGTGATGAGCCAGGGGCGCATCGAACAGGTCGGCACCGCCGACGACATCTACGACACGCCGAACTCGCCTTTCGTCTACGGCTTCATCGGTGAATCCAGCTCCCTTCCCGTCAAGGTCGAGAATGGCGAGATCTGGCTGGCCGACCGTCCGATCGGATTGTCGGCGCCGCATGCGCCCGAGGGCGACGCGATGCTCTACTTCCGGCCGCATGACGTCGAACTGCTGGACGGCTGCAGCGGCTGCATCGCCGGCACCGTGGCCGCCAGCCGCCGCGTCGCCGGCACAAGGCGCGTCGAGCTCGAGATCGGCGGCGAACGCCAGCGGGTCGAGATCGAACTGCCGGTCGATCATCCGGCGGCGCAGAAGAGCCGCGTGGCGTTCCGGCCGGGGCGCTGGAAGCTGTTTCCGGCTGCGTAGCGATAGGACCGCCGTCAATCCCTATCCCGGTCGAGGGCGGCCGCCTACCCTTTCACCAGGCCTTTCAACGACAGCACCAATGTCATGGGATTTTTCGGGGAAGCCGCAAAGCCATGGCGCTCATAAAAGGCTTTCGCTTCGTCCGATATCGCATGAACAAAAATTCCGCGTATCCCGAGGATCGTCGCGGCTTGACCGGCGCGCAGGACGGCATCTTGCAGAAGCGCTGCACCCAGTCCCTTCCCTTGCCAGCCTGTGTCCACCGCGAGACGCCCGAGCACGACCATTGGAATGGGATCCGGCATGTTGCGCCGAATAATGCCGGGCGCTTCCGCCAGGTCAAGCCCGCCCGAAGACAGGCAGTAGTAGCCGACAACGCGTATGCCTTCCGCGACCACATAAGTACGAGATGCGCCACTGACCTGGTTGGCCCGTGCGCGGCGGCGAAGCCATTGGTCGAGACTTTCCGTTCCGCTTTGGAAAAGTTCGAGATCGTGGTTCCCGGCCAGCGGCGTGGGCGCCGACAGCATCAGTCCTGCCATGGCTTGGGCACGTTCATAAGACGCGCAAAACCTTCCCCGCTTGGCGGTTCATCGAGGATGTCGAGATAGTGCCGGTAACTCTCGGCATCCACCTTGATCAGTGTTTGGTCGAGGAGCGTATCCTCGGCCGCGCGGTAGGCGGCATCGATCATGAAATCGGAACGGGTTTTCCCGCGTAGCTTCGCGGCGCGGTCAATCAGTATGCGCATATCCTCGCGAATGCGCAGATTGACAGGCTTAGCGTGAGTTTTGGCTGCGGCTTTCGCCATGGAGGGCTCCTTTCCTTCACCATAACATGCCGCATACACAATGTGTATCTATTTGTCCTTTCCATTGGGAAAAGGTTGACGTGAACCGAGCTCCAATATGATGCCGCTCAAAAGAAAAACCTAGGATCAGCCTGTCTGGGAAACGGTTTTCTAGCAACGAGTGCCAGGCCCTGAATCTATGCCTCGCCGCCCCTTTGTACCCTCGCTATGCTCGAACGATAAAACATTACATCCGGAGCCCTTTCATGAAGCGATTTTTCCTCGGCGTTGCCGTCGCAGCCGGCCTCATCCTCGCATCCTCCCAGGCCTGGTCGGCCGACAAGCTGCTCAACGCCTCCTATGACGTCGGCCGCGAACTCTTCGTGCAGGTCAACAAGGCCTTTATCGCCAAGCATCCGGGCGTCAGCATCGACCAGTCCCATGCCGGCACCTCGGCGCAGGCGCGTGCCATAGCCGAGGGCCTCGGCGCCGATGTCGTCACCTTCAACCAGGTCACCGATGTCGACTTCCTGGTCAAGAAGGGCCTCGTCTCGGCCGACTGGCAGAAGGATTTTCCAGACAACGCCTCGCCCTTCTATTCGCTGCCTTCGTTTCTCGTCCGCGCGGGCAACCCCAAGCACATCAAGGACTGGAGCGACCTCGTGCGCGACGACGTGCAGGTGATCTTCCCCAATCCGAAGACGTCGGGCAACGCGCGCTACACCTATCTGGCGGCCACCGCCTACGCCAAGGAAGCCTTCAAGGGCGACGACGCCAAGGTGAAGGAGTTCATCACCAAGCTGTTCAACAACGTGCCGATCTTCGACACCGGCGGGCGCGCCGCGACCACCACTTTCGTGCAGCGCGAGATCGGCGACGTGCTGATCACCTTCGAATCCGAGACGCGCGGCATCCGCAAGGAATATGGCGACGACAAGTTCGAGCAGGTCACCCCTTCGGTCAGCCTTCTGGCGGAATTCCCGGTGGCGATCGTCGACAAGGTCGCCGACGAACACGGCACGCGTGACCTCGCCAAGAGCTATCTCGACTTCCTCTATACGCCCGAGGGCCAAGGCATCGCCGCCGAGAATGGCCTGCGCGCACGCGACGCGGCTGTAGCGGCCAAATACAAGGCCGATTTTCCGGACGTGCGCCTGCTGACGGTGGAAGACGTCTTCGGCGGTTGGGACAAGGTCCAAAAAGAGCATTTCGCCGCCGGCGGCCTGCTCGACCAAGCTTATGGCAGCCGGTAAAGTTTCAGCGGTCCGATAGAAAGATCAGGAGAGCCGGCCCCGGGGCCGGCTTTTCTTGTCTAGGCAGCCGATAGGCAAATCCGGCGCCCTTCGTGCAAAACGTTACAAACAATCAACGCGTATGTGCCAAACATGCCTTTCCAATGGCTTGTTTTCGCGAAACGGCAGGGTGGAAGCAATGCCGTCATCATTTGCACACAAACAGCCGCCAGATGCGGGGTGGTTGGGGCTTCAACGGGTTGACTCGGGCATGCTGACGAAAAAAGGCAAATACGGCCTCAAGGCCCTCGTGCATCTTTCCAATCTTCCGATTGGCCAATTGGCCTTCGTCAACGACGTCGCCGTCGCCAACAACATCCCGAAGAAATTCCTCGATGCCATACTGGGCGAATTGCGCAACGCCGGCTTCGTCCAGAGCCGCAAGGGCAAGGAAGGCGGCTATCGCCTCGCCCGCCCCGCTTCCGAGATCAAGATCGGCCATGTCGTGCGTGTGCTGGACGGTCCGCTGGCGCCGATACCTTGCGCCAGCCGCACGCAGTACCAGCGCTGCGAGGATTGCGACGAAGCGACCTGCCAGGTCCGGCACATGATGCTGGAAGTGCGCCAGGCGATCGCCGAGGTGCTGGACAACCGCAGCCTCGCCGCCATGCGCGATGCCGACAACGACGATTTTCCGGTCGAGTTGACATCCCAGATCTAGAGCCGGGCGAATGAGGCTGTCGCGGTTCACGAAATCCCGAAAAGCCCGCCGCAAGCCATCGGCAGCCAGCTTCCGCACCGAGATCATCACCGACGTCTTTGTCCCCGAATATGCCGAGGACGTGCGGTTCTTCAGCCGCAAGCAGCTTAACGCCGGCAAGCTCCGCCGCTTCTCCACCAGGGATCTTCGCGAAAGCCTGGCCGCCCTCTTCTACCTCGCGGTCGCGGCGGTGCTGCCGGTGCGCTGGTGGTCGCCGATCTGCGATTGGGCGTCGAGGTTTCGCCTGAAGCGCCATATGCGCAAGGATTTCCCCGGATATGCCGCCGCAACGCGCGCGGTGCTCGGCAGCGACATCGATGCGCGCAAGCTGTTCGAGGCATTGCTCGCGGCGCGCCATCGCCGCCGCATGCAGCTTGCCGCGCATCTGGTCGCCCGTCGCTGGACGCCGGCGATCCGGCTGGAAGGGCTTGAGGACTTGCAGGCCGCTTTGCAACGCGGCCATGGCGCGATCCTCTGGTGCGATCAGTTCACCGCCCAGACAATGATCGGCAAGCGCGCCATGCATGAGGCCGGCATCGAAGCGCATCAGGTCAGCGTCAACACGCATGGCGTTTCCGAGACGGCATTCGGCCAGCGCTTTCTCAATCCACCGATGGTTCGTGTCGAGAACCGGTTCCTGAAAAGCCGGATCGTCTTCGACCGTGACGACGCCTATCAGGTCACCATCCGCATTCAGAAGATGCTGAGGCAGAACAGCCTCGTGATGATGACCAACACAATCCACGCCGGCTCGACCTTCACCGAAACCGCGCTTGGCGAAAGCGGCTGGACGCACCTTGCCTCGGCACCGGCGAATTTCGCCGCCCGCGGCAAGACGGCCCTGTTTGCGATGTCGACATTCGAGGTCGTTCCCTTCCGGGAATATCGCGCCGTCTTGAGCCCCGAACTGGTGCCGGCGGCACCGGCGCCCCAGTCAGTGGACACAATCAGGGACGGAGCCAAGAACATGGCCCTGCAGGCACGCTACATCTTGCTCAAACGCGACCGCCTGCTGCAGGCGCTGAAAGAGTGCCCCGAGCAGATGATGTCCTGGTCGCGCCATGAGCGGTTGACGGAAGCCCAGGACGGCATCGGCATCAGCGCCGAAGAAGGCTCATGACGGGCGTATCAAGCGCATTGCCTGGGCGACGAGTTCGTCGACCGGCCGTGTCGCGTCGAGCGTCAGTGCCCGCTCGTCTTGCCCCGGCGGCTCAAGGATGGCGAACTGGCTGTCAACCAGGCTTGCCGGCATGAAATGGCCCTTGCGGTTGCCAACGCGCCGCCGCGCGGTGGCGGGATCGATCTCCAGATAGAGGAAGACGATATCAGGGCAAAAACCGCGCAGGCGCTCGCGATAACCGCGCTTCAGCGCCGAGCAGGCGGCGACCACACCTTGCCGCTTGCCGATCGAGGCCTGGATCTGCTCGCCGATCGCGTCGAGCCAGCCTTCGCGCAGTTGATCGGTGAGCGGTTCGCCGCGTGCCATGCGGGCGACGTTTTCGGGCGGATGCAGCCTGTCGCCCTCGATGAAGACGACATCGAGCGCGGTGGCCAGCGCGATGCCGACGGCTGACTTGCCGCAGCCGGCGACACCCATCACCACGATGGCCGGAGGCGCCAAACCGGAAGCGCCCGTCGGCGCCTGCGCTGCGTTTTCGTCCACCGTCAGCGGCTCGCCGGTGCGCGGCCATAAAGCAGGAGCATGGCGACGATGACGACGCCATAGATGATCTGCCGTCCCGCCTCCGGCATCTGCATGACCGAGAGGATGGATTGCAACAGCGTGATCAGGATCACGCCGGCGACGGTGCCGAGATAGGAGCCGCGCCCGCCCAGGATCGAGGTACCGCCCAGCACCACGGCTGCGATCGACGGTAGCAGATAGGCATCGCCCATCGACTGCGCCGCCTTGGAGGCGTAGCCGGCCAGCAGCACGCCGCCGAAGGCGGAGAGCCCTCCGGAGACAGCGAAGGCGATCATCACCACGCGTCTCGTGTCGATGCCGGAGAGATAGGCGGCACGCTCGCGGTTGCCGATGCCATAGACCGCGCGGCCGAAGCCGGTGCGCGTCAGCACGAACACCATCGCGATCCCTATAAGCGCCCAGATGATGACGGCGTTGGGGACGCCCGGAATGGTGAAGCCGGTGGCCAGGTAGCGCATGGCGCCGGTCGCCGAATCCTGTGGCGAGAAGCCGCCGGTATAGACCACCATCAGCCCTTGCGCGACGGCATTGGTGGCGAGCGTGATGATCATTGAGGGAATGCGCAAATAGGCGACGCCGATGCCGTTGACGATGCCGATCAGCACGCCGCAGAAGATGCCGAACGGGATCGCCAGCACCACCCCGGCCGGACCGTAGGCGGCCGCCGCGCAGGCCATCATCGCGCCCGCCGCCACCGACCACGGCACCGACAGGTCGATTTGGCCGAGCAGGATGACCAGCATCATGCCGGTGGCGATGACGCCGAGGAACGAGGCCACCTTGAGCTGCTGCAGGAGATATTCAGGCGACAGGAAGCTGCGCGAATAAAGACTGCCGACCAACAGCAGCACCACGATGCAGGCAAAGGCGGTCAGCACCGCCGGGTCGGCGCGGCGGATGAATTTCGGCATGCGGCCGGCAATGCCGCCCAAGGTCGTCTCGCTCACAGGAACCACTCCAGCCGGTTGCGGACCCGAAAAAGGGCGAAGGCGCCGAGGCTGACGGCGACCAGCAGGATAACGCCCTGAAACAGCGGCTGCCAGAGCGGATCGAAGTCGAACACGAACAACAGGTCGCCAATGGTGCGGAAGGCAAGGGCGCCGAAGATGGCGCCGATAGCGCTGCCCTTGCCGCCGAACAGCGACACACCACCCAGCACGACCGCCGCGATCGAGAACAACGTGTAGGAGTTGCCGCTCGCGTAGGCAGCCTCGCCCGTATAGGTGAAGAAGGTGAGGAACAGCCCGCCGATCGCCGCCAGCAGCCCGGCCAGCGTATAGGCGGCGAACTTGCCGCGCCGGATCGGCACGCCGGACATATAGGCCGCCGTTTCCGAAGAGCCCGCCGCGTATGCCGCGCGGCCGAGGATCGAGCGGCTGAACGGCACCCAGATCACCAGCACGATGGCGAGCAGCACCACCAGGCTCGCCGGCACAAAGCCGAACACGCGGCCGGTCAGCGCGTCGGCCAGGTCCTCATTGACCGAACCGCCCGGGAAAGGTCGCAACAACAGTCCGATGCCGTAGTAGACAGCCCCGGTGGCGATGGTGGCGACGATCGGCTGCAGCCGCCCATAGATGACGATGGCGCCGTTGACGGCGCCGCACAGAAGGCCCGCCACAAGCACGGCGATGACGCCGAGCGTGGTCTGCATCGGCGTGCCTACCACCAGCCAGGAGGCCAGGCAGTTGGTGAGCAGGAAGATCATGCCCACGGACAGGTCGATGCCGGAGGTGATGACGACCAGCGTCTGCGCCATGGCGACAAAGGCAAGCAGCACGCCCTTGTTCGCCGCCGTCTGCACGACATTGGCGGTGAAGCCCGCCGGGTGGTTCGAGGTGTAGATGACGAACATGACGATGAAGATGCCGAGAGCCAGCAACGTTCCGCGCTGCTCGGCCAGCCAGTAGCGCCAGTCTTTCACACGCTTGCTCCCAGGCCCACCGGGCTCTCCTCGCCATGGATGTTGAGCGCGCTCGCTATAAGCGCCCGCTCGGTGATCTCGCCGCCGACCAGCTCGCGCTTGACGGCGCCGTCATAGAGCACCAGGACCCGGTCGCAGCAGCCGATCAGTTCGTCATAGTCGGTCGAATAGAACAGGATCGCCGCGCCCGCATCCGCCAGCTTGCGCATCAGCTGATAGATCTCCTGTTTGGTGCCGACATCGATGCCGCGTGTCGGGTCGTTGAGCAGGATGATGCGCGGCTGACGCATCAGCCATTTGGCGATCACCACCTTCTGCTGGTTGCCGCCCGACAGCGCGCCGACCGGAATGTCGAGGCCCGCCGTCTTGATCGCCAGCAGGCCGACCATGTCGTCGATCAGCCGCTGTTCGGCGGCGCGATCGATGATGCCGCCTTTCGACAGCCGGTCGAGCGCGGCGAAAGACAGGTTTTCGCGCACCGTCATCGGCAGCATCAGTCCTTCGGTCTTGCGGTCCTCCGGGATGAGCGCCATGCCGACGCTATCCTCGCGGGCCGCTGCCGGGCTGGTGATCGTCACTGGCTTGCCGTCGATCAGCACCTCGCCGGAGAGGCCGCGCAGCACACCGAAGAAGGCGAGCAGCAATTCGCGCTGGCCTTGGCCGTCGAGCCCGCCGAGGCCGACCACCTCGCCTGCCCCGACTGTCAGCGAGACATCGTGCAGCCGGTCGGCCCAGGACAATCTGCGCGCCTCGAGCCGGGGGGCGGCGCCAGTGGGTGCCGCCGCCGGCTTGGGCGGAAAGATATGGCTGTATTCACGGCCTATCATCAGCTCGACCACCTCGTTGTCGCTCTTCGAGCCGGCCTCGTAGCTGGCGACATTGCGGCCATTGCGGAACACGGTGCAATGGTCGGCCAGTTCGGCGATCTCATTCATGCGGTGCGAGATGTAGAGTAGCGCCAGCCCTTCCGAGCGCAGTCGTTTCAAGACGCCGAAGATCTTCGCGACATCCGCCGCCGTCAGCGCCGAGGTCGCTTCGTCGAGGATGAGGATGCGCGGTTTCCTGGCCAGCGCCTTGGCGATCTCCACCATCTGCCGTCGTGACAGCGGCAGGTCCTTGACCAGCGCCAGCGGATGGATGTCGCCGGCACCCGCGCGCGCCAGCGCATCCTCGGCGATGCGCCGCTGCGCCCTGCGGTCGATCATGCCGAAGCGTTTTGGCGGATCGGAAATGACGATGTTGTCGGCGACGCTGAGTTCGGGGATCAGCGACAGTTCCTGGAAGATGCAGACGATGCCGGCCTTGTTCGCCGCACCCGGCGACGCGAAGGTCACCTCGCGCCCGTCCAGCATCATGCGGCCCTCGTCGGGCGCCACGACACCGGCCATGACCTTGATCAGCGTCGATTTGCCAGCCCCGTTTTCACCGAGAATGGCGTGGATGCTGCCGGCCTCGACCGTCAGGTCGGCCTTTTCCAGCGCCCGCACGCCGCCATAGCGCTTGGAAATGCCTTCCATGCGAAAGAGTGGAGCCGCACCGTCCATCAACCCTCCCAGGGCGATTGTGGATTGCAGGCTGGCGCCGCGGGATCAGCCGCGGCGCCAGATGATAGAAAGCGACTACTGGTTTTCCTTGGTCTGCCCCATGATTTCCTGGGCGCTGAAATTGATGCCGCAGGTCGGGAAGGAATTGCCGACGAAGAAATTGTCGGACTGGTCGGGGAAGAAATCCTGGCCTGCCTTGAAGTTCGGATCCTCGACAATGGCCAGCGGCAGCTTCACCGATTGCGGCACGACATTGCCTTCGAGGGCCGCGATTGCCGTCTTGATTGCCACGGCCACCTGGGCGGGGCCGGTGCCGGCGGAAGAGCACTTCAAGCCGTCGCCGGCATGCGCGGCGCAGAATTTGCGAAAACCGTTCTCCGTCTCGCCGCCGAACGGAACGAATGGATGCTTGGCATCCATCATCGCCTGCACGATGCCGGTGTCACCGCCTTGCCCGGTGATGCCGTCGAACGGTCCGTTGGTGGCAATCGCGTCCGCCGTAGCCTTCTGGGCAACGCCATCGTCCCATTTGCCGACCACCTCGGTGACTTCCCATTTCTTGCCCGAACCGTCGAGCACCTCGTGGATGCCGGCATGGCGGTCCGTATCGACGGAGGTGCCGGCGACGCCGCGCACTTCGAGCACCTTTCCGCCGTTCGGGACATGTGAGACCAACCACTTGCCCCACAATGCGCCAAGGCCCTTCTGGTCGACATTGACGTTGATGGCATCCTTGGTGTCGAGGATGTTGTCGAAGGCGACCAGCACGACCCCCGCCTCCCTGGCGCGCTTGATGACCGGCCCGAAGGCGGTCGGATTCTGCGCGTTGACGACAATGGCGTCAAAGCCGGAATCGATGAAATTGTTGATCGCGGAGATCTGCGCCGGGACATCCTCGCCGGTCGACACAACCTTAAATTCCTTCAGTTTTTTGGCGACGTCCGGCTGTGCCGCATACGCCTTGGCGGTCTGCACCATCTGGATACGCCAAGTGTTGGCGATATAGCCGTTGGCGAGCGCAACGCGATATGGGCCGGCCTTTTTGGGGAACTTGAAAAATTGCGTATCGGCTGCCCATGGGGCAAAGCAGTCCGGCTCGGCTGCTGGTCCCTTGACCACTTCTGGGCCCGCGGCCATCGCCGCTGAGCTCAACATGACGAATGCAGTGGCGGCAACGATGCCACCGACGAGTGACTTGATCATCGATATTCCTCCCAGTTGCAGTTCTGACTTGTTTGTTTAGCTGCGATGCAATGACGTGTTGATCCAAAGCACCTCCCGCCCTGGCCCCATGCACGTCAGGTGGCCAGCGCCAACCTGCTCCTCCTCCTTGCTTCCTTAAGCGGTAGCGAAAGTATCATATTATCAATAATAAACAAGGAAATTCTGTCGCTTATGTATAATAAACAACACGCTGACGTCGTGCGGTTTCGAATGGTAGCGCTACCAAGAATGCCTGTAAAGGCTGATTCAGCAGGTTCTAAAATGCTTCAGCGGGCTGTGCTCTCGCGGCGCTTCAGCTCGAAGCCAAGGTCGACGACCCGCTGCTGCGGCTTGTCACCTGATATCGCCGCAAGCGCCATGGCCACCGCGCGACTGCCGATTTCGTAGCGATGGGTGCGGATGCTGGTGATCGAGGGAAACGCCACCTGCATCATGTCGAGATCGTTGAAGCCGACAATGCCGATGGTCTTCGGCACCTCGATCGAGGCACGATGGCATTCGAACAGCACGCCGAGCGCGATGTCGTCATTGTTGCAGAACACGCCGTCGAGCGTCGGCATCTTGGCAAGCGCATCGCGGAAGAGTTCACGGCCAAGCGGCACGCTGGACAGCACCGGCGTTGTGGTGATCAGGCGCGGGTCCGAGAGCCCGGCTTTCTCCATCGCCACCCGGTAACCAGCCAGACGCCGCTGCGAGCGCGGGTCCATGCGTGCACCGATGAAGCCGATCCGGCGATATCCCGCTTCGATCAGGTGCTCGGTCGCCGTCCGGCCACCGTCGAGATGCGAGAAGCCGATCATCATGTCCACCGGATCGGGTCCGGTCTCCATCACCTGAACCACCGGGCAACCGGCATTCTCCAGGAGTTTTCGCGAAGCCGGCGTCTGGTCGATGCCGGCAACGATGAGCGCGGCCGGTCGCTGGGAGCCAAACAGCTGCAGCAGCCGCTCTTCCTCCAGTCCGGAATAGTGCGTATTGCCGAGCTGGATGCGGAACGGGCTGTCCGACAGGCTGTCATAGATGCCGCGCACCACCTCGGCGAAGACGTTGTTGGTCAGCGAAGGCACCAGCACGCCGAACACTTCGGCGCGCGCCGAGGCCAATGCGCGTGCATTGGGGTCCGGCACATAGCCGAGTTCGTCGACGGCGGCCTGGATCTGACGGCGCAGCTCCTCGGAAACGCGTGCCGGGTCGCGCAGTGCGCGTGAAACGGTGATGGCGCCGACGCCGGCCTTGCGTGCCACATCCGACAGGGTTGGGCGGCCACCGCCCCGGCGCGAACGCGGCTTGATCACGGTCTTGGCCCATGCGCATGGCCATCGAAGCGTGCCCGCAATGCGATCTTTCCTGCTGTCGCCATCTCACCGGCCTGTTGCCGCACCCATCCGCCCTGGCGTCGCGCAGTGACTGCCCGTTGTCAAGCCGAGCCACCAAGTGGCCGTGCTTGGCCTTCCTCAGGCGGCGACGGCGGCCCTGTGCCTTGCCTTCCACATGAACAGTCCGATCGCCAGTATGTTCAAGAGGTTCCAGGCGATGCCGTTCAGGAACGCGGCGGCATAGGAGCCGGTCAGGTCGTAGATCCAACCCGACATCCAACCGCCGATCGCCATGCCGAAAATCGTCGCCATCATCACGATGCCGATGCGCTGGCCGGCCTCCTTGGCGGGCAGGTATTCGCGCACGATGATCGCATAGCAAGGCACGATGCCGCCTTGCGACAAGCCGAAGACCAGCGACACGACATAGAGCGAGGCGAGCCCGTCGAACGGGATGTAGAACAGCAGCGACAGGCATTGCAGCACTGAGCCGATAAGCAAGGTTTTGACACCGCCGATGCGGTCGGCGACAAAGCCCGAGGCGAGCCGGCTGACGACGCCCGCGGCCATCATGATCGACAGCATGTCGGCGCCATGCGCCATGCCGTAGCCAAGATCCATGCAATAGGCGACGATGTGCACTTGCGGCATCGACATCGCCACGCAGCAGCCCAGTCCCGCGACGACCAGCAGCATCTGCATCGCGGCCGGAGACATTGGCATCGGCTGCACGGACCGGCTTCCGGCCGGGCCGGCGGCTGCCGCTTCCGGAGCGCCGCGGCGCAGCAAAAGCACCAGCGGCACCATGGTGACCAGGCAGAAGACGCCGATGGCGGCATAGGTGAAGCGCCAGCCTTCCGCCTTGATCAGCGTCGGCATGATGGTCGGCCAGATCGCTCCGGCGAGGTAGTTGCCGGCCGCGGCCGCGGTGACAGCGACGCCGCGGCGGCGGTTGAACCAGTGCGATATATCGGCGATCAGCGGCCCGAAGATCACCGATGTGCCGAGACCGATCAGCACGCCTTGGGCAAGGGTGAATTGCAGGATCGAGGTCGACAAAGCCGCGAGCAGAAGGCCGGCGGAGAGCGCGATCGAGGAAAACAGCGCCGGAATCCAGTAACCCATGCGATCGATGGCGCGGCCGACCAGCACATTGCCGGCGGCAAAGCCGACCATGGTCGCGGTGTAAGGCATGGATGCCGCGGCGCGGTCGACGCCGAACTCGGCCTGTACCGCCGGCAGCACCACGACAACGGCCCACATGCCGACCGCACCGATCGTCGCCAGCAGCATCGAGATGGCCAGGCGCATCCAGGCGTAGGAACTGTCGATACCGGGGCTGGGCCGGCTCAAGTCGGTTCGTGACAAAGGCGTTTCCTGTCGGCGGCCTCAACCGCTGCTGTTTTGGCCACTATCGACGCATTCTCGGCGCACAGCAGCGCCACGGCGGGCAAATCCGTGGCTCCAGGGAGGTACGAGCGCGGGAACCGGCGCCAGCATCTGGAGTTTCCGATCGATAACCCGCAAAGGAGTCCAGCCATGACCGCCACCAAGCAGAAATGGTCGGCCGAGGTGACCGAGCACAGCGATGCTATGGATCTCGAGGACCACGTGTTCGAATCCGACGACGCCAAGAAGATCGCCGCCTCGCTCAAGCGTTCGGCCGAACACAGCCACCGCCGCAAGGCCGAGCCCTTCCAGTCCGCCATGTCGATGCTGAATTTCTATATCAACAGAGCCGGAAAAAACCTGCCCGCGGCTCGCAAGAAGATCCTCGAGGACGCCAAGGACGAATTGCGTGCGGCATTCGGGCGGCCAAAAGAAGATTAGGCCCTCGCCGCCAATGGCTCCTCAAGCTTGTTCCTCACCCCATCAAAAACGAGGTGAGGAACAGCCGGTCTGCGCGCCCTATTGTCTGATCTCGGGTTCGACAAGCTTGGCCAGGTTCCGCAGCGACTCCTGCCAGCCGAGATAGCAGGCTTCGGCGGGAATGGCGTCTGGAATGCCGGCTTGTGTGATGTTCACTTCGGTGCCCACGGACACTTTCTTCAGCGTCACGGTCACCTGGATCTCGCCGGGCAGGTTGGGATCGTCGAACCTGTCGGTGTAGCGCAGGAGTTCGCCCGCGACGAGCTCGACATACTCACCGCCAAACGAATGGCTGTCGCCAGTGGTGAAGTTGCGGAACGACATCTTGAAGGTACCGCCGACCTTGCCCTCGAAGTGATGAACCGTGCAGGTGAAGCCGTTCGGCGGAAGCCATTTGGCAAGCGCATCGGCCTCGAGGAACGCGCGGTAGACCTTCTCCGGGCTGGTGGTCAGGACGCGGTGCAGACGTACGGTGCTGGGCATGTCGATACTCCTTCGTGGTCTCTGTTCGATGCCCCAAGGACGGGTACCGCACAGCCGATCCGACACAGGCTTTTGAATTTTGTGCGGTCCGGCCCCGAATTGCTTCGAATTCCAAGGCGCGAACACCCGCGCCCAACGGCCGTGTCGCGGAAATCTATCGCGAACGGATGACGTTGTCGGTATTGGCCAGCAGCTTGCGCACGGCATTGCGCGCCGCATCCGGCCGCTGGAGGCGGATGTTCTTTTCGATTGCCTCGTGCATCTTCTGGGCGAGCTGCAAATCGTCGAGCTCCCGGGTCGTGTAGGCAAACAGGTGATCGAAGGCGGATTCGATCAGCACGCCGAGCGGCACCAGCAGATCATTGCCCGAGGCACGCAATATGGCGAGGTGGAAGCGGGTGTCGGCACGGGTCCGTTCCTGCAAGCTTTTCGCCTCTCCCATCTCCCGGCAGGCCTGGCTGATCTCGGCCATCTGCTCGTCGGTGCGCCGCATGGCGGCGAATGCGGTCGCTTCCGGCTCGATGATGTGGCGGAATTCCTGCACCGTCTTCAGGAAAACCTCGCGGTCGGGCGACGTCGCGTACCAGGCGAGCACATCGCGGTCGAGCAGGTTCCAGCGTTCCCTGGGTTCGACCCAGCTGCCGATCTTGGGGCGCGATGCGAGCAGGCTCTTGGCCATCAGCATCTTGATCGCCTCGCGCACCGCCGAGCGGCTGACGCTGAACGTCTCCGACCATTTGGCCTCATTGGGCAGGATGGTGCCGGGCGGATAATCGCCGCGCACGATCCTGAGCCCAATCTCGCTGGCCAGTGATGTGTGCACGCTGGAGCCCGGAATACGTGCCGCGTCGGCTCGCCGAACACCGGCCGGACGATCGGCGGCTACAGCCTTTTTCGGCGATTTTTCCTTGTTCGGCTTCGCGTCCCGCATGCATTCCAGAAAGGCCGGTTTAGGGAGGCTGTCAAGCGCGGTGCGGGCGTGGGGCCACAAAGCCGGCCTCTATGCACAACCCAGCCGTGATTCGAGCTCGCTCAGGCGGTCTTGACGTATTTGCGCCAGCTGTGCTCTGGGCGGAAGCCGAGCATGTCGCGCGCCTTGCGGTTCGACAGCAGCGTCTCGTATTCACCGAGTTCGCGCTTGACCGGCACGTCGGGATAGAACCGCTTCAGGAGTTCGGCGGTCGGCAGATCGGACGAGGTATCGTCATTGGCGGCATTGAACACCTGGTAGCCCAGCCCGTCCTTCTCGACGGCGCGCAGCGTGATCTGGCCAAGGTCGCGCGCGTCGATGTAGCTCCAGGCGATACGCTTGCGAAAGCCCGGATCGGCGAACCATTTCGGAAACAGCGAATACTCATGCGGCTCGATGACGTTGCCTATGCGCAAGGCATAGATATCCGTGCCATTGCGCTGCGCGAAAGCGCGCGCGGTCTTCTCGTTGACGATCTTTGACAGCGCATAGCTGTCCATCGGGTCGACGTCATAGTCCTCGTCGAGCGGGAAATACGCGGGATCGCGCGGCTCGTTGGCGAACACCAGGCCGTAGGTCGTCTCGCTGGAAGCGATGATCACCTTGCGGATGCCGAGCTTCACCGCCGCCTCGATGATGTTGTAGGTGCCCATTGCATTGATGCGGAACACCTCGTTGTCGGGCGTGATCATGATGCGTGGAATGGCAGCAAAATGCACCACGGCGTCCACTGGCTGCGGGCGTAGCGAGGGGTCGAATTCGTGCAGCCCCATATAGCTAGACAGCGCGTTGAACACCTGGCCGCTGTCGGTGATGTCGGTGATCAGCGTGCGCACCTTGGGATTGTCGAGCGGCCTGGTGTCGATGTTGAGCACCTGGCAACCCTGCTCCACCAGATATTGCACGACGTGGCGCCCAGCCTTGCCGCTGCCGCCGGTGAACATGATCCGCTTCGTCATTTCTGGTCTCCACGAAAGTCCTGGGATTTACGTGTATTGTCAGACAATATTGCTTTCTGCAACCGTCTATGGCTAAAACAGCGGCGACATTATCGATAATCACGGAACAGGACAGACAGCATGAACACGACCGCTACGGGTGAGAAGATCGGCTTTGTCGGCCTCGGATTGATGGGGCACGGCATCGCCAAGAACATCGTCGACAAGGGATATTCCCTGACCTTCCTCGGCCGCAAGAACCGCAAACCGGCGGAGGATCTTCTCGGCCGAGGCGCTCGTGAGGCATCGACTTCCCGCGATGTGGCGGCGGCATCCGATATCGTCTTCATCTGCGTCACCGGCTCGCGCGAGGTCGAGGCTATCATTCGCGGTCCCGATGGCCTCAAGGAGGGTTTGAAGAAGGGGGCGGTCGTCGTCGACTGCTCGACCTCGGATCCGGTCTCGACCGTGGCACTTGCCGCGGAACTCAAGGCGCTCGGCGTCGACTATGTCGACGCGCCGCTCAGCCGCACGCCGAAGGAAGCCTGGGAAGGCACGCTCGACGCCATGGTCGGCGCACCCGATGCCGTCTTTGCCAGGGTCAAGCCGGTGATCGACACCTGGGCCGGCCGCATCGTGCATATTGGCGATACCGGAGACGGCCACCGCATGAAGCTGCTCAACAATTTCATCTCGCTGGGCTACGCCGCCCTCTATTCCGAGGCCTTGGCACTGGCGGAGAAGGTCGGCATCTCGCCGCCGCGTTTCGACAGCGTCATCCGCAATGGCCGCATGGATTGCGGGTTCTATCAGACCTTCATGCGCTGGACGCTGGAAGGCGACCGCGACGCCCACAAATTCACCATAGCCAATGCCTTCAAGGACCTGACTTATCTGGAATCGATGGCGGGGGCGGCGGGCATCGCCAATCCGCTCGGCAACGCCACCAAGAACGCCTTCGCCGGCGCTCACGCAACCGGCCCGGCCGAGCAGTTCGTGCCGATGCTGGCCACGCACATCGCCAAGGTCAATGGCATCGACCTGATGCCGACGAAGGATGGAAGGAAGCAGACGATCTGAGACCCGGACGGTCGGCTGGCCTTAGCGCCGGCCCCTTCCGATCCCCTCATCGGTGTCGGCAAGCAGCTTGTGCACGGCGTTGCGCGCCGCGGCTGGCCGCTGCAGGCGGATGCTTTTCTCGATCGCCTCGTGCAGTTTCTGTGCCCGCCGTTGATCGCCGACCTGGCGTGTGGTGAAGATGAAGAGATGGTCGAGCGCCGATTCGATCAACACGCCGAGCGGCACCAGAAGGTCGTTGCCCGAGGCCCGCAGGATGGCGAGGTGGAAGCGCGTGTCGGCACGGATGCGCTCGGGCAGGTTGGCCGCCTCGCCCATCTCCCGGCAGGCCAGGCTGATCTCGGCCATCTGCTCGTCGCTGCGCCGTATTGCGGCAAAGGCGGATGCTTCCGGTTCGATGATGTGGCGGAACTCCTGCACGGTGCGAAGGAACGCTTCGCGATCCGGCGCGGTCGCGTACCAGGCCAGCACGTCGCGGTCGAGCAGGTTCCAGCGCTCCTTCGGCTCGACCCAACTCCCGATCTTTGGCCGCGACGCCAGAAGGCTCTTGGCCATCAGCATCTTGATCGCCTCGCGCACCGCCGAACGGCTGACATTGAAGGTTTCGGCCCATTTGGCCTCATTGGGCAGGATGCTGCCAGGCGGATAGTCGCCGCGCACGATCCTGAGGCCAATCTCGCTGGCGAGCGAGGCATGGACGCTGGACCCGGGAAAGTGCGCCGCATCCACCCTGCGCATGGCTGCCGGGTCGTGGCTGGCTTGCGCCTTGGCCCGGCCGGCTTTTTTCTTTGCCTTCTCGTCCGGCATCCACGTTCCAATAGGTCGGCCGCCAGTCACCCGGATTGATCCAAACCCGCGCGGCGCACCGATCCCGTTGCCGAAAATCCAAACCACTGACGCGTCAAAGCCGGGCTCCGATTGCCCCAACCAAGGCGTCCTGTTGAAGAATTGGAGGAAACGGGGCGCTCGTTGGCGAGCGCCCCGAAATCGCGGCCTATTTCTGGATGCAGGTGTCGACCGTGTCCTTGGTGCATTCGTCGAGACCGGTGAAGACCGGATCGTCAACCTTCTTGCCTTCGACCAGGTCGATCATCACCGATGGTGCCTTGTAGCCCATTTCGAAGGGCCGCTGGCCGACCAGCGCGGTGACAAGGCCGTCCCTGGCGATGGCCACCTCGTCGCCGATCGTGTCGGCGGCGCCGATGACGAAGTCGTTCTTGGCCAGCCGGTCCTTGAGCGGTCCGACCAGGTCGCGGTAGGGCTGCGGCGCGCCGAACAGCGGCCAGCCGCCCATGATGCCGAACGCGTCGAGCTTGGGATTGGCGGCGAGGATGTCGGTCATCGCCTGAACGCCCTTGGCTCCGTCGTCATTGGTGAATACCGGGCAGCCGGCGACTTCCGTCCAGCCGCCTTCGCCGGCAAGTGCCGTGAGGCCTTCCTTGCCCGTCAGCGCGTCGCGCATGCCTTGTGCACGACGCAAGATGTTGTCGGCCGCCGGATTGCCCTCGATGGTGCAGATCGTGCCACCATTCGGCTTGGCCTTCTTGATGTACTCGCCGATCTTCTTGCCCATCAGGTAGTTGTCGGTGCCGAGATAGGTCTTGCGCAGTGCCGCGTCTTCCTTGGCGAGGTCGGCGTCGACGGTCATGATCGGGATCGACGGATTGGCGCTCTTGATCGTCTGTGCGATCAGTGGCGCGTTGGACGGCGAGATCGCCATCGCCACCGTGTCGGCCTTGCTCAGCATATCCTGCACGATCTGCGCCTCGCCGGCCTCGTCGGAAGTCGATGCCGGGCCGGTGTAGAAGCATTCATATTCCGAGCTGGCGTTTTCCTTGTTCCATTTCTCGCAGCCCTGGTGGATGGCCTCGAAGAACGGATTGTCGAGACCTTTCACCACGATGACGAGCTGCTTCTTGGCCAAAGCCGGCCCGGCGCCCAACGCCATGGCGGCGACGGCGGCGAGCAATACTGTTTTCCTCATGTCAGTCCTCCCTTTGCAACCAGACGGACACGGCGTGCCCGCCACACAAACCAGCCGGGATGCGAGATGACTGAGACGCGTGCGCCCAATCAATCCGGCCAGGCCGATAAGCATTTTCAGATGCGACCCTCCCAGCGACGACGCTGCACGATCGCCAAAACCTTCTTGCCGTTGGCGCCGCCGATGGCGTCGTCAAAGCCGGCATGTCTTCCTCCGACGCTCAACTAATAACGGCTTGCCGCCAACGTCAATGCGATTTGTCCTACAAAACTGATTTTTCAAAATCTGCACGGCACTATTCGTCTGACAATTGCCTGTTCGACAATTGACGCCCGCGATGCCATTCGCGTAAATGACCGCATCGCTGCCCCCGGGAGGAGCTGGGGAAAGCCAATGGAAGCTGTCGCCTGTCCGCGTGCGGATGGGCCAGGCATGGGAGGCAAAGACGGGTGGCGGTTCTCGAACTCACCAACATCTCGAAGCATTTCGGCGCCATCCAGGCGGTCAACGACGTGTCGCTGTCGATCGAGCCCGGAGAGGTCGTCGGCCTGATGGGCGACAACGGCGCCGGTAAGTCGACGCTGGTCAAGATGATCGCCGGCAATTTCCGCCCGAGCCACGGCACGATGCGCATGGACGACAAGGAACTCATCCTGCATAAGCCTGTCGAGGCCCGCCAGCACGGCATCGAGATCGTCCACCAGGACCTGGCGCTCTGCAACAATCTGACGGCCGCGGCCAATGTCTATCTCGGCCGCGAACTGCGCCGTGGCGTCGGCCCGTTCCGCATCCTCGACTATGCGGCGATGTACAAGCGCGCCGGCCATATCTTCGCCGAGCTGAAATCCGAGACGCGCCCGCGCGATCTCGTCAAGCAGATGTCGGGCGGACAGCGCCAGGCCGTGGCGATCGCCCGCACAATGCTGTCGCAGGCCAAGATCGTGCTGATGGACGAGCCGACGGCGGCGATCTCGGTGCGGCAGGTCGCCGAAGTGCTCAACCTCATCCGCAACCTGCGTAACCAGGGCATCGCGGTGGTGCTGATAAGCCATCGCATGCCCGACGTCTTCGACGTTGCGGACCGCGTTATCGTGATGCGGCGCGGCAGGAAGGTCGCCGACAAGGCGATCGCGTCGAGCTCGCCCGAGGAAGTCACCGGGCTGATCACCGGCGCCATCGAGCAGGCGGCGTGAGAGCGATAAAACCGGGTTTCATTGCGCTGGCGCGTTTCGCTGCCGGCAGGAAAGGTCGATAATGGCAGTCACCCTTGACCAGACGATCGCGCAGAAGCAGCACACTTTCCTGTCGCGCCTGTTCTCCAGCCAGACTTTCTGGGTGGTGGTCGCCGTCATCCTGGCCTGCATCTTCCTGTCCTTCGCCACCGATGCCTTCGCCACCTCGAAGAACCTCTACAACATCACCCGCAACATCACCTTCGTCGCCATCGTGGCGCTCGGCATGACCTTCGTCATCATCACCGGTGGCATCGACCTGTCGGTCGGCTCTGTGCTGTGCCTGTGCTCGATGGTGCTGGCCGTCACCATGCATGCCGGCTATTCGATCGAGATCGGCATTCTGGCCTCGATCGCCACCGCGCTCGTCATCGGCGCCTTCAACGGCATTTTTATCGCCTATCTGGGCTTTCCGCCCTTCGTGGTGACGCTCGGCATGCTGTCGATCGCCCGCAGCCTCGCCATGGTCGCCTCCAACAACACCGTCGTCTTCCAGTTCGGCCCGGACCACGACAAGCTGCTGGCACTCGGCGGCGGCGCCTGGGTGTTCGGCATCGCCAACCCGGTGCTCTACACGATCCTTTTGGCCCTGATCACCGGTTTTGTCCTGCGCTGGACGAAGTTCGGCCGCCACATCTTTGCCATTGGCGGCAACGAGCACGCCGCGACGCTGACGGGCGTGCCGGTGCGCCAGATCAAGGTCGCCGTCTACATGATCTCGGCGCTGTCGGCCGGCATTGCCGGCATCATCGAAACCGGCTGGCTCGGCGCTGTCACCACCAATCTCGGCAACGGCATGGAACTGCAAGTGATCGCCGCCACCGTCATCGGTGGCGCCAATTTGGCCGGCGGCGTCGGCACCGCCTTTGGCGCCATCGTCGGTGCCGCCCTCATCGAGGTGATCCGCAACAGCCTTGGCTTGCTCGGCATCAACGCCTTCTGGCAAGGCACCTTCATCGGCGGCGCCATCCTGCTCGCGGTTCTGTTCGACCGTATCCGCAATTTCAGGCGCAGCGATTGAGGGGCTCTTCGCCGTCGAAGCGCTATTCGTTCTGATCCTATCGCTCAGTCTGAAAATCGGCTGAAGCCAACCTCCATTGGTAGCGGCCAACAGCCGATGCCTTGACGGATGCCGAAAACCGGCCGCACAATCCTCCCTGCAGGCGAAGGGAGGCCAGTCGCTTGCGGGAGGATATGCCATGACGGAAGCGATCAGGCTCTACTGGGGCCGGTTCGGACATGTTTCTGTCCTGAATGTCGCGAGCGACTTCGTCACCCATGCCCATGTCGAGGCACATCTGATCATCTGGCTCGAAGGCACCGCCGGCGAGATGACCATCGGCCGCGAGACGGTCCGCCTCGGCCCTCGCACCGCCGCCGGCATCAATTCCTTCCAGCCCCACAGCCATGTCCTGGCGCAAAACGGGACGCCCGGTCTGTTTCTCGCCTTCTACATCGATCCCGACTGGGCCCGCCGCAGGCGCGACCTGCCATCCAGCGCGCCGCTGTTTTCGCGGGCGGCGATCGCGCTCGAACCTTGGCTGCACCAGGCGGCGGCCAGCCTGCTCGACCATCTCACCGACAATGAGAGCGTCGACGATGTCGCCAATTACGAGATCGAGCGCTTCATCGACTCGGTGCTCGATGCCGCCGACGCCTCGGCGCCGCAGGAAGCGCGCGGCCGCATAAACACCGTGCAGGATTTCCGCGTCCGCAAGGCGATCCAGCTGATGAAGGCCAATGTCTGCGAACGCATCTCCTTCGACGACGTTGCCCGCGCCGTTGGCCTTTCGCGGCCGCATTTCTTCGCCTTGTTCAAGGAACAGACCAACCTGACGCCCAACGTCTACTGGAACACGCTGCGCATGGAGGAAGCGGTGCGGCAGTTGCAATGGTCGCGGGAGCCGCTGATCTCGGTCGCCTGCAATCTCGGCTTCACCACGCAAGGCAATTTCTCGCGCTTCTTCCGTGACCATGTCGGCGTGCCGCCGACGCTCTACCGCGAGGCCGCGCGGGCAATGGCCTGAGCCGGCAGCCATCTGTTTTTCAGACTGGTTGATAGATGCTCAAGACGCATTGATAAGCGCTGTGCGCTCTAGCGCCCTACCCTTGCCGCAACGAAATTCGCAAGGGAACATCTTATGCCCAAAGTCACCATCTCCAGCGTCATCGACGCACCGGTCGAAAAGGTTTGGGCGCGCATACGCGACTTTAACGGGCTGCCGGATTGGCATCCACGCATGGTCGAGAGCCATATCGAGGACGGCAAGGATGCCAGCACGATCGGCTGCGTGCGCAACTTCCAGCTGGCCAGCGGTGCCCGCCTGCGCGAAAAACTGCTCGACTTCTCCGATGACGACTTCCTCGTCAGCTATTCCATCCTGGAAACGCCGCAGCCCCTCACCAACCACAAGGCGACGCTGCAGCTCAGGCGCGTCACCGACGGCGACCGCACCTATGCGGAATGGACCGCCAGCTTCGACGCCGCCGCCGAGGAAGCGGACAAGTTGGCCGAAGGCATGGGAACCAACGTCTTCCAGGGCGGCTTCAACGCGTTGAAGAGCCATTTCGCCGAGCAAGGCTGAGGCAAACTACGGGAGCGCGCCATGGCGCTGGCATTGCAGACATTCTCGACCGTGAAGGACGCCAATGCGGCGCTGACGGTCGCTGGCAGCCGCTATCTCGGAGGCGGCACGCTTGCAGTTCGAGCCGCCAATGAAGGCGATATCTCCGTCTCCACTCTTGTCCGCGCCACCGACCCGGCCCTATCGGCCATCGCCCTGTCCGGCGGCAAGGTGCGCATCGGCGCCTCGGTGACCTTGGCGGCGATCGCCCGCCATCCCGAGCTTGGCCAGCTTGCCAAGGCCGCGCGCGCCGTCGGCGGCCCGGCGATCCGCAACATGGCGACCGTCGGCGGCAATCTGTTCGCGCCGGCGCCCTATGGCGATTTCGCCGTGGCCCTCCTGGCGCTCGACGCAACGGTCACTACCGATGACGGCGAAAGGCCTATCGAGACCTTCCTGGCCGCACGGGACGACAGCCGCGCCATCGTCACGTCGGTCGGTTTCACGCTTGCGAAGGCCGACAGCTTCCACTTCCTCAAAGTGTCGCGGGTCAAGCCCAAAGGGATTTCGGTGCTGAGCATCGCCATCGTTCTGGAACAGGCTGGAGACGGGACCGTGTCCTCGGCGCGGGTCGCGCTCGGCTGCATGGCCGATCGGCCGATGCGTGCCAAGGCAGCGGAAAAAGCGCTGCTCGGCAGGACGCTCGACCCGGATGGCATCGCACCGGCGCTGGCTGCCGCGGCTGAAGGCATCTCGCCCATCACCGACCCGATCGCCAGCGCCTGGTATCGCGCCGAAGTGCTGCCGGTGCATCTCGGCCGATTGCTGCTGAGCGAATAACACCCGTGGGAGGGCGCGCGCCTGCCCGCTCCTCGGGCAGGCGCGCAAGGAGGAAGAATGGCAAAGGTCCCGGTTCAATTCACGCTCAACGGCTCCGAAAAAGCCGAATTCATAGAAAGCGGCACGACGCTGCTCAATGCCTTGCGCGACAAGGTCGGCGACACCTCGCCGAAGGGCGGCTGCCACCAAGGCACCTGCGGCGCCTGCTCCGTCATCATCGACGGCGAGTTGAGGCTCTCCTGCCTGACGCTGGCCGAGACCTGCAACGATGCAACGATCACCACCACATCGGGCCTCGCCGAAGGCGGCGTGCTGCACCCGCTGCAGCGTGCCTTCCTCGACACATTCGCCAGCCAATGCGGTTTTTGCACGCCGGGCATGATCATGGCCGCCAAGGTGCTGCTCGACCACACGCCCAATCCCAGCCGCGAGGACGTCGTCGAGGCGCTGTCCGGGAACGTCTGCCGCTGCACCGGCTACGAGCCGATCATCCAGGCGGTGCTGACCGCCGCCCGCGCCAATTCGCAGAACGCGGCCTAGAGCCGGATGATTTCAGGTCGAACAGACCTGAAATCCGAATCCGGCTCTAAATCAAAGAGATAGAGCATGATGTCGCCCGAAAACCGCTTCACACTTTTCGGCATCATGCTCTGAGGGACCAAAGAAATGGAATTGCGCAAGAGCTACTTCGCCGATGTCCGCAAGGACGATCTGCATGAGATCGGCCAGGCGCGGCCACGCTCGGATTCGCCAGGCCACGTCACCGGCAAGACCGCCTATTTCGCCGACCGCAACTTTCCCGGCATGCTGCATTTGAAGATGGTGCGCAGCCCTCATCACCATGCCCGCATCCGCTCAATCGACACGTCGGAGGCCGAAAAACATCCGGGCGTGGTCAAGGTGCTGACGGCCAGGGACGTGCCGCACAATGTCTACACGATCCTGATCCTGATCCAGGTCGGACCGGAAGACGAGACGGTCCTGGCCGACGGTAAGGTACGCTGGAAGGGCGAGGCCGTGGTGGCGGTGCTGGCCGAAACCGAGCGGGCCGCCCAGGAAGCCGCCGCCAAGGTCAAGGTCGATTATGAAGTGCTGCCCGCCGTGTTCGACATGGAGGAAGCGCTGAAGCCCGGCGCGCCGATCGTCAACGAGTATCACGGCCAGAACTATTACCTCTATGACAGCGGCGCGTGCCGCAAGGTGCGCTTCGGCGATGTCGAGGCGGGCTTTGCCGAGGCCGATCACGTGCTGGAGCAAAGCTATCAGTCCTCGCCCATCGAGCACGCGCCGACCGAGACCACCGGTTGCGTGGTGGCGCCCGAGGGCAATGACCGCTTCACCTGCTACACCAACACACAGGCGATGTTCTTCACCCTCGACAACACCTCGATCATCCTGCAGATGCCGGGCAGCAAGCTGCATTTTGTCGGCGGCACGGTCGGCGGCGGTTTCGGCGGCAAGGTCGATGTCATCGTCGAGCCGATTGCCATCCTCGGCGCAAAACTAACCGGGCGACCAGTCTGTTTTATCTACAGCCGCGAGGAGGAGATGCAGATCTCCTCGCCCCGCGCGGCCGAAAAAGTCGTCATCAAGGACGGCGTCATGAACGATGGCCGCATCGTCGCACGGAAGGTCACCGGCTACACCGATGCCGGTGCCTACTCCCGCCACTCGCCCTATGGCGCGCAGAAGGGCGCCGGGCACTATCCCGGTCCCTACACCATCCCCAACGTCTGGATCGACACCTACTGCGTCTACACCAATCGCACGCCGTCGTCGGCCATGCGCGGCTTCGGCGTCACCATCGGCGATTTCGCGCTGGAGGTGCAGATGGACAAGCTGGCGCGGCTGATCGGCATGGATCCACTCGAATTCCGCTTCATCAATGCCTATCGCGACGGCGACATGAAGGCGCATCGCCAGCCGACCGAGGGCGCGGCACTCATCGAATGCATGCAGGAAGCCTCGCGCGCCGCCCACTGGCCGGTGGCGGAGAAATACATGGCGATGTCCTCGTACAAGAACGGAGCTTGAGATGGCGATCAGGCGTGGACGCGGCGTCGCCGCGATCAACTATCCCACCGGCATGAACCTTGGCGGCGACCCGACCCAGGCGCTGGTGCATTCGACCCCGACCGGCAATTTCATGGTCACACTTTCCAGCGTCGATCTCGGCCAGGGCATGAAGCAGATCATGGCGCAGATCTGCGCCGAGACGATCGGCGTGCCGACCGACCGCGTCGTCGTCGACACCGCCGACACCGACACCGGCCCGCACTGCATGGGCACCTTCGCCTCGCGCGGCACACACCGCGCCGGCAACGCGGTCATCCAGGCCGCCAGGGAAGCCCGCCAGGTGATGCTTGAAGTGGCGGCCGAGGAACTGGAAGTGAATGCCTCGGACCTCGAAACCGACGGCCAGGGTAACATACTGGTCAAGGGCGCGCCACAGAGATCGATCTCGATCTTCGATGTCGCCCTGTCGGCGCATTTCAAGCGCGGCCGCTCGATCTCAGGTCGTGGCATGTTTTTGATCCCGCGCTCCTATCCGGAGAAGGAGACCGGCGCGATGAAGCCGTCGACCTGTTACGCGCATGCCTGCACGGTGGCCGAGGTCGAAGTCGACGACGAAACCGGCGAGGTCACGGTGCTGACGGTCAAGAACGTCTTCGAGATCGGCCGCGCGTTGAACCCTAAAATGGTCGAGCAGCAGCTGGTCGGCGGCTCCTGGATGGGCATCAGCCATGCGCTCTACGAGACGACGGAACCCTATTATCCCAACCGCGACCATGGCGGCACCGACTTCAACCAGTATCTGATGCCTGGTCCCGGCGACCTCGCCGAAACCGAAATCATCGTGCTGGAGCGGCCCTCGGCAGATGGCCCCTATGGCGCCAAGGGACCAGGCGAAATGTGCGCCAACCCGCAAATCCCGGCGGTCGCCAACGCCGTCTTCGATGCCGTCGGCGTGCGTATCGACATGCTGCCGATCACGCCCGAACGCATTTTGCGCGCGCTCAAGGCGCAAGCGGCTAACTGAGGACCGACATGCCCGAGGGAAACGCCGAAACGGTCGCGACCTCGCCGGAGGCGGTGGCCGAGCGCCTCGCCGCCTCGCGCTATCTGGCCGACGACAGCCTCGCCACCGCGATCTTCCTGGCGATCCGGCTGGGCAAGCCACTGCTGCTCGAAGGCGCGCCGGGCGTCGGCAAGACGGAAGCCGCCAAGGCGATGGCCGAGCTGCTCGGCCGCGATCTGGTGCGCCTGCAATGCTATGAAGGCATCGACGCCGCGCATGCGCTTTATGAGTGGAACTACCAGCGCCAACTGCTCGCCATCCGCCATGCCGGCGAGCACGAGATCGATATCTATGACGACCGTTTCCTGATTGCCCGGCCGCTGCTGCAGGTGCTGAAGGCGCCGCGGCAGCGTATTTTGCTGGTGGACGAGATCGATCGCTCGGATCATGAATTCGAGGCGCTGCTGCTGGAATTCCTGTCCGACTTCCAGATCAGCATCCCCGAGCGCGGCACCATCCGTGCCGCCGCACAGCCGATCGTCATCCTGACTTCGAACCGCACCCGTGAACTCGCCGAGGCGCTGCGCCGCCGCTGCGTCTATCACTGGATCGGCTACCCCGACGCCGAACGCGAGGCCGCCATCATCATGCTGCGTGCTGGCGATGTCGCGGAGGCTACCGCGCGCGCGGTGGCGGCCGCCGTGCAGACCATCCGCGCCCGTCCGCTCGCCAAGCCGCCCGGCATCGCCGAGGCCGTCGAATGGGCCAATGCCGCGACGATCCTGGAAAAGGGCGGCAGCCCGTGGCCGGAAGCCTTCCGCCGCGCCATCGGCGTATTGATCAAGGACGAGGAAGATCTTTCCTACATCGCCCCCGAGCTTGGGCGCATCGTCCAGGAGGCACTGGCGTGAGCCGGGACGTCAACGATCCCTTCTCCCCGTTCACGGGGAGAAGGTGCCCCGAAGGGGCGGATGAGGGGCGGCGCCACGATGGCCAGAAGTCGGCGCTGCCCCTCACCTGCCTGCCGGCATCCTCTCCCCGTAAACGGGGCGAGGAGAGCGTACCTCCCGCCGCCACGCCCTTCCTTGGCTTCGGCCAACTGCTGCGCCGCTACGGCTTTAGAATCGCCCCGGAGCAAATCTCTGGCTTCATGCAGGCCGTGACGCTGCTCGGGCCCCGTTCGATGGCCGATATCCGTGAGGCAGCGCTGGCCACCCTGGCGCCGCCACCTGACCGCCGCGACGAATTCGAGGCGCATTTCCAAAGCCATTTTTACGGCAACACATCAGCCGTGGTGGAAGGCGACAGCGACGAGGAAACCCGCGTCAAGGATGATGGCGGCGCCGACGACGAGCGGATCGAAGCCGAGCAGCGACAGGAAGGCGGCGAGCTATCCTCGGCGATCGAACAGTTGAGCAGCCGCGCCTTCCAGCGCGACGACGACAGGCTGACCGCCTTCCGCCGTCAACTGTCGAGTGCCCTGCCTGCCCGCCGCTCCTTCCGCACGGTGCGCACTCATTCGCGCGGCAAGCTCGACCTGCGCCGCTCGCTCAGGGAAATCGTCAGCGCCGATGGCGATGTCCCCTCACCCTTGTTGCGCCGCCGCCAGACCGTGCCGCGCAAACTGCTGATCCTGATCGATGTGTCCGGCTCGATGAAACTGCACACTGCTGATTATCTCAAGCTCGCGCATGCCGCCGTGCAAGGCGCTGACCGCGCCGAGATCTTCACCTTCGGCACGCGTCTGACCCGCATCACGTCAGCGCTGCGCATCCGCGACCGCGAGCAGGCGCTGGCGCGCGCGGCCGTCCAGGTCGACGACTGGGACGGCGGCACCCGCATGGGGCCAACGCTGCTTGCTTTCCTCTCCGTGCCGCGTTTTTCCGCCTTCGCACGTGGTGCGGCGGTGATCATCCTGTCCGACGCGCTGGAGCGCGGCGACCATGCCGAACTGGAGACGGCGATGCGCCGGCTGAGCGCCCGTGCTTTCCGGCTGTCGCTGGCGACACCTTTGGCCGGCGACCCGCGCTTCCAGCCGGCAACGGCCGCGCTGCGGGCCATCCTGCCTGATCTCGACGATCTGGTCGACGGCTCGTCGCTCGCCGGCCTCACCGATTTCATCCTGTCGCTCGCCCGCCCTGCTCCACGGGCGGCGACAATCTGGAAAAGGGTATCGTGATGCAGAAAGCCATCGACGCGCATTTCCACATCTGGCGCCAGCAGGACCAGCCCTGGCTGGTCGGGCCGATGGTGCCGCGCATCTTCGGCCCCTACGAGCCGATCCGCCGCGACTACCCGATCGAGGAGTTTCTCGCCGACCAGCAAGGGTCCGGCGTCGAGAAAGCGGTCTACGTCCAGACCAACTGGGCGAAGGAGGACTTCGAAAAGGAAGTCGCCTTCCTGCAGAAAACGGCAGATGAAACCGGCTGGCCGCACGCCATCGTCGGCTACACCGACATGACGGTGGACGATATCAGACCCCAGATCGACCGCTTGAAAAAATATCCGCTGCTGCGCGGCGTGCGCATGCAATTGCATTGGCACGAGACCCCGGCCTTCCGCTTCGCCACTGGCCCCGATCAGGTGATCGACCCCAGGGTACGGGCCAATGTGGCACGGCTGAAGGATTATGGCCTGTCCTTCGACCTGCAGCTCTTTCCTGCCCAGATGACGGACGGGCTGACGCTGGTCGGAGAAAATCCAGAGACAAATTTCATCCTCACCCACGCCGGCATGCTGACCGGCATGGATCAGGAAACCACCGAAGACTGGAAGGCTGGGCTGCGCACGCTGTCGGCGGCGCCGAACGTCTACGCCAAGCTGTCTGGCCTCGGCACTTTCGTCCACCGCAACGACCCGGCGCTGATCGCCTATATCGTCGACAACGCGATCGAGATATTGGGCGCGGATCACCTGATGTTCGGTTCCAACTTCCCCATCGAGAAGTTGTGGACGAGCCACGCCGAACTGATCAAGGCCCACCGCGCGGCTGTAGCGAAGCACGGTCCGGCGGCCGAGGCTGATATCTTCTGGAATACGGCGGAGCGGATCTACCGGCCGGCTTGACCGCCAGGGAGTTCGCCGCGCCATTGGCGCGGCGATGCCCTGGCAAGTCCTTACTGCGTCGGCAGCATGCCTTCGACGTCGCTTGCCGCATCGGTGAGCGCTTCCTTGGGCGTCGCCGACTGGTCGACGATCCGCGACAGATTGTCGACGATGGTCTGTGTCACCTTCACACCGTTGGTCCCCGGAAAGGCATACCACGGAACCATCAGCGGCATCTGGCTGAGCCCGGCCTGGAACAGCGGGTTCTTCTTGTAGAAATCACCGAGATATTCCGGCGATTTCGCCGCGAGTTCATTGTTGGGGACATAGCCGGTGCCGGGCACGACGACCGACGCGCCATAAGGGCCGGCGGCGAATTTCGCGAATTTCCAGGCGGCGTCCTGCTTGGCGGCATCCTTGGTCAGGATGACCACGGCATTGCCGCCGGTCGGCAGATGGCCGTTGGCCGCATCGATCAGCGGGATCTTGGCCGTCCGCAGCGTGAACTTGTCGCCGACGTTCTTGATGGTGTTGACCAGCGCGCCGGTGGTCTGGAACTCGAAGCCAACCTTGCCGGCCGCGAACGCCTGCTCGCCAGCCGGCTTGGTGAAGACCGGCATGCCGCCCTCCTTCACCATCCGCTGCAGGATCTCGACTGCCTTCTCGCCTTCCGGCCCGTTGAAGGCGACCTTGCTTTCGTCCTCGTTCAGCATCTTGCCGCCGGCGCCGAACAGCAGCGCCGAAAACATCCAGTCATCGCCCTGCCAGCGGAAGTCGATGCCGTCGACGCCATTGCCGAGCGCCTTGATCTTGCCGCCGAGCGCGATCACCTCGTCCCAGGTCTTGGGCGGATTGTCCGGATCACCGCCGGCGGCCTTCACCAGGTCGGCGTTGTAGTACATGATCGGGTTCGAAGTGGCGAAGGCGAGGCCGACCTGCTTGCCGTTGACCTGCGCCAGCTTCAGGATCGTGTCGGAGAAGCCGAGCTCAGCCATGTTGCCTTCCTTCTTGACCAGCGGGCCAAGATCGACGGCGACGTCGCGTTCGTTGAGCATGCGCAGACGGTTGAGACCGATGAAGGTGATGTCGGGCATTTCGTCGGTGCCGGCCTGGCGAAGGATGGTCTGGATGCCTTCCTCATAGGTGGCGGACGGGCTGGCGAACTGGATCTTGATGTCGGGATTTTCTTCCATGAACTTCTTCGAGATCGTGTCCATCACGTTCTTGAAGAAGCCGGGCATCGGATAATGGACCGTCAGCGTCGTGTCGGCATAGGCCGGAAGGGCTGTCGTCAGCGAGATCGCCGCCGCTGCAAGTATCCTGGAAAGTTGCTTCATGTGCTCGTGCTCCTGGTTCGACCCGGTCAGCCTTTGAGACCGGTCATGGTGATGCCTTCGACGAAGCGCTTCTGTGCGAACAGGAAGGCGACGACGAGTGGAAGGGTGATGATCAGCGTGGCGGCCATGAGCGCGCCGTAGTCGTCGCCCGCCTCGGCGGCGCGGAAATACATCAGGCCGAGCGGCGGCGTGGCATAGGCCTGCTTGCTGACGACGATCAGCGGCCAGTAGAGATCGTTCCAGTGGGCGACCACCGAGAAGATCGCAAACGCGGTGACGGCCGGCCAGGCGTTGGGGACGATGACGCGCGCGACGATCCCGAGCTCGGACATGCCGTCGAGCCTTGCTGCGTGGATGAGGTCGTCGGGCATGGCGCGGAAGAACTGCAGGAACATGAAGATCGCGAACACCGAGATGGTGAACGGCGCCACCAGCGAGGTGTAGCTGTTGAGCAGCGACATCCTGTCGAAGGCGACATAGAGCGGCAGCGCCGTGGCATGGATCGGTACCAGCAGGCCGAGCATGACCAGCACCATCATCAGCCGCGCGGCACGGAATTTCAGCTTGGCCATGGCGTAGGCGCAGGGAATCGCGACCAGCACTTGGAAGAAGAAGATCAGGCCGCACACGACGACGCCGTTCCACAGCAGTGTTGCCATCGGCACCTTGCTCAGCGCCTTGGCGAAATTCTCGGCAAAATAGAAATGCTGCGGGATGAGCGACAGCGACGAGGTGAAGATGTCGCTCTGCGTCTTGCCCGCGGTCGAGATCATGAAGATGTAAGGCGCGAGGATCATCAGCGCGCCCAGCGAAAGCAGCGCGAAACGGATGATGCGGCCGGCAGGCAGGCTGGTCATGTGTAATGCACCCGCCGGTCGAGCACGCGGTATTGGAGAAGCATCAGCACGACCAGGATCGCAAGGAAGACGACGGTCATTGCCGAGGCATAGCCGACGCGCAGGTAGACGAAGCCTTCCTGGTAGATGGTGAACAGCAGCACTTCGGAGGCCTTGTTGGGCCCGCCATCGGTCAGCATCTTCACGGTTTCGAAGACCTTCACCGCATTGGTGATGCTGATCGTGACGACGAACAGCGTCGTCGGCCCGAGCATCGGCCAGGTGACCAGGAAAAACCGGTCGAGCGCCGATTTCGCGCCATCGACGTGAGCAGCGGCGTAGAGCTCGCGCGGGATCGCCGTCAGGCCAGCCAGGAACAGAACCATGTTGAAGCCGACCGACTGCCAGACGCCGATGATCGACAGGCTGTAGAGCACGGTGCTGGAGGCGCCGAGCCAGTTCGGGCCAGGAATGCCGACCAGCGCAAGCAGCGCGTTGAGTGGCCCGATGGTCGGGTGGAAGAGATATTGCCAGACTGTCGCCATAGCGACGATCAGCGATGCGACCGGCAGGAAATAGACGGTGCGGAAGAAACCGCGCGCCCGAGGTTCGCCTTCGATCAGCAAGGCGACGCCAAGGCCAAGCACGATCGAGACCGGTGCGACGATCGCCGTATAGACCGATGTGTTCCACAGCGATCTGCGGAAGGTGCGGTCGGTCAGGAGATGCGCGTAATTCTCGAAGCCGACCAGGCGGAATTTGCCATAACCGAGTTCGAAATCGGTGAAGCCGAGGAAGATGACGGCGACCACCGGCAGCAGCACGAACAGCAGCAAGAGCACGATCGCCGGGGCCGCCAGCAGCCAGGCGGTGCGGTCCTCGCTGCGCCTGTGGAGGGCCGCGGCGCTCGGGACATTGCCAGCCAGCGCGACGCTAGACATAGGCCGGCTCCTGGCGTGCGGGCGCGGCGCTCGCCGTGCGCAGCCGCTTTCCCTCCGGCCCGAAGACCATGGCATGCTCGGGTGGAAGGAGGATACCCACCGGCATTCCCGCAATCAGGTCCCTCGCCTCGTGCGGCGCCAGCTTGGCGATGACGATGTCGCCGGTCGCATCGAGCCGGCAATGGGCAATGACTTCCGAACCGAGGAATTCGAGGCGCTCGATCCGCCCGGCAAGGCCGCTCCGCCCACTGGGAGACAGTTTGACGAATTCGGGCCGGATGCCGAGGCTGACCGGGCCGTTTGCCACCTTCTCCATCAGGGCCAACCGGATGCCTTCGAAGCTGACACGGCCATTTTCGGCAAGTGCCGGTATGATGTTGATCCTGGGCTGGCCGACGAAACGGGCGACCTCGATATGGGCCGGATCGTTGTAGATCGCCTCGGGCGCGGCGAGTTGCAGCAGATTGCCGCCGATCATCACCGCCACCCGGTCGGCCATCGAAAGTGCCTCGGCCTGGTCATGCGTCACATAGAGCGTCGGCACGCCGGCGCGGCGGTGCAGTTCGACGATCTCGCCACGGGCGTGCACCCGCAGATTGGCGTCGAGGTTGGAAAGCGGCTCGTCCATCAGGAAGATCGAGGGGCGCCGCACCATGGCGCGCGCCAGGGCGACACGCTGCCGCTGCCCGCCCGACATCTGACCAGGCTTGCGGTCGAGCAGATGATCGATCTTGAGTACCGTCGCCATCTCGCGGACATCCCGCGAAATGCCAGCGCGGATTTCTTTCTGGCCCGGCAATGCGGAGCCGACCAGCGGCAGGCGCTGCGTCCGGCTCAGCCGCTTCATGGCCAAGGGAACCGCGATGTTCTGGCCGGCCGTCAGATGCGGGTAGAGCGCGTAGGACTGGAACACCATGGCGATGTTGCGATCGGCCGCGGCGACCGCAGACATGTCCTTGCCAGCAACGAAGATCTCGCCGCTGTCGGCATGATCAAGCCCGGCAAGAATGCGCAGCAAGGTGCTCTTGCCGCAGCCCGAGGGACCGACCAGGGCGATGAACTCGCCCGCTTCGACATTGAGGCTGACGCCGTTCAGGACGGCATTGCCGCCAAAGGATTTATTCAGGCCGCGAAGCGAGAGCGCGCTCATGACGCGACCTTCTTGCGGACCTTGTGCGCCTCGTGCGGGTAGACTTCCTCGACCACGTCATCGAGGACGTGGACGGTCATACCGGGTATGGCGACGATCTCGCTGGCGACCGTGTCGTCGAATTCATGCATGACGGCGCCGAGCAGCCGCTCGCCCGGCATGTCGCGCTCCATGTCGCCGACGACAAAGGCGGCCGACGGACCCCAGACCAGCGCGGTGTTTTCGTATTTGCCTTGCCATGCCCGGTGCAGGTGACCGCTGGCGAAAAGCGCCACATCATGGGCACCGATGAGATCGTAGAGACGCTGCCGCTGTGCCGGGCGGACGCTCCAGTAACCGGTGTCATCTTCGCCGGGCGCGTCGATGAACAGCGGCTTGTGGGCGAAGAGCGCGACACGCCGGCCGCCACGGCTTTCCAGCGCCGCACGCAGCCATTCGAACTGGGCCTCTTCCTCGGCATCATCAAAGCCCATCAGCAGGCTGTCGAGACCGATAAATCGCCAGTTTCCGGCGTCCTCCGTCCAATAATCAGGACCAACCAGCCGGCGCCAGCGGTCCAGGCGTTCCGCATTGACCGGCTGCAACGAACCGGGGAGATGGCCGACATCGTGATTGCCGGGCACCAGCAGCATCGGGACCGAGATTTCCCGCATCAGCTCCATGCAGAAGCCGATGTCGTCGTCCTTGTCGGCGCCGTCGACGCTGAGATCGCCGGTGTGGATGACGAGATCGGCGCCGCTTTGCGCGATCCAGGCGGCCAGCGGCTCCCAATTGCCGTTGAAATGCGGCTTGGTCGGGCTGAAATGGGTATCGGTGATCTGGACGATTTTCATGCCGGCTCCACTGCGAGAGCCGGCTGCCGGGAACCCACCGGCGCGACTTCGCGTGGGTCTCCTTAGTGCCGTTACATGTCACTTCCTTAACAGGCAGGGGACAAATGTTCCCCGCCATGCCGATAGGCTGGCTGACGGCTAGCTTTTCACCTCGAATTGCGGATCGACCGGGATCTGCATGGCCGTGACCAGATGATTGGTCTGCCCGGCGAGCCCGATGATCGACACCAACTCGCCGTGCTGCGCGTCTGTCATGCCCTTGGCGCGCGCCGCCGCCGTGTGCGAATGCACGCAGTAGGAGCAGCCATTGGCGGTAGAAACCGCGATGTAGATCATCTCCTTGGTCAGCGGATCGATGGCGCTGTCGGCGACCATCACGACCTTCAACTGCTCCCAGATCCGCTTCAGCGCCGCCGGATCATTGGCCAGCCCGCGCCAGAAATTGTTGACGAAATCCGATTTGCGCGTCGCCCTGATGTCGTCGAACACCGCCTTCACCGCCGGGATTTTTTCCACCTCGGCATCGCTCAGCAGTCTTGTGGTGGCCATGGCATTTCCTTTCGTTGGATCGGCGGATCAGGTCGTTGATTCAGGTCTCGAGCAAAGGCGGCTAACCGGCCCTTCTAATTCAGCTTTCGATGAGCAAAAGCGTTTGCAGATTTGCCGAAGCACTAAACTTCGTCATCCCTGGGCGAAGCAGGCGCGAAGCGCCGTCGCGGAGACCCTGGGATCCATGCCGTGACGCCAGCCGTGGAGTGCAGCGAAGCAGAATTCTGCACCGCTGCTACGCTTCGAAGTCCCGGCATGGATCCTCGGGTCTGCGCCGCGTCGCTACGCTCCTTGCTCCGCCCGTGGATGACGAAATGGCGGATGAGGCGGCTAACCTCCGGTGTTCCATCCAACGGTGCGATCATCCGCCTTCCCCGCCCCCTAGTGCACCGCCGCGTACATGATCTTCTCCTCCGTGGCCTCCGCCGGAGAAAACTCCTCGACGATGCGGCCTTGCCGGCATACGAGTATCCGATCCGACAGGTTCATGACCTCCGGCAAATAGGATGAGATCACCACCACGGCCAATCCCTCGTCGGCCAGCCGGTTGATGATCTGGTGGATCTCCGCGATGGCCCCGACATCGACGCCGCGCGTCGGTTCGTCGAAAATGACGATGTGCGGCTGCTGCACCAGCCCCTTGCCGATCACCACCTTCTGCTGGTTGCCACCGGAGAGTTCGACCACGCGCGCATTGTCGTTGATCGCCCTGATGTTGAGCGTCTTCGTCCATTCGGCCGATAGCACGTGCATCTCCTGCTGGTTGATCACCCAGGCCTTTTCACGGCCGGCCGCCAGCAGGCCACCAAACAGGTTCTCGGCGATGCTCATCGTCTCGAAGATGCCTTCGCTCTTGCGGTCCTCGGTGACATAGACGATGCCGTCCGCCACCGCTTCGCTCGGCACGAGATAGCGCACCGGCCTGTCGTCGAGTTCGATTGTACCACCGCGCAAAAAATCGCGCTTGTAGATGCCCGACACGATCTTGAAGGTCTCGGTGCGGCCGGAGCCGATCAGCCCGAACACGCCGGTGATCTGGCCCTCGAAGATCGAGAAGGAGTTGTTGCGCACGACATTGCTCATCGAAATGTCCTGCACCGACAGCACTCTCCGGCCCGCCTTGCGCAGCTTGGCTTCGTCGCGCTGGCGGTAGATCTGCCCTGACAAAGTGCGCCCGACCATGGCGGCGACGATTCTGTCGCGGTCGAAGGCCGGCGTGTCGTCGGTGATGACCAGCTCGCCGTCGCGCAGGATGGTGATGCGGTCGGCAATCATCAATGCCTCTTCCAGCGCGTGGCTGATGAAGACGATCGAGACACCGTTCGCCTTCAGCCGCCGGATCAGCGCGAAGAAATGCCGTTTTTCCTCCGGCGTCAGGGTCGCCGTCGGCTCGTCGAAGATGATGATCTCGGCATTGTGGTGCACCGCGCGCGCGATCTCGACCATCTGCCGCTTGGCCGCGCCCAGCGTTGCCACCATCGCGTTCGGATCAACGGGAAAATTCAGCGACTGCAGGAACTGCTGTGCTGAAATATACGTGCCGCGCAGCCGGTTGAGGAATTTTTCAGTACCGAGATAGAGGTTCTGCGCCACCGTCATCGACGGCACCAGGCTGGTCTCCTGGAACACCATGGCAATGCCGGCCTCGAGTGCGGCATGCGGCGAAGCGTAGGCGATCTCCCGGCCCTTGTGGAACATCCTGCCGGATGTGGCGTCGACCACGCCGGCGATGATCTTGGTGAGTGTCGATTTACCCGCGCCGTTCTCGCCGAGTAGTGCGTGGATTTCGCCCTTGCGCAGTTCGAAGCTGACATTCTTGACTGCCGGAACGCCCCGATAATTCTTGGTGACGTTTTCGAGGCGAATAATTGGTTCCATCAGAAACCTCCCGAGGCGAGGTCGACGGCCAGCACGCAATCGCCACCCCTGGAAGCAATGAACAGTTGGCCGCCCTTTTCCACCACGCTGCAAATGCCGTGGCGCGTGCCGTTGGCGCGGCTGTGCAGGCTGAACCGCGGCTGCATGTCTCGATCGAGCCTGACCACCAGCCCGTAGGAGCGGCTCGGCGACCACGGCTTGTGGATGCCCATGGTACGGATGCCGCCGCATTGCAGCGGTTCGAGGAAGCTGCGGCTGGAGGCAAGCGCCGGCGCGATCCAGTAAGCCGGCGGCACCTGGTCGATCATGTCCTGGCGGTAGTGCGTTTCCTGCAGCACGAATTCGATCAGCCGGTTGCGTGGCGCGAACAAGGTCAGCCACGCCCCGCCATCGCCGGCCGGCGACAGCCGAGCGGGATAGCCGGGAAGATGCGTCATCACGGTCGAACGGTTGCCGGTCGCACCGTCGAAGCGGACAAGCTGATGGCGCCAGCTTTCGCTGACCAGCACATCGCCGCCGATGGGGTGGAGCCCGTAGGGAAAGGCGAGGTCGCCGGCTATCTTGCGGAACTCGCCGCCTGCCGCGTTTCGCTTCCAAAGCGAACCGGATGCGCCCTTCTTCATCAGATCGGCGGCCCATTGCGATGGCGCATGCTCGGTCGACCCGTTGGCCAACCACAAAGTGCCGTCCTCGGCATAGGCAAGAGCGGTGATGCAGCTGACACCGGCCGGCAGCGACACTTCCTTGCCCGATGTCAGCAGCCTGCCGCTTTCGAGCCCCACCGTCAGTTGGCCCGATGGCGACAGAGCCAGCGCCGTGATTGGGGAAGGAAAGGTCTCGACAACCTTCGGCTCAGTGTCGGCGGCAAGCGAATAGATGGCGCCGCCGCTGGAGGCTAGCAGCCGGCCGTCGGCAACCAGTAGATTGTCCGGTTCGGTCAATCCGACAAAAGCCGGCGCATCGTCGAGCAGCGTGTTGGGACGGAAGGCGCCGTCGAGCGGCGGGATGGTCACCGCCTTGCCGCGAAACATATCCAGGATTGGGTCGAGGATCATGGCTGTGCTCCCCAATACGAGGCGGAGCTGGTCCAGTTCGGGTCGGCGCCGGAAACCTTATAGCGGCCGATGCGGTTGTTGAGGATGCCGCCGACGAAGAGATATCCCTTGTGCTCGCGCATCGAGGTGACCATCGGGTGCGCGTCGCCCGTCAAGTCGCCCATCGCCTCGACGATGCCGCCCTTCTCGTTGAATTTCACCACGCCGCCGGTGTTGATGTTGGGGAACAGCCATTCGTCCTGCGGCAGCCGGCGCGTCATGCGCTTGCGCATGTCGGGGTGGCGCAGCGACAGGTCGAAGCTCGGCGTGCGCATGCCCAGCCACGCCATCCAGTAATTGCCGTCCGACGCGCGGTTGATGTTGTCGGGGTAGCCCGGCATGTCGCGGATGACGCATTCGGCGGTGCCCGCCTTCGGCCCTTCCAGCCAATAGCGATGCACGCGGCAGGCCCAGCTTTCGGCGAAGAACAGCGACTTGCCGTCATGCGCCATGCAGACACCATTGGTGTAACGGTAGCCGTCGAGCAGCGTCCTTGTCGACCCATCCCTGGGATCGTAGACCAGCAGGCGGCCGGTGGCGCGGTTCTCGATCGAGTCCAGCGCCCAGTCATGCGCGTCATAACGCTTGGTCGAGTCCGTAAAATAGATCCGGCCGTCCGGCGCGATATCGCAATCATTGGGATCGCGCAGCCGCGCGTCGTCGACGATCGAGGTCCAGGAGCGCGACGTCTCGGCCGACAGCCTTTTGACCGCGCGATCCGGAGAGACGGAATAGAGCCCCATCGCGCCGACGCAGCTGATCAGATTGCCCCCTTTGTCAAAGGCCAAGCCCAGCGGAAAGCCGCCAATATGGGCGAACACCTCCGACCTGACATAATCCGGCGCGAAGAAGCGGACGATCTCGCCATGGCGCGTGCCGCAATAGAGATTGTCGTCGCGGTCGAGGATGACGTCTTCCGGCCCTTCCAGTTCGCCGAGCCCGATATGGTCGGCCGCCGACAGCCGGTTGTCGAGCGCGTAAGGCGTGCCCGAACCCGGCACCGCGGACTGGGTTTCGCCCATCTTGAGATAGACCGGCGCGACATAGACCTCGTTCAGTACCTTGTGGCGGTTCTTGAGCCAGCGAATGTCGATGGTCACCGCCACCGCCAGCATGATGCCGAGCACCATCTGGTTGGTGCCGGTGCCATAGCCCAGCCGGATCAGCCCGTTGGTCATGGTCAGCACGATGATGGCGCCCATCAGGCCCTTGATCACCGAGCCGCGCCCGCCGCCGAGGCTGACGCCGCCGACCACCGCCGCCGTCAGCGCCATGATCTCGAGGTTGAGGCCAGTGCCCGGCCCTGCCCCGCTCAGCCGGCAGGCGATGAGAAACCCACCGATCGAGGCGCAGAAGCCGGAAAAGACATAGGTCATGAACACGGTACGGCGCACCCGGATGCCGGCATTGTGCGCCGAACGCCGGGAGCCGCCGACCGCCAGTACATGCCAGCCCGGCCGCGAGCGCGTCAGCGCGATATGGGTGACGACGGCGAGGATGATCGCCAGCCACACCGAGACGGACAGGCCCCAGAAAGTGCTGTCGCCGATGAAATCGAGCACGTCGGACGTAGCGGTCGAAAGCTGCACATCGGCGGCATAGGTGGTGACCAGGATATCGAACAGCGCCCTCCCGAAGATGAAGGTCACCAGCGTGGTAAGGAAGGCACGCAGCCTGAGATAGCCGACGAGGTAGCCGTTGATTGCGCCGAACACGAGGCCGGTGGCGAGCGAGGCGGCCAGCGCCAGCCAGATCGACTGTTCGAGGATGAAGAAGACATAGACGGCGGAAAAGCAGGACAGCGCGAAGATCGAACCGACCGAGAGATCGATGCCGCCGCCCAGCATCACCACCGTCATGCCGGTGACGACCATCGAAAACTCGCCGAGCTGGCGGGTCGATTCCTGCAGGGAAGAGAGCTTGAAGAAGCCTGGAATGATCGAGCCGAAAGTCGCCAATGTCACCACCAGCGCCAGGAAGGGAATGGCGTTGTCGGTCCAGCGCTTGGTCAGGATCTCGCCGACGAGATGGTCGGGCACGAGATTGTAGCGCCAGGACTGGAGGCGTTCGCGAAAGCTCATCGGGTCACTGCTGCCAGGTCTAGGGCCACAAGAGAAAGAGGTGGTCGGACAATCCGGCCACCTCGTCGATATCGGTTGCAGACGATCAGCTTACTTCGCCGCTGCTTCGGCCTGCAGCGCCTTCAGGTCCCAGCAGCTGTCGGGCTTGAGGTCGGCCTTGGTCGTTGCCTTCTCCAGCGTGTAGATGTAGGTGTGGGAGGTGCCTGCCGGCTGGCCGCTCTGCAGCAGGAATTTGATGATGGCGTTCATGTCGCCCGATTGGCGGGCAAGATCGGTCATCACCACGGCGCCGTAGGTGCCGTCGTTCAGCTTGTCGCAATCGGCCGCCTTTTCGCCGCCGCCTGTGGTGACCAAAAACACCTTGCCGTCGAGCTTGGCGTCGCGGATCGCGGCCGACGCCCCGGTGGCATCACCATCCCAGAAGTCGATGATCGAGCAGATGTCCGGGTTCTGCTGCAGCATGGTCGTGGTCACGTTGCGCGAGGTCGTCGCATCCCAGTTGGAATCGGGCTTGGCCACGACCTTGAAGTCGGAATGCTTGTCCAGCACCTTCATGATGCCGGCATATTGGTAAAGGCTGGAGGAGTTGGCCTGGTCGCCCTGCACCAGCCCGATCTTCTTGGAGGAGTTCTCGCCGCAGCCCTTGATCGCGGCTTCCGCCTCGAGCTGGCCGAGCCGGTCCCAGTCGCTGCCGACGAAGGCATCGGCGGGAAAATTCGCCGGATTGTCGACCAGGATCACATAGGTGCCGGCGGCCTGCGCCTTCTTCATAAGCTTGGAATAGGAGTTGAGGTCCGGCGCATGGATGATCAGCACATCAGGTCGGGTGTCGGACGAGATCGCGTCGGTGATCGCCTGCGCGCCGGCATCGACGACCCAGTTGGGATCGCGCGTTTCGAACGTGCCGCCCCAGGCTTCGACTTCCTTCTTCAGATAATGCGCCCAGCCCTGCGCCAGGTCGAAGCCCATCGCCAGCGGCACCAGCATGACGCGCTTGCCTTTCAGCGCTTGTGCATAGGCAGCGGGGCCTGGATCGTCGGCGGCGAAGGTCGGCGCCACGAAGGCGGTGACGGCCAGCGCCGTGGCTGCCGCCATGAGTGTTCTGATCAGTTTCATGTCTCATCCTCTGGTTCGGTTTCATTGCCGGCCGATCATCGCGATCGCACCGGGTACCCCAGAGCAAGATGGGCTAGCCCATCTGCTCTAAATGTCACCTTGTTGCGCGGTCTGTTCGTCGCGCGGATTGATGATGCCGTCGACGATGATGGCGCCGAGCAGGATCGCCGCCTTGATCAGGTTCTGGTAGAGCAGCGGAATGTCGATGATGGTCATGGCGTTGAGCAGGATGCCGATCAGCGCGGCGCCCACCAGCACATTGCGCACCCCGCCCC